>DAOUFX010000058.1:0-10691 GCA_034429675.1 Anaerolineae bacterium | reverse complement strand
GAGTACCCGCCCGCGAAAACCCTATTTTTAACCCCGTGTTCGCGGGCTTTTTTGAGAGATCAACTATGTCGGAAAATAAAACAGAAGAAACGTCTGCCAAAACTTCGGAATCGTCCTCGAAATCGCGAAGGCCGCCGTTGAGCAACCAGCTGGTGGGCGCTGTGGTCGGCGCTGTGGTAGTGCTGCTGGCGTTGCGCATCGGAACTCAGGTGGGATGGTGGCAGCCGCCAGCTCGTGAGACCGGGTGGATCCTGCTGGGCGCTTTCGTCGGCTCGCTGGCTTCCAGCCTGGGCTATTACGATCGCGCGGGAGCCCATCTCACCGGGCGCCAGAGCCAGGGGAACAAGACGATTTTGGCGCTCAACGTTTTCGTGGCCCTTTTGGGCATGGCGGTGATTATGGGGCTCATTTTTGCTCTGAGCAGTCTGGTCGGCATGCTATTTCTTTCAAAATGACGGGATATAGCCGATGCATTTTCTAGCCCCCCTCGGATTTTTGGCGTTGCTCCTCGCGGCGCCCATCATCCTCTTGTACATGCTGCGCTTGCGGCGACAGAATGTTACCGTCCCCAGTATTTTGTTGTGGAAAGCCGTCTTGGCGGATCGTCACGCCAATCGCCCGTGGCAAAAGTTGCGCCGGAACTGGCTGTTGTTTTTGCAGCTTCTGATCCTGCTGACGTTGGTTCTGGCCTTGGCGCGCCCGGCCGTGCCGACGCCGGTGGCGCTTCACGGCCAGGTTATTCTGCTGTTCGACGTTTCGGCCAGCATGCAGGCCGAGCTGGAGCACGGAACGCGCTTCGAGGCGGCGCTACGAGCCGTGCGTGAACTGGCCGACACGCTCTCTCCCGCCGATCAGGTTTCGTTGATTGCCGTCGGCCCGACGCCGCGGCTTTTGCTCCAGGGCGGCGATGAGGGCGACCTGCGCCGGGTTTTGGATGAATTGGCCGAGGGGCGTGTCGGCGAGGTGGACTTCCGTGCGCCTTTCGACGGCCCGGCGGATTGGCAGCGGGCGGCGGCGCTGGCCGCCGGGTTGACCGCCGGAGACGATGTAACCACGCTCATTGTCACCGATGGGGCCATAGACACGGCCCTGCCGGCCTTGCCGGGCGAGGCGCAATTGCTCACCGTGGGCGACGCTTCCGCCAACGTGGGAATTGTGGCTTTTGCGTTGCGGCGCACGGGAGAGGGTCTGTCGGCGTTGGTGCGATTGCGCAACGCCGGCCCGGAGACGACGCGCACGGTGACGCTCTACGCCGACGACGTCCCGGTGGAGCGTCGTACGCTGCTTCTGCCGGAAGATGGCGACGTCGCCTTGACATTCCCTTCTGTCTCTGTATCCGGCCAGGCTGAAGCCCGCATGGAAGAATCCGATGCCTTTGCGCTGGACGATCGGGCCTGGGTGGCGCTTTCCAATGCGAGCAGCGGGCGCGTGCTTTTGCTTTCGTCCGGCAACCGGTTTCTGGCGCAGTCGTTGCGGATATTGCCGGATTTATCGCTGACGCAGGCGGCCCTGAACGAGCCCCAGGCGGCGATGACGGACACCACCCAACTCTACGGCCTCCTGGTGGTGGACGGCCCGGTGACGACGACGTTGCCGCCGATCAACCAATGGCTTATCGCGCCGGGACCCGGTACGCTGTGTGGCGACCCGGGCATCCTGGTCACGCCCACGTTGGGGGTGCGCGGACAGTGGACGCACGCGCTGCTTCAGTATGTGGAATGGAAAGACGTTCACATTTCGCAGATGCGCCGTTATACGCCGCCCGCCGACGCCGAGGTGTTGTTGGAGACGGCGTCGGGCCCGCTCTTGTGGGTGGTGGAACGTCCAGCGCAACGGGTTGCCTGTCTGGCCTTCGATTTGCACGACTCCGATCTCCCGCTGCGGCTGGCTTTCCCCATTCTGACCTCCAATCTGGTGGGCTGGCTGTTGCCGCAGACCTCGGTCGAGCCGGTTTTGCCGTTGCCTTCCGGTTACCCGTGGGCGCCGACGTTGCCGTCCGGCGCGACAAAAGCCACGTTGATCACGCCGGATGGGGAGCGGGAGGCGCTTTCTTTGGATGCGCTTCAGGTCAACCGGCATGCGGCGGGGCTGTATCGCATCGAGTCGCGCACCGAGGCCGGGTTGACGTCGCAATTTGTCGCGCTGGCACTTTTGGACACTGCCGAGAGCGACTTGCGCGTGCGCGACGTGAGCGTCGCCGGGCAGATTCTTCCTTCTGCCGTTGGCGAAACAGTTGGCTGGCGCGATGTCAGCCGTTGGCCGATTGCGCTGGCGCTGTTGCTTCTGCTGGTCGAGGCCGTCTGGTGGTGGCGCCCGTTCTTTGGGAATCGCTTGCCCGGGAACCGGCAACGCGCGGCGCGGCCGGTTCAGGCGTTGGCCGACTTCTGGCGCGGTCTGGCGTCGCGTTTGTCGTTTGCGCACCTCCTGCGACTTCTGATCGTGACGGGTCTGTTGTTGGCTTTACTCGGCGTGCGCTGGTCGAGGCGCACCCGCGATTTGTCGTTAGTTTTTCTGCTGGACCGTTCGGCCAGCACCCGATCGGCCTGGGATGCGCAGATAGCGTTTGTCAACGAGAGCCTGTCCCGCAAAGGACCGGGCGATCGGGCTGCAGTGGTGGCCTTCGGCGGCGACGCCTGGGTGGACCATCCGCTGTCGCCGTTGGACGAGTTGGCGTCGGTGGCGACCTTGCCGCGCGCCGATGCGACCGACATCGAGGAAGCCGTGCGCCTGGGGGTGGCGCTGATCCCGGACGGGGCGCCGGGTCGTCTGGTGTTGTTGAGCGATGGGCTGGAGACTGCCGGCAAGGCGGCCTGGGCGTTGCGCGAGGCGGGTATGCGCAATGTCGAGTTGCTCGTCGCGCAGTCGGGAACCGGCGCGCCCGGCCCCGAAGCCTGGATCTCCGATTTGCAGTTGCCGGCGCGCGTTTATCCCGGCGATCGTGTGCCGGTGGCGGTGGAGGTGCGCGGAAACACCGCGCAGCCCGTGGCGCTCTCCTGGAGCGCCGCCGGGCAGTCCGGCCAGGGCGCTCTGGATTTGGCGGAGAGTCAGGGGGCGTGGCTTCAGGCGTCATGGGCCTTTTCGTTCAAGGCGGTCGAGGCCGGATTTGTGCCTTTGCGTGTCTGTCTGGACGCCGCCGATGATACATTTCTGCAAAACAACTGCGCGGACGGCTGGGTTTTGGTGGAAGGCGCGCCGCGCGTTCTGGTTGTCGGGTCGCCGGAAGACCGCCAGGCGTTGGTACGGGCGCTGGCGCAGTCCGGCCTGACCGTCGAGACGGCGCTCCCCGGCGAATTGCCGCTCTCCGTTCAAGGGTTGTTAGGGTACGCCGGTGTCGTGGTGGTCAACACGCCGGCGCGTGAATTTTCGTCGCAATCCTTGAAGGCGCTCCGCGATTTTGTGCGCGACGTGGGCGGCGGGCTGGTGGCCGTGGGCGGCCCCGAAAGCTACGGTGTCGGCGGGTGGTCCAATACGCCGCTGGAGGAAGCCCTGCCGGTGGAAATGCGCGTGCAAGACCCGGAGCGTTTCCCGCCGATGGCGATGGTGGTGGTGATTGATAAATCCGGCAGTATGTCCATGTCCGAGGGAGGCGTGACCAAGATCAAACTGGCCGCCGAGGCCGCAATCCGGGTTGCCGAGATGTTGAACGATACCGACATTTTGGCGGTGGTCGCCTACGACGACCGCCCGGCCGACACAATCGGCCCGGTGACGATGGCGCAGCGCGAGAGCGTGATTTCGTCATTGCGGCGATTGCAGGCGGGCGGCGGCGGCATCTACGTGCGGGAAAGCCTGGAATATGCGGAATCGCTCTTGCGCCAGGCCAACTTGTCGCCGGATACCCAACGGCATGTCTTGCTGTTGGCCGACGGCTCCGATTCTGAACATCAAGAGAATGTATTATCTATGGTGGCCGGATGGGTGGATGGCAAGACCACCATCAGCGTGGTTTCCATTGGCAGCGGCACGGATGTTGCTTTCTTGCGGCAGGTGGCCGAGACGGGGCAGGGGCGATTCTATCTGACCGAACAGGCCGTTGATTTGCCCGCGATCTTCTCCGAGGAGACGGCGCGCGCCAAGCGCTCCTACATCGTCGAAAAGACCTTCTACCCGCTGCCGGTTTCGCTGTGGGGGCCGGTGGCTTCGCTGGAGACGGTTCCGCCGTTGCATGGCTACGTTGCCTCGACCGCCAAGGCGACAGCGCAGGTAGTCTGGCGGGCTTCGGAGCAAGACCCGTTGCTGGCCGTATGGCAGTTTGGTCTGGGGCGTTCCGTGGCGTGGACTTCTGACGCGACGGGGCAATGGGCTGCCGGCTGGGTTTCGTGGGACCAGTTCAGCCGTTTCTGGGGGGCGGTGGTGCGTGATGTTTTGTTATCGCCCTCCGATGCCGGACTGGCTTTGCGGGTGACCCCTCAGGGAGACCGGGCGCACATCATTGTGGATGCGCTGGCTGCCGAAGGCGGTTACGCCGATGGATTGCTGCTGGGAGCGCAGGTTGCCGAGCCGGGCGTGAATACCGAGCCGCAATTGATTCCTTTGCACCAGACGGCGCCGGGGCGTTACGAAGGCGATTTTGAGGCTGCCGCTCAACGTGGCGTCGCCTTGTTACGTCTTTACGGCGACCGGACTTTGGTGGCCGGATGGGCGCCGCCGGCGTCAGAGGAATATCTGCCGGGCGATGCGACGACAGCGGTGGCGCAACTGGCGGCGCAGGGGGGCGGGCAGGTGATCGCGGACACCGCCGGTGTGTTTGCCCATACCCTGCGGGGGCGGGAAACCGGCCAGCTTTTGGCGCCGTGGCTGCTTCTGTTGGTGGTGTTGGTGTGGCCGGTGGACATTGCGTGGCGGCGTTTATCGTTGAGCCGCGCCGATGTGCTGTGGGTAATCGCCGTGGTGCAGGCCTGGATTCGTCGCCGCCGCGTTGCGCCGGTGGCAACGGCGCCGGAGCCGCCGACGCTTGCCGCGACGGTTATACGCCGGCGCCAGCCGGACGGGACCCCGGGCCAGCGCCAACGTCAGGCGCCGGACGATACCTCGGTGATGCTTCCCACTGCGCCGCAACCACCTCCTGCGGCGCCGCCGCCTGCTCCAGCGCCGCCGTCCCCTGCAACTCCGTCCAAACCGGAGGCGGATACGGCGGATTCGTTGGCGGCGCGCTTAAAACGCCGGCTGCGGGAGTAAATTCTAGCGGGCCGGACGGATAGTTTTGTCTAGCCCGCGTGTCTTTCAATCCGCATGTTACGCCGCATCCTCGTGCCGCATTTCGCGCAGTTTCCCGGCAAGTGTGAACATCTCGGTGAATTTTCCGACAATCAGATCTGTGTCCTGGGCAACCAGCGATTCCAAAATGATACTGACGATGGCCAGGGGTGTTCCGAGATTAACCGGAGTTTTTATGTCCGGTGAAGGAAAGAAGATTGTCACGTCGGCTTCGTTGGCGGCTCTCTCGGCGGAGGCTACCGCCAGGCAAATAGTTTGAAGGCCCTTTTCACGGGCCAACCTGATAACTGTAAGTGCGTCACCGGTGTCGTGATGGTTACTGGCCACAACAAACAATACCTCGCCGGCCTGCATTTGCGCAAGAGAGGTGGCGATTTCAGTTGCCGTGACGTGGAAAACCGTCGCAGGTTTCTCAAAGGCTTGAAGCCCCCGGACGAAGATAGTGGCGATGTCATAGCTGGAAAAGTCGCCAGCGGCCCAGATGTATGGCGCTTTTTCCAAAATTGTGCAGGCGCGCACCAGTGAGTCCGTTTGTGTCGCGTGGACGTGCTCTAACCGTTGGATGAGATTTTCCTGCACATGGCCGATAAATTCATTTTTCTCTTGCGATTGGATGTCCCGATACGACGTGGTGATTTTCTGGTGTATGTAATTTTTGATCTCTTGTGACAAATCCTCGTAACTGGCATACCCCAGTTCACGGCAGAAGCCCGTAATTGTGGTCGGTGCAACGGCAGCCTGCCGCGCCAGTTCTTCAGATGTCAGAAAGGCGACATTGAAGGTGTGGTGGAAGATATAGTTTGCCAGTTTGCGAAATCCCGGTGTTAATCGTTCGTAGTTCTCCTGGATAAGTTCCTTGAACATTTCCGCCTTTCCAATGTGATTTCCATCCATTCCGAATAGTTCACCGGTTATATCCGGTTTCTAGTTGAAAAAAGGCGCCCTGGGGAACAGGGCGCCTTCATCGGTAAACACCGCCGTTTCTGGCGTCTGAGATTCTCAAGCGCCAGGGATATTCCCGGCGATTTTGCTACTGAGCGAGGCCTTCGCCCCATAGTTTCTGCGGAGCGGCTACTTCGTACTCTGCGGTTTCGGCGCGCAGTTTCAGAATCTTCTCCATATTGCCCTGAGTTTCCTGGAAGGCTTTGGTGGTCACTTCCTCACGACCGCGCATGACTGCTTCCCAGATCAGCGCCATCACCTGCATCAGCGCGCCGAAGGTGGGGGCGCCCACGGGGGTTTTGCAGGGGACGATGATCGTGAGCTCGGCTTCGCGGGCCGGGAGCGTGACGCCCGATCCAGTTACGGTGATGGTCTTGACGCCTTTCTCGCGAGCCAGGCGGACGGCATAGCCGGTGTCAAGGCTGGGTTCGGTGCCGGCGAAAGCCAGGAGAACATCGCCGTCTTTCATCTGGGCGATGCCGCTCGCGGTTTCAGCGATGCTGGGGTGGAAGGTGAGGCTGGCAATTCCGTAACTTTGGAATTTCTTGGCGGCAAAAGCGGCGACATCATAGCCGGTAAACTCTCCGATGAACCAGATGCGCGGGGCCGTCTTGATGATCTCGATGGCTTTGACTACATTGGGCAGGTCGGTGGTGACAAAGCTTTGCATGTTCTGGCTGGCATTTTCAACCAGAGCTCGCAATAAGGCTTCGGTGCTGCTGGCTTCGCTGGCTTTGCGATAGGTCGAGGTGACCTGGTCGCGCACATAGTGTTTGATCTCGCGGGAAAGTTCGCGATAGCCGGAGTATTCCAATTCTTGGGCAAAACGCACGACGGTGGCCGGGTCTACGCCCACACGCCGTGAGAGCTCGGTAGCCGTCAGGAATGCGGCATCCAGCGTGTTGTTCATAATGAAATCTGCAAGCTTGCGGAACCCTGGAGTCAGGCTTTCATAGTTGCCACGGATGCGATCTTGAAACATAGTCGTTCTCCTTTTTCTTGAAATTGCATTTTGGTATTTTTCTTAGTGCCCCAGCAGGATTTGTTTAGGGTCACTGGTATATACCACCGGGGTGCTAAAGTTGTTGAATGTGGGGATTATAGCATGCGCCAAATGAAAAGTCAAGCACACCCCGTTTCCATCATAATTTGCTTGAATACCTATTGCAGTAAAGCGTAGACCGCTTCGAGGAACGCCTCCGCCTTCGGTTCAGGGCCATCTCCCAGGTTGAGATGCATTCTCTTCGCATTCCACTCGCACAACACGGTTCTGGGGGCGCCGTCCATTTGGGCGCCATATTCCAACGTGATGAAGCGCACCAGAGCTTTCTCTTCAAAAAACTTGTGCTGTCTGGCCGGTGGGCGGTAGACGATGGCCACAAAATACGCCTCAGTGACGCCTTGCGGGGAAGGCAGCGTGACCAGGGCAATCATCGTGCCGTTCTCAAGGTAGTTGATGTCATACCTCAGCTCATCCGCTGCCAGGCGATTGCCCTCGGCGAGTTCGCTGCCGACTTGCTTCCAGAGAAAGCGCAGAAAACTACCTTCTGTATTTAAAATCTCAAAAAACTTGCCGGGGTCAGAATAGAAGACAGCCGGAAGAACCCGGTGCGCAAAAGCATAGTGATGGTCTCTGGGTCCAGTATCCATGTCACAAATCCTGAGCATTTTTGTAGTGCCGTCGCGCCAAAAACGCCCGGCGGCTGCGACTGATGCGGACTACGGATAGTCGCATGGCTGCGCATCTTTCCAAAGTGAGGTCTAGCGCTCTTTGTCCTGTATTTGAAACCCGGGATAGTACGATACATAATCCCAGGATGAATAGCCGGCAGATCCTCCTGAGCCATCGCCAAAAGCAATCATATTCCGGGCAGGCCACTCGTTACTTCCGTATGTGCCGGTACCATCAATTGCCAAAGTCCCATCCACATAAACCAGAATATCCCTCCCTGCTGCTACAATTTTGTAGACGTGATAGTCTTTCGTATCAACTTCATAAGCCAGATGAGCGGCATAGAGGCTAATGCCGCCGGGTCGGATGAGGATCGCTTCTGCATTTTTGTCATCTTCTACCCATATTGCAGCTCCACCAGAATCCGGGTCGCCTGAATAATCATTCAGTCTCATTCTGGCTTCTACCGTGGATCCTTTTGCATTGCTTGCTCCCCAATTCTGACTGAAAAGAGCCAGCTCGGTGAGATTTTGGGTTGTGTCTATCCTGAATATGCCGGCATCTGCGCCGACTGCGGCCTGGGGCGATAACCTTGCTTCCCATGGAGGATCGGCGTCCTGTGGCAAATCATCGGCCGCATATTCCACGAACATTCGGGTTATCAGTTCATATTTCCATTGAGGAATTGTTACCAGATCGCTGACCCGAAGAAATATATAGAAGCTAAGAAGTCCACCGAAGAATCCTATAAAACCTGCGATTAAGATCCCGGCGAGCCAGAGCAGTGTACTATGTTTAGGATTGATCATAACCCCTCCATTTCATGTTGGCGACGTCTTATTTGTTGTCAGGGGGACATCTTCCCGCGAACATCTCCCGGACAAGCGCCGTAGCGTGTTCCTCGCCGTCCGCAGGGTACGCATAACCCAGCAGGCCGGACGTCTCGATGGCCAGCCAATGGAAGAGTTCCATCGTCGCAAACAACGCCTGCCAGATGTCCTCTTCGTCGTAGTGCGCAAACGTTGCCGGCAAGGCGGCCAGCGCTCGCGGATCAGCCCATTTTTCCAGGAAGCGTCCCCGCATCCAGGTGTCTACGTTCTTGACCCCGGATGACTGCGCGTGCCATGTCAGCATCCGGTTCAGGATGTTTTTGAGGTAACCGTCGCAACAAGATTTTGCCCACCACAGTTCTCCCCGGCGCAGATGCTTTCCGGTCCATACCGTGTGGTACCAGAAGTCGTGCACCCGGTTGAGAAATTCGGGTTCGGACGGCGGGGTGTAGGCAGGCGGTTTGATCTCAAGACCTCGGATTCGCGCTGCAAATCCCTCCTTGTCCACCAGAAACCGCGCGCCCCGGTGAATCATGTCGGCGACGTCCGGCGGGAAGCCGTGATCCAGCATCGCGTGCAGTGTGGCGACGGGGAGCGGGACGAAATCCACATCCAATCCTCCTTCAAACAGCACCCGCTGCTCCGTCTGCTTCCCGTCGGGAGTCGGCTCGGTGAAGTGCAACCACGGCGTGCCTATGGATCGCAGCCAGCCGGTGGTCGTCCCATAAGGTTTCGGGTCGTTCGCAAAGATGAACATATCCAGATCGGCCCACTCGTCTGCAGGGCAATCAATCCGCGCCCGCGAGCCGACCACGAGGGCGGCGCGGACGTTTTCCTCTGATTGCGCCCAGCGGACGAAGGCTTTTTCCAATTCCCGGTAAGCTGCCGTCATTTTATCCATATCGAATTTCTTCCCGCCTGCGGATCAGGCTCGATCCTCTTCCGTCTCTTTTGGCATCAACACCCAAAACGAGACGCAGAACGCCGCTGTCAGAACCATGGAAACCCACAGCGTCCAGCTCGAAAGCCCCTTGGTCAAGGCCGTGATGAGAAGCGTCAGAGTGACCAACCCGTTGTCCACGACGCCCGCTTTCAGGATCGCGATGTTTTTCACCGGGTCGCGATAGGCGTACCAGTAGGCCACGCCGAAAGCCATGACCACGGCGCCGAACATCCGGACGAAGATCGGATCTTCCGGCATTCTGATGTTGACCAGCGCCGCGATCTCCGGCGTTGCCAGCAGCGGCGGCAGTCCCCAAAACAGGAAAGTTACAATCACTTTGGTTAAAAGTATTCTGCGCAGCCATTGAAGTTTTTGTGAAGTCGTCATGTTGTTTCCTTATATCCAAAAAAGTAGTACGCCGGCTAGAAATGAAGCCGTATTGGCCACGATGGACAGGAGGAGAAATCGTTCCGTGGGTTCGCGAAAGACATAGACCAACAGCCGCCATTCGATGACGACCACCAGAATTTCCAGGGCGACGACGAGCATAAAAGATACGGCGACGCCCAGGTAGCCGAGAAGGAAGAGGCAGTAATTCAAAATCAGGTTTGTCATCACGTTGATCGCGGCAACGGCCAGCACAGCTTGCCTCTTCCGCAGTCCAAACAGGTAGGCGATGCTGCCTTCGCTGACGAGAGTCAGCGCCAGGGCGAGCAGGTATCTGCTCAGCATGATTCGCATGATTTGCCCATTGGGTCTGATTCCTGCAGAAGCCGTTAGCCGGAATCGTCATCTCTGGTGGCAGGGCTGTCAGGCGTCGGGTTTGGGCGTGTTGTTTTTCTTGATCGCCCGGATGATCAGGACCGCAGCGACGACGATGGCGGCGACAATGAGCCCCAGCACAAGAATGGCGACGATTGCTATACCGAGGATCATACCGGGCGGCGGCGCAGCGTCGGCGAAGATCGCCCGCATTGGCAAGAGCGCGAGCAGCATCATACTTAATCGTTGCAAGAATTCGGTTCTCATAGGTCTTTTATTCCTCCTCTGAAAATAGTTAAAAGTTGAAAGTTGGAAAGTTAAAGAA
>DAOUFX010000057.1:0-17087 GCA_034429675.1 Anaerolineae bacterium | reverse complement strand
TGCGGGGGTGTTTTCCCCGCAAAACCGCCTTTTCAATGAGAACCGCTTTTGAAGGAGGTCCAGATGGTTACCGTGCAAATGTGGGTGGAATCGGTGTTTAATGTGATGTACCTGGTGGTTATTTGGGGGTTGGTGATCGTCATGGTGCGCCGGCAGGCGCAGATGCCCCCATCGGCGCGGCGGTTTGCCCCGCTCTTTGCCTGGGCCTTCGGGTTATTGGCGTTTGGCGATACCGGCCATCTCATTGCGCGTGTGATTGCATCACTTCAGGGAAACCTGTATTGGACGGTCGAAGCGTTTGGGCGGACTCTGGCGCCGTTGAGCCTGGGGATGCTCGCGACCTCCATTACGATGACCTTTTTCTATGCGCTGTTGCTCGTCATCTGGCAGCGCCGGTTTGAGAAACCTTATGGTGTGTTTGGATACGTGCTATTCGCCGCTGCGGCGGTGCGACTGGTGTTACTGGCGTTCCCGCAGAATGGTTGGAACAGCGTGGACCCTCCCCGGGATTGGGCGATCTATCGCAATGTGCCGTTGTTCGTGTCCGGTCTCGGCGTGGCGTACCTGATTCTCCGCGATGCGCTGGCCGCCCATGACCGGGCGTTTACATGGATCGGCGCGCTGATTCTGATTTCGTTCGGTTGTTACACGCCGGTGGTTTTGTTCGCCGACCTTGCGCCGGCGGTAGGCATGTTGATGTTGCCGAAGACCCTGGCCTACGTTGCCATAGCGGTCGTGGCTTACCTCAACTGGTTTGCTGCGGCAAAACAGACGCCGGTTGCCGGGTAGCGCGGGCCGCCTCTGAGAAAAGGCTCCACTATGCCAGAACTCTGGCGACCGTTTCCGCCAATTGATCCAGACTGTAAGGTTTCGATAGCCATTCCACCGCTGACGCATCCGGGCTTGATGCGTGCAGGCCCTCTGTTTCGCGCGTCAGCGGGTGGCCGGTGAGCAGAATGACAGGAATCGTCACGCCGCGCGCTTGCAGGGTTTGCAGTAAAATGCGCCCTCCCATCTCCGGCATGACGACATCGCTCATGATGAGATTGACTTCCCGGCCATGCTGCGCCAGGATGTTGAGTGCCTCATTTCCGTTCGCGGCGGCCAGGGTGCGGTACTGCAAGAGTTCAAGGCTTTCGATCAGCGCCTGGCGCGCCGCCAGGTTGTCCTCAACCACGAGGATGAGCTCGCCGTGTCCGACGATCAGCGGCGGGCCGCCCGACTTTTCGGTGGCAGACAACACCGATTCCGGCAGCGCCGGAAGATAGATTGTGAACGTCGTGCCGCTTCCCACACCGGTTCTCACGTCAATATAGCCTTCATGCGCTCCGACGATGCCGTGCACTTGCGCCAGCCCCAACCCGCTGCCGCTTCCTGGGGTCTTAGTGGTAAAAAACGGTTCATAGATGTGGGGAAGGATATCGGGGGGGATGCCGGTGCCGGTGTCCGCCACTTTCAAGCTTACCCACTCATTGACTTTGCCGGCCTTCGGTAGCATGGTGTCCGGCGCGTCCGGCAGCGCCGTTTCTCGTTTTAGTGTGATTTGCAATGCGCCGCCGTTGGGCATGGCGTCTCGCGCATTCACCACCAGATTTATCAGCATCTGTTGCATCCGCGTGGGGTCGGCGTGGACGAAGTAATTTTCTGCGTCGTGGGTAAACTCGATTTGGATATTTTCCGGCAGCGTCCGGTGCAGTAGCTTGATTTGCTCTTTCAGCAGGGGCAACAGATCCAAAGGTTGGCGTTCCAGGATGGCGCGGCGACTGAAGTCGAGGATTTGTTGGATAAGGTTGGCCGCATGTTGTGATTGCTGGTAGATGATGCCGGTCCGTTCCCGTTCACGGGTTGACAGATTCGGGGAGCGTGAGAGCATCTGCGCGTACAGCATAATCACGGCGATGATGTTGTTGAAATCGTGAGCGATCCCGGCGGCCAGTTGCCCTACCGCGGCCAATCGTTCCTGCCGTTGGACGCCATGCTCGATTTCGCGCTGTCGTGTGACATCGTTCAGTACCAGCACCCAATTGACGATGGTCGCGTCAGGCATCACCGGGCGCGCAATGATTTCGTAGATGCGCTTCCCTGCCTGCACCTCGTGCCATAACCCCTTGGTTTCAGGCGCTTCCAGCACTTCGGCGAGGGGCCGGTTTCCCAGACGGGTCACCGGGGCGTTCTCTTGCGTTTCTGTCAGCACCTTTAGGTCGTTTCTGGCGATGGGATTCGCCAGCGCCACATGCCCTTCTGCGTCTAACAGCAAGACGCCTTCCGGTACGGCGTCTATGATTTGTTGCACGCGCTGTATCTGTTCGCGAAGTTGAATTAACAACTGTTCCCGCTCGGTCTCAATTTGCCGGCGTTTCCGTTCCTGATCCATGTTGGCGAGCGCGTATGCGATGTCTTGAGCTACTTCCCATAGCAGGCCGCGTTCCTCGTCGTCATCCAACAGTGTCGGCGACAAAGAGACCACCAACACGCCATAAGTCATCGCTCCATGTTGCAGACGCGCGCTCAGCCTGCCGCTTTCGTTGTGCGGGCATGTGATACCCTGAATGTTCATCTCGATGTTGTGGGATTCCGCAGAAGCTTCGCGCATTTGCCGAATCCACGGCGGCCATTCTCCCCGCGCTGTCTGATTCACCAGCGCATCCTGGGCAGCAGCTTCACCGGCGTGAAATATCTGCGCCGGATTGCGATTTGCATCGGCTGTGATGATCCAGGCGGCATCGTATCCCCGCGTTTCAATCAATGTCTTGCAAGCGGCCTGCAAGAGCGCGCCTCGATCGTTTTCGCGCACAATCAGTTGGTTGACGTTGCGGATCGCCCGCAGTACGGCGTTGAGATGAGTGATGTGGGCGCCCATAAGCTTGCGTTCAACCATCTCCTGTTGGAGTTGCGCCAGCGCCGCGGTGAGTTCGAGTGTGCGCGCCTGTACTTCATGCTCCAGGTTTTCGGTCAATGCTCTCAACCGCAACTGTGTGGCGATGCGCGCGAGCACTTCTTCTTTCTGGAACGGCTTAGTCACATAATCCACTGCCCCGACCTGGAATCCTTCCAATTTTTGGTCGGTCGCTTCAAGGATGGTCATGAAAATCACCGGGATGTCCCGGGTCTCCGGCTGCGCCTTTAGCCGCCGGCAGACCTCGAAGCCGTTAATCCCCGGCAGCATGACGTCCAGCAGTATCAGATCGGGTTGCATGTTGCGGGCAATGACCAGGGCATCCTCGCCATCTTGCGCCGCCAAAACGCCATACTGGCTGTTTTCCAGGTAGTCGGCCATCAGCCGCAGGTTGGGCACGTTGTCGTCTACGATTAAGATGCACGGTCGTCTGTCGGTTGTCTTCGGTGTTTGGGCGGCGTCTATGTTCATGGCTCCTCCAAGAATGGCGAGTCAGCGAGTCAGCGAATTGCGAATTACGTTTCACGCATCACGTTCATGGTTCTATTCGACTCATGATTCCTGATTCATGATTCATGATTCCTGATTCTCGCTCTATGGCTCACGCTCCACGTATTGCCTTAAAAATGCCCGCACTTCCTTGATGCGATATTCGCGGGCCAGCTGCTCCAGGTGTTCGGCGAAGGGGCGGTAGGCGGCGTCCGCCTGGGAGAGCTGCACCGCCTGCTGCCGGATTTCTTGCAAGTTGCCGTTCAGGGCGAGATCCCACAGCGTTGTCAGGGTTACTTGCGGCGGCGGCGTGAATTTGACGGCGGGTGTGGGCGCCGGGGTGGCATCGGGTGTCGCGGTCTCATACTGCCACGTGAGATTCAGCTGCGTCCGGAGCAGGTCGAGCAGTTTGGCAATGTTGATCGGCTTGGAGATGAACGCCTGGCACCCTGCCAGCTTTTGATTCTGCGCGTCTATGGCGCTGGCCGACATGGCGATAACTGGAACGTCGCGCATGGTATCCGTCGCGCGCAACGATTGCACAGTCTCGAACCCGGTCATCACCGGCATGATGAGGTCGAGGACGATGGCATCGGGTGTCTCGGCGAGCGCGCGATCGAGTGCCTGTTGCCCATCGCTGGCCGTGATTATTTCGAATCCGAGCGGCTCCAGTAGATTGACCAGCAGCAGCAGGTTGTAGGGCTTGTCGTCGGCCACCAGGATTTTGCGGCGCGGGCCTGCGTAGCCGACGATCATCTGCGGCGCGGGCGTCGCCGGCCCTTCTGCCAGCGCTACCACCGGCAGGTCCAGGTCGAACCAGAAGGAGCTGCCTTCGCCCACCGCGCTCTTGACCTGGATCTCGCCGCCCATGGCGCGCACCAGGCGGCGGCTGATCGCCAGCCCCAGCCCGGCGCCCTCGACGTGTTGCCGGGTCTCGGCGGCGCGCTCGAAGGGCAGGAAGAGCTTCTCCTGCTGTTCCGGCGCGATGCCGGCGCCGCTGTCCACCACCTCGAAGCGGATGCGCGCCGGCGCGCCTTCTGGCAGCGCCAGCACACTGACGTTCAATGTGACGTAGCCACGCTCGGTGAACTTGACGGCGTTGCCCAGCAGGTTGAGCAAAACCTGGCGCAGGCGTTTTTCGTCGGCGCGCACGCCCTGCGGCAGTTCGGTGAGCGCCTCGTAGGAGAACAGCAGGTCTTTCTGCGCCGCCCGCGCCCGGGCGATGCCGGCGACGACTGTGAGGAAATGGTGCAGGTGGAAGTCGTTGGGGTAGAGGTCGAGCCGCCCCGCTTCGATGCGCGCCAGGTCCAGCACGTCGTTGATGAGCGTCAGCAGGTGTTCGCCGCTCTGCTGGATGATGTGCAGGCCGTCGCTCTGCTCCACGCTCAGCGGCTTGCGCTGCTGCAGGATTTGCGCGTACCCCAGGATGCCGTTGAGCGGCGTGCGCAATTCGTGGCTCATGTTGGCGAGGAACTCGCTCTTGGCCTGATTGGCGACCTCGGCGGCTTCTCTGGCGGTCTCGGCGGTTTCTTTGGCGGCCTGCAGCTCGCGGGTGCGCGCGGCGACCTGCTCCTCCAACCGCCGGCGCAACGTCGCGGCGCTGCGCAGCCTCAGCGTGAAGAAGCCCACGACAGCGGCGACGAAGACTGCGCCCAATCCGCCGCGGAACCACCACGTCTGCCAGAAGGCGGGCGTCACTGTGACCGCGAGCGCGGCGCCTTCCTCGTTCCAGACGCCGTCGTTGTTGGAACCCTGCACGCGCAGGGTGTACTCCCCGCCGGGCAGGCCGGAATAACGCCCGAAGCGGCGCGTTCCGGCGTCGTACCACTCCAAGTCGAAGCCCTCAAGCATATAGCGGTACTGGTTTTTCTCCGGCAGGGTGAAGTTGAGCGCGGCGTACTCGAATTCGAAGAAGTTGTGCCGCCAGTCCAGCGCGATGGCCTTGAGGCTCTCCGGGGCGTTGGGCCCGAGCGGTTCCCCGCCCTGTGTCAGCGCGGTCAGCACGACGGGCGGCACGTAGGGGTTGACGCGCAGGCGGTCGGGGTAGAAGCGGTTGGCGCCGTTGGTCCCGCCGAACCACAGCGCGCCGTCGCCGGCTTTGAGCGCGCTGGCGCCAAGGAAAGCGTCCCCTTGCAGCCCGTCGCTCTGGATGTAGCGGCGATCCACCGTTTCGCTGCGCGGATCGAAACGCAGCAAGCCCGAGTTGGTGCTCAACCAGAGATAGCCGGCGTCGTCTTCGAGAATCCCAAACACCTCGTTGGGAATGCCGTAGTCCGCGGCGTAGTGGCTGAAGACGCTCCTTTCCTGATCGAAACGGTTCAGGCCGCCTCCCTGCGTCGCCACCCACACGATGCCGTTGGCGTCCTGGTAGATGTCGGAGATGGATTCCGCAGAAAGGCTTTGTGGGTTGTTGGGATCGGCGGTGTAATGGGTGAACGTGGCCGTGGCCTTGTCGAACCGGTTCAGCCCGCCCCCGTTGTAGCCTCCCAACCACAGCACATCCTCGCGCCGGTCGTGAATGACCTTAAAAACGTAGGAGGTGCTGGGCCCCTTTTCGGGATGCGCCGGATCAGGCGGGTAGAAGGTGAACGTTTCGCTGTCTTTTTCAAACCTGGCCAGCCCGCCGTTGCCGCGCGCGCCCAACCACAACACGTTGGGATCGCCGGGGTCTGCGACGATTTGGGTGAAACTTTCTATTTCGGTCGGGTAACGCTGCGCCACGCGACCCGCTTCGCGGTCCCATTTCACCAGCGGGCCGTTCCACGCCGATATCCAGAAATTCCCGCCGGAATCCTCCAGCAAGCCGAGGATGTAATCGGCGGGCAGGGCGCCGGCCTCGTCGGGATTCTGCCGGTAGTTGCGAAAACTGCCGTCGTCCGGGTCAAAGCGGCTCAGTCCGGCCTGGGCGCCCAACCAGAGAACGCCTTCGCGGTCTTCGTAGAGCGTGGTCACGGCGTCGTTGACCAGGCTGTTCTCGTTGTCGAGGTTATGCCGGTACAGCGCAAAATTCTGGGTGTACGTATCCACCTTGTCAATCTTGCCGGGATAAGTCGTGATCCAGAAGATCCCGGCGCGATCTTCAAAGACGTTCGCCACCAGGTCATTGCTCAGGCTGTTGGAATTGCCGGGGCTGGCGCGGTATTCGGAAAATCGTCCAGACTGTTTATTGAACAGGGTCAATCCGTTAGCTTCAAGTATCCCGCCAAGCCACAGATTACCATCGCCGTCATCGTAGACCAGGGCAACGAGACCACTCCTCAGGCTGTTAGCGTCGTCGGGATTGTGGCGATAGTGGGTAAACGTTTCGCTGCGTTTATCAAATCTTTCCAGGCCACTTTCTATTGTTCCAAGCCACAGGATGTCGGGATTGTCTCTGTCCTGGACAACCGCACTCACCATATCGTCCGCGCCGCCAAAGCTCTGCGGGTTTGCCGGGTCGTGGCGGTAGTGCGTGAAGGTCTCGCTGTCCTTTTCAAACTTATTCAGTCCGCCGCCCCACGTTGCCAGCCAGAGCACGTTGGGATCCGCCGTATCTGCGATCATGCGCCACACTTCCGCTGCGCCTGGCCCTTGGGCGGGGTTCTGGGGATCAGGCTCGTAGCGGGTGAAGGTCCCGCTGCTCTTGTCGAATTTGTTGAGGCCGTTCAGCGTGCCCAGCCAAAGGATGTTGGGGTTGGATTCATCCGGGACTAGTTCATCCACGGCATTGTTTCCCAGACTGGTGGGGTCCTCCGGGTCATGGTGGTAGTAAGTGAACGTGTTGGCGGCTTTATCGAAGCGGTCCAACCCATTGTTGGTGGCGATCCACAGCACATCGGGGTTTTCCTGGTCCGGTACGATGCGCCACACGATGCCATCTGACAACTCCCCCGGCCCGGCCTTGTACTGCTTGAGCGTGTAACCGTCCCAGCGGAACATCCCGCCGCCCTCCGCGCCGATCCACAAAAAGCCGTCGTCATCCTGGAACATCGCCTGGCCGCCCGGCGCACCCAGGTCAAACACGTGATCGAACTGCAAATCCGGCCCCTGCGCGCGCAACTGCGGGGCTGGGGGGAATCCTAGCAGCAAACTTAAGAACAATGCGGTCAATGCCATCTTCTTCATCGCGGCCTCCTTTTTGCGCTCAAGAGGGGACGTGAGACAACCGTTGTTAGCATTATACTTCCGACTTTGAAAATGGTCTGCTAAAACAGGAAGGGAATTTCTCATTAACCGACGGTTCACCAGCGGTTGGATGAAAATCACGTTGGAACGTTTGAACGTTCCAACGTTCCAACGTTCAAACGTTTTAACGATTTATTTTCAAGGGAGTGTTTTTCCCCGGTTTCCGAATCGCCGCCATTGCGTATTGCGCATTGCATGATAGGATTGCTCCGTCGTAGCAACCCTGACTAACGGAGTGTGTCATGCAACAACGTTGGCGTGATTTGGCCCTGATGGGAGTTTTGCTCTTGTTGCCGTTGCTGTTGTTTGCGCCGGTTACGCTGGGCAACAAAACGCTGCTCCCTGCCGATGCGCTGTATCTCTTTGAGCCCTACCAATCTGCGGCGACAACCCTCGGAGTCGGCGCGCCGCAAAATCCGCTGCTGGCCGATCTGATCCTGGAGAATTATCCCTGGAAGCGCCTGCTGGTGAATGCCGTCAAGACGCAACAGTTGCCGCTGTGGGACCCCTACCTGTTCTCCGGGCATCCTTTTCTGGCCAACGGGCAACATTCTGCGCTTTACCCGCTGACGTGGATTTTCTTCTTTGTGCCCGCACCGCGCGCTTTCGGCCTTTTCGTGACGATCCAGCTGGGATTGGCCGGCATCTGGATGTACCTTTTCGGGCGCGTCATCGGCGCCAGATACCACGGGGCGTTTCTCGCCGGGCTGGTCTTCCAGTTCAGCGGCTTCCTGGTGATTTCCGCCGTGCACCCGATGATTGTCGCGGCGGCTTCGTGGCTGCCGTTGTTGCTGGCGTTGGTGGATCTGACGGTGCGCCGCGCGCCCTTTCTGGGGCAGAAACAGGCTTTCCTCCCCTGGGCCATTTTTGGGGCGCTGGGATTGGGGCTACAAATCCTGGCGGGCCACGCCGAAATGACCTACTTCGTGCTGCTGGTCACGGCGGCGTTTGCCGGATGGCGGCTGGCGCATACCATGCTCACCCAACCACGCGCGACCTGGCGCAGCGTTGTGCTCAAGCCGGTGGCCGGACTGGCGATTATGGTCGGGTTGGGGCTGGCGCTGGGAACCGTTCAGCTGTTGCCGCTTTACGAGGTCGTCAAAAGCAGTTTTCGCCAGGATGCGGTGACGCTCAACGATGTTTTGGGTTGGGCCTATCCCAAACGCCGCGTCCTTACCTTCCTTGTCCCCAACTTCTTCGGTAATCCCACGCACCGGACGTTGCGCGACGTGTTCACTGGGCAGCTCTTGCGCGCGTCCACCAACGCCTACGGCGACCCGGTGGGCGCTTTCGACTGGGGCCTCAAAAACTACGTCGAAGGCGCCGCTTACGTCGGCATCCTGCCGTTGTTGCTGGCCTTGATCGCCATCTGCAAACCGCCGCGCGAACCGGAGGACGATCCCGCCGCCGCATCCCGGACGGTGCGGGGCCGGGTGCGGCGCTGGCTGCTCCATCCCTACGTTCCTTTTTTCACGGCGCTGTCGCTGTTCTCGTTGGGCTGCATCTTTGGCACGCCCCTGTACGCGATCGTCTATGCGCTGCCCTTCCTGAACCAATCCCATTCGCCGTTTCGCTGGGTTTTTCCGCTGACGGTATCGCTGGCGGCGCTGGCGGGGATGGGCGCCGCGACGGTGAGGACGTTCCGCCAGACCCACGGGCCGGACGGCGCGGACGCGCCAGCAAAGCCGGCCCACGCGACGTCGCGTCCTTTCATTGTGCGCATCCTGTTCTTCGACACGACGCCCAATCTCGTCAGCGTCGTCGCGGCGCTGGCGCTCTGGAGCGGTCTGGGGCTGCTGGCCGGACTGTGGGCCTCGCGGCTCGCGTTCGGGCAGATCGAAGGCCTGGTCGAGCGCGCATTCTGGTCGCTGGCGCGCGCCGCCTACACCTTTCCCGACCATCGCGCCTTCTACTCCTATTTGTTTCCCTGGATACAGACGGCGGCGCTGTTGCTGATCGCCGCCGGCGCCGTCCTGCGCGTTTCACGCTGCCCCATCTATCTGCCGCCGTGGCTCAAGCGCCGCCCGATCTGGGAAGCCCTGGCCGTCGGGATAATTCTGTTGGATCTGGTGGCCTTCGGCGCGGGGTTCAACCCGGCGGTGGCGCCGGATCTGTTGACCTACACCCCGCCGGTCGTCGAATTCCTGCGCCAGGACACGGGACTGTGGCGCTTCTCCACCTTCGACCCCAAGGGCCGCGCGCCTTTCACGGCCAACGTCGGGATGTTGTACGATTTCCAGGACGTGCGCGGTTACGACAGCCTCTTCACGGCGCAATACGCGCGCTACATGGGCTGGATCGAACCGCAGGGCGGGCTCCCTTACAATCGCATCGCGCCGTTCACCCAATTTTCCAGCCTGGACAGCCCGCTGACGGACATGCTCAACGTCAAGTACATTCTCACCACCGAAGAAGTCCCGCTGCCCAAGTACCGGTTGGTCTACCAGGATGCAGGATTGCGCGTCTACGAGAATCTGGGCGTCGCGCCGCGCGCGTTCACCCTGCCGGTCAGCGCTACGGTGCAGGTGGCAAGCGTGGAAGCCGCCGGCGCAGCCATGCTGACCTACGATCCGCGCTTTTACGCCATCGTCGAGAAAGACCAGGTCGCCGGATTGCCGTTCGCCGCCGCGCCCCAGGCCGGCGCGCCGCAGGCGCAGCCCATCACGGCCTATGGACTGAACGAAGTCACCGTTGACGCCACCGTCGGCGAGCCTTCGTGGTTGATCCTGGGCGACGCCTATTTTGAGGGATGGAAGGCGTTCGTGCGCCCGCCCGGCGCCGGGGACGATCAGGAGACCGAAGTCCCCATCGCGCGCGTCGCCGGCAACTTCCGGGGTGTGCTGCTGGAAGAAGACGCGACGGTGCGCTTCAAGTACAGCCCGAACAGCGTCAAAGTCGGCGCCTTCGCTTCGTTCATCGGCGGGATGACGCTGGTTTTTCTCGTCGCGCTGTGGTTTTGGCGACGGGTGTATCGCGAAACCGAGAGCGCCAGCGCCGTCCAGCGGGTCGCCAAAAACAGCATCGCCCCCATCCTGCTCAATATCTTCAACCAGGTGCTCACCCTGGCCTTCGCGGCGCTGATGTTGCGCATCCTCGGCCCATCCAGCGCCGGGGATTACGCCTACACCATCAATATCTTTCTGTGGTTTGAAATCATCGTCAATTTTGGGCTCGACGCTTATCTGACCCGCGAGGTCGCGCGTCACCGTGAACAGGCCAACCGCTATCTCTTCAACACCACTCTCGTGCGCCTGGGCCTGAGCGTGCTCGGCATCCCCTTGCTGGTCGGATTCATCGCGCTGCGCCAGACGCTTATCGCCGGCGTCACCCAACCGGCTTCACAGCAGGCCATGATTGCCCTGGGGCTGCTTTACGTCGGGTTGATCCCCGGCTCCATCTCCAAGGGGCTGACCTCGCTGTTTTACGCCTACGAAAAGGCCGAATACCCCGCCGCCATCACCGTCGTCTCGACGCTGCTGCGCGTGACGCTGGGAACCGTTGTCCTGGTGCTGGGAATGGGGCTGTTGGGGCTGTTTGGCTCCGCCATCGTCATCAACCTGATCACGATGAGCATCCTCGGCGTCGCCGCCGTCCGGCTGTTCTTCCGGCCCAAGTGGGAATCCCGGCCGGAGCTGCGCCGGGAGATGCTGCGGGAATCCTGGCCGTTGATGGTCAACCACCTGCTGGCAACCCTGTTCTTCAAAGTGGACATCTCGTTGATGGAAGCCATCCGGGGCAGCGCCGAACTGGGCCTGTACAGCATCGGCTACAAGTTCCTGGACACGCTCAACGTCATCCCCTCGATGTTCACCCTGGCGCTTTTCCCCGTCATCTCGCGCCAGGCCGCCGAGGACAAGGCCGGATTCGCCCGGTTCTACCACCTCGGCGTCAAAATCCTGGTCACACTGGCGCTGCCGGCGGCCGTCCTGGCGACGCTGGCCGCCCGCGAGATGGTCCTGGTATTGGGCGGGCCGGAATATCTGCCCGGCGGCATGATCGCGCTGCAGTGCATGGCGTGGTCCATGCCGATCGGATGGATCAACAGCCTGACCCAGTACGTGCTGATCGCGTCGGACCAGCAACGGTATCTGATCCGCGCCTATCTGTTCAGCTTTGGCTTTACCGTGATTGCCAATCTGATCCTGATGCCGAGGTTTGGCTACCAGGCATCGGCCATCATCCACATCTTCTCGGAACTGGCGCTGTTGATTCCGTTCGCGATCGGGGTGCGGGGGCAATTGGGCGCGGTGAACTGGTGGGGCATTCTCGCCAGACCGCTGGCGGCGGCGGCGCTGATGGGGGGCGCGGCGCTGCTCCTGCTGCCGCTTGGCCGGCTGGCGGCGTTCGTCGCGGCTCTGGTCGTCTATCCCCTGGCCGTGTGGCGCCTGCAGGTGCTCACCCCGGAAGAACAGGCGCTTCTGGCGCCCATCTGGCGCCGGAGATAGGATTGTATCCCGGCGCGGCAAAGGTATAATGCAACCGGGTCACATCACAAATAATGCACATAAGGGGATTAGGGGATTAGGGGATTAGGGGATTAGGGGATTAGGGAAGAAATTTTCCCCATTCCCCAATCCCCATTCCCCATTCCCCAATCCCCAATCCCTAATCCCCCAGTTTCTAAGGAGCTTGATCATGGAACTCTCGCAGATGGAGCAGATGATTCGCTGGTTGGACGAGGAGCGCAAGCGCGACAAGCTGCAAATCTCCGCGCTGCAAGAACGCATCGAACAACAGGTACAGACCATCGAAGCGCAATCCGTGGACATTGAACGGATGCACCAGGATATTGTGGGTCTCCAAACGCAAATACGCCGCACGCAGGACTATCCCGGCATGCTGGAAAAAGTTCACCGCGATTTGAGCAGCGGCATTGAGGAATTCAAGGCCACCACGCGGCGCGAGCGCGTGGAAAGCGAGCAGTTGCGCCGCGTCGAGAGCGAGGGCATCAACGAGCAACTGGCCGAGATCGCCGTGAAATTGCGGGAGTTGATGCGCCTGGAAGATCCGCTGAAGGCGCGCGAAGCCGGCGAACAACGTTTGCAGGGCCAGATTCAGACGATCTCGAATGCGTTGGCCGACCTGACCAAACGTATCGAAGACCGGCTGCAATCCATCGTCTACCTTGAGGAGCAGCGGCGCGCCGACACCCGGCGCATCGCCGCTGTCGAGGGCGAAATCCCCGGACTGCGCAAGGGCCTGGATGAGTTGTCGGCCAAGATCGTGCGGGTCGAAGACAGCGTCCGCAAAATCCCGGCGCGCGTCGAAGAGGCCATCCAGATCGCCAAATCCTACGATCCGCGCATTGAAGAATTGCGCGTGGCCGACTTCCAGCGCGAACAGCGCGTCAAGCAATACACCGATCAGGCCGACCGGGTCAACGGCGAAGTGACGCGGCTGGTCGAGCAGACGCAGAAATATGCGCTGCTCTACAATCAGAACAAACAGGCGTTGGAAGGGCTGGACGCCTTCCAGTCCCGCATCGAGAAGCGCCAGAACGAAATCGCCGAAATGCAGCGCATCACCGAGGAGCGGCTCAAGCGGCAGTGGGAGGAGTGGCAATCCACGTTCGCCCGCGATTGGCAGAAACGCCAGGTGTCGGAGGAAGACCGCTGGCGGCGACAGGATTTGACCAACCAGAAGGGCGTCGAGCAGGTCGCCTCTATCAACGAACAGGTGGAGCTTTACTACCACGAGATCGTGGCGCTGTGGGAGGAACTGCGCGCTGCGGTGGACCGGTGGGGCAAGGCCATCCAGGAAACGCTCCTGCCCAATCAGGAAGTCCCGTCGCAACGGCTCAAAGACCTGCGCCGCTTTGCCGAGGAAAAGCACAAGGAGTTGTTGTAGGGCTTTGCGAAGCCGGCTTTTAGCGGTTAGTTTTTAGCTGTTAGCCGGAATCGTGTTCGAGATAGGGCTGTTGAATTGCCAGACGCCGCCGACCATCACCCGCCGCACGAGAGGTCCAAGCAACACTTCCGGCGGGGCGGAGAAGATGTCACGGCTCAGCACGACCAGATCGGCGTGGTAGCCGGGGAGGAGCAACCCCAGGCATGCCTCCTGCCCGGCGGCGTAGGCGGCGCCCCAGGTGTAGGCGCGCAGCGCTTTCGCCAACGACAGACGTTGTTCCGGGAACCATCCCTCAGGGCCGGGCGCGCCGTCCTCGCGGCGGCGCGTCACGGCTGCGTAAATCCCCCCAAACGGATCGAACACCTCAATCGGCATATCCGAGCCGAAAGCCAAGACGGCCCCGGCGGCGGACACGCTGCGCCAGGGATAGGCGTATTCGGCGCGCGGCCCCAGATAACGCTCGACCATGTCCATGTCGTGGGTGGCGTGAATGGGCTGCATCGAGGCGACCACCCCCAGGCGCCCCAGACGCGACTGATCCTCCGGCAGGATGTGCTGGACGTGCTCGATGCGATGGCGCAGGGCGGGGTCCAGCGGCTTGACGGCTTCCAGCGCGTCCAGAACCACGCGGTTGGCGCGATCTCCGATGGCGTGAATCGCCAGAGCGATCCCGCCGAGCGCCGCCTGGCGGGATATGTCCTGCAAGTCGTCGGGGGCCAGGGTGAGCCAGCCGGCATTGTCCGGTTCGCCGAGGTAGGGCGTAAACATCGCGCCGGTGCGGGCGCCCAGCGCGCCGTCGGCAAAGAGCTTGAGCCCACCGAACCGCAGCCGGTCATCGCCAAAGCCGCTGCGCAGGCCCACGGCCAACGCCCCCGCCAACGCCTCGCGGCGGATGTATTTGACCACGCGCAGCCGCAGCCGCTCTTGCCGCCGCAATTCCTGGAACGCGGCAAAGGCGGGATTGCCGTCCACGTCGTGTACGCCGGTCAGGCCGGCGGCCAGCAGATGTTGTTGCGCCTCGTCCAACGCCTCCACCACTTCGGCCGGCGACGGCGCAGGGATGGCCTGTTGAATGAGGTGGTTGGCATGCTCGAAGAACATCCCGTCGGGCGCGCCGTCTGCATCCCGCCCCAGCTTACCGAAGGGCGGATCGGGCGTCGCCGCCGTGATGTGTGCGGCCTGCATCGCGGCGGAGTTGGCGACCAGCGCGTGGGCGTTTTTGGCGACCAGGGCCACCGGGTGCTGCGGCGCAACCCGATCGAGCTCTGCCGCCGTCGGGAAGCGCCGGTCGGGCCAGCGGGTTTGATCCCAGCCGCGCCCTTGAATCCACGTACCGGGCGGCGTTTGCGCCGCGCGCGCCGCCACCTGCTCCAGCAGCGCCGCACGCGACAGGTCGCGCAGCGGCAGCTCGCGCAAACTGAGCGCATACCACATCAGATGAACGTGGGCGTCCGTCAGGCCGGGGATGACCGGAGCGCCGGACAGGTCTTCGACGACGAGCCCCGGCGTTCCGGCCCAGGCTTCTGCTGCGGCGTCCAGCCCGGCGACCCGGCCGTTCACGATGGCCAGCGCATGCGCCCAGGGCCGGCGCGCGCTCCCGGTGAAGATTTTTGCATTGCGCAGAAGATAAGGGTTAGCCAAGTCCCAACAACTCCGCTATCCAACTGACGCCGTAACGTCCGGCCCAGGCGAAAATGATGGCTTTGATGGTTTTTCCGCTCCAGGTTGCCAGATAGAACTTCCACACCGGCAGGCCGGTGGCGCCGGCAGCCATCCCGGCCATATCGAAGAGCGGCATCGGCACGACCCCCATCAGGAAAATTGTGAGCGGGCCGTTTTGGCGCACCCACGACTCGACGCGCGGATAGAGCTTCCAGCGATCCACCAGATCCTCGACGGCGTAGCCCGCCAGATACCCCCACAGCTCGCCCAACGAATCGCCGAATCCGGCGCACAGTCCCACCCACCACGGCGTCAGCACGGAGCCCATCGTGAACGTGAAGGCCAGGTGTGGGATCGGCAACAACACCGTCGTGCTGCCGATCCACGCCATGAGGAAGGCGCCCAGATACCCCAGGCTGCTCAGCCGCTCGAAGGTGATTTTCTCACGGTTCAGCGCGATGAAGCCGGTGAAGCCGACGAAGACGATGACCAGGAAGACGCGCAGAACGGTGATGAAAAGCTTCTGCGCGGGAGTTTTCTCGCGGCGACGCGGCTTTTCAGGTTGTTGCCCCATTCTGTTATACCGACTGCGGGAGCGGCGCGCCCAAACGCACCACCGTGGCCTTGCCCACCAGGCCGCGGGTCACATTGCAACTATCCACCACCAGGCCGGTCTGCGCCAGAATCCGGGCGTAATCCACACAACGGTGCCCGGTGACAATCACGGCCACGTCCGTCCCGGCCAATTCGGCGTCCTCCAGCGGCGCCGAGGTCATCGCGAGCGCGGGGGAATAGAAAACGTTGCCGCCGACCTCGAAGGTGGGCACGTAGGGATCGTGGTAATGGACGACGGCGCCGCGCGCCAACAGCAATTCGAGCACCCGTTGCGCCGGGGTATCGCGCGAGTCGCTGATGTCGGGCTTGAAGGCCACGCCGAGAACCAGAACGTGGGCGCCGCGCAGCGATTTCCCGGCAAGGCCGAGCGCGCGCGTGACGAGGTCCACGACGTGGTATGGCATGGCTTCGTTCGTCTCGGCGGCCAGCTCGATGAAGCGCGTGTAGAAATCGTACTCGCGTGCCTTCCAGAGCAGGTAATACGGATCAATGGGAATGCAGTGGCCGCCCACTCCCGGGCCGGGGCGGAAGGACATGAAACCAAACGGCTTGGATTTGGCGGCTTCGATGACCTCCCAAAAATCAATGCCCATTCGCTCGGCCAGTTGCGCGATCTCGTTGACCAGCGCGATGTTGACCGCGCGGAAAGTGTTTTCCAGCAGCTTGGTCAGCTCGGCGGCTGCCGGCGAAGAGACCTCGTAGACCGGCGCGCCCATCTGTCGCAGCAGCGCGGCGGCGACGGCCGTAGCGTCGGCGGTGAGGCCGCCGACGACCTTGGGGGTGTTGTAGGCGCTCCACTGCTGGTTGCCGGGGTCAATCCGCTCCGGCGAAAAGGCCAGGTAGAATTCGTCCTGCGCTGCCTTGAGGCCGCTTTGTCGCTCCAGGATGGGCTGCACGACCTCGGTGGTGGTGCCGGGGTAGGTGGTAGATTGCAGAACGATGAGCTGGCCCGGTTGCAAGTTGGGCGCAATTCCTTCGGTGGCGGAAATGATGAAGCTGAGGTCGGGGGTGCGTTGGATGGTGTAGGGCGTCGGCACGCAGATGAAAACTGCGTCGCATTCGCGCAAGCGAGCATAATCGCCGGTGGCCTGCAAGCGCCCGGATTGAAAATGCGGCGCCAGCTCGTCGTCGGACACATCCTCGATGTAGCTGTGGCCGCTGTTCAGTGTCTTGACTTTGTCCGGGTTAGCTTCGATGCCCAGCGTGGTGAACCCGGCTTTAGCGAAGGCCAGGGCCAGCGGCAACCCAACGTAGCCCATTCCAATGATGGCAACTTTTGCCGTGCGATGTGTAATTTTGTCTGAAAGTGAAGTGTTCATGAGTAGTCTCCTCTGAAAATAGCGTTTAGCCTTTAGCTGTTAGCCGTCAGCCGGATTATAAGGGGGTGTTTTTTCGAGCCGGTACCCCGGCTCGA
>DAOUFX010000056.1:0-5720 GCA_034429675.1 Anaerolineae bacterium | reverse complement strand
TCTTCCACTGAATTGCGATTTTCATTCAACCGCTGGTGAACGCCAGTTAATGATGAATTCCCTTGAGAATAGTTGAAAGTCACAAGTTGGAAGTTGAAAGTTGAAAGTTCGGAATCGTTTCCGGCGATCCGTTTAAGGGGGGGGGGTTTTTGCGTGCGGTACTCCGCACGCAAAAAACACTTTCCTTTTATCCCTGGCATTGTAGGCCGTGATTTTCATCCAACCGGTGGTGAACAACGATTTCTATTTATAATCTTACAACCTTGGTGGATAAATGGAGGGTTTTGCTTTGATGGACGCAAAAACGCCCCGGTTTTTTACCGGGGCGTTGTGGTTGCGGCTCCTGGAATCAGGAAGAATGAACGGCGTTTTGCCCTTCAAGCCAGATTCCCAGGGTCACGAGGGAATGGCCGAGTTCGTACAAAAGTTTGCTGCTGTGTTGCCGGGCGCACCCGCTCGTTTGCGAAAGATCGGGCCAGTCGGAGTGGATGGCGGGCGGCAAAGGCGGAGCGTGACTCTGTTCCAATGCCCGGCGATGGTTTTGGGTGTCTATCTCCTTCAAAATATCCGGATGCACCGGTAGGATTTCCATAGTATTTTCTCCTCTGGGAACAGTCAAAAGTCGAAAGTCCGTAGCCGTCCTTGACGGCCAGGGTAAAGGGAGTGTTTTTCGCACACGGCGTACCGTGTGCGAAAAACACCTTCCTTTTGGCCTCTGCCGTCACGTTGCGATTTTCATCCAACTTGTATCTTACGGTTGTTGCAATTACCGCAGGGCAGTCAAGAGATTGGCGGCCTGTTCCGGCGTGAGCGTGCCTGCCTCGACCATCCGCAGGATTTGCAGGCGTTCCTCGCGTTTGTCGTCGGCGGAAGGAGCCGCCTCTGGCGGCGCAGGCGGCGTAGGCGGCAAGGGCGCTGCGGGCGGCGTGGGCGGCGTAGGCGGTGTGACCCCGCTGGCGCGCTGCCAGCGGCGCTCGGCGTGCTCGGCGCGCATGCGGGCGTGCTCGGCTTCGCGTTCGGCGTGGCGGCGGGCGCGTTCGGCCTCGCGCTCGGCGATCTCGCGGGCGCGCTCGGTGGCGCGCTCGGCGGCGCGGGTGGCCTTCTCGGCGACCTGGTTGATGTTCCGCTGGAACTCTTCGCTGCCCAGGTAGCTTAGCCCTTCCTGGATGCGCTCATCCAGCCCGGCCATGGCCTCGGCGACGCGCGCTTCGATCATCGGGCCAAGCCCTTCCAGGAAGCTGAAGTCGAAGTCAAAGTTGAAGCCTTCGCCGCCGTCGTCTCCCTCGCCATAACCCTTGACCTTCACGCGGCCCCCGGCTTGCGCCTTGATGGTCGCGGCGCCTTCGCCCAGCGTGCCGACCATCGCGCCGCCCTCTTCGCGCAGTTCCAGCCCGGCCACTTTGCAGCGCACACCGCCGCCGGCCTGCAAGATCAGCTCCAGATTCGGTTCTTCGGGCAGGTAGATCGTCAAGTCGCTGCCGGCGCGCACGACGTAGCTGGCGTCAGGGTTGAAAGGCGCGTGCAACTTCACGTCCGAGCCGACCGATTCGGCGAGCAGCCCTTGCTCGATGCCGCCGGCCTTGAGGTCGCTGCCGACGCTGGCGAGCGCCACCTGGCCGGTTACGTCGAAGATGTGCGCGTCCGAAGCGACGGACTGGATGCTGACGTTGCCGGCCACTTTGGTGATGTGTGCGTCCGAGGAGATGGAATGGATGCGCACGTTGCCCTGCACATCCTGCGCCGACAAATCCCCCGAAATCTGCTCTGCCGTCAACGCGCCGGTCTCGTGCATGCGCGCGTCGCCGTTGACCTGGCCGATGATGATGTCGCCGCGCACGGCGCTGACTTTGAGGTCGCCGCGCACGGCGTCGAGGATCAGCGTCGCATTGGCAGGGCAGGTGATGCGGCAGTCTCCGCGCGCGCTGAAGGCCAGATGCTCTTCCTCTTGCGCGACGCGCAGACCGTCGTCGCCGTCATCAACCTGAACGGTCACTTCGACGGTGTCCGCTCCGGCGATGATCAGGTCTCCCAAACATTCTTTGACAGTGATCTGGGGATTTTCCGCGGTTTCGAATAACTTTGTAAACATTGTATTTCTCCTTATAAACTTTCTTTCTCGAATGGTTTTTTACGCTTCTTCAAACAACCGAAGCGCTTCCTCAGCAGTGATTTCCTGGCGGGCCAGGCGATCCAGAATTTCCTGGCGGGCGGGGGAAGGTGAACCGGCGTTGGTTTCCGGCTCCTGAACCGGCGTCTTCTGGCGCAGCGCGCGAATGATCTCGTCCAGCCGGCTGCGCACGGTGGGGTACGAAATCCCCAGCTCTTCCTGCACGCAGTTGATCTTTCCCTCGCAGAGCAAGAAGACCTCGACGAAGTGCCGCTGCTCCGGGATCAGGCGCGAAAGCCGGTCCATCTCAAAGCGGTTGCGCAACACCGTGCCGCAGTGGCGACACGTCAACTCTGTCACTAATAAATCGTCGTGACACACCGGGCATTCGGACGGAACTTTGTACATTGCGCTACCTCCTTGAAATTCCTTGTAAGATTCTTAATCGTTATGTTGATAATTATAATATACGACTTAATTTTGTCAATAGTTTTTCGGCAAAAGGAGGAAAAGTGGGGATTTGGGGGCGGGTTACGCCCGCCCCCAAACTTCCACCCCAAGGAGGGCGGCATAACAGTTCCGCCCGGAATAGCGATGACCGGCGTCATCGTCATTCCGGGCGGAACAAGGAATCCCTGTGGTCTAGCGGGTTCGCAGTCGCGGGATGACCCAGGTGAAGGTGATCGCGCCGATCACGCCGAGCGCGCTGAGGAACGCCCACTGCGGCATGTCGAAGCGGTATTGCGCGATCAGAAGGCCCGCCGCCAGGGCGAGAACCACCAGATTGGCGACCAACGGCGCCAGGGTCAGCGAGCGCATCACGCTTCCCATCAGGCGTTGCGAGTAACGCTCGCGGTAGAGGGCGGACATATCCAGGCAGTCCTGCATCGTGCGGATGGGGCGCGGCGCGCCGTGGGCTTCGTAGAAAGCTGCCACCTGCTCGCATTGCCGGCGGTAAGCGTCCGCCAGGCTGACGTTGCTGTAGTGATGGACATAATCGGGGTGGTCAATGCTTTCCCCGTGGGGATAGAAAACCTCGGTAATGGCGCCATCCGCAAAAGCGGTCATAAACCCGGACAACGGTTGCGGAGCAGAGGCCGCAATCTCGCCGAGAACGGTTCCTTCGGCGTTGACAAACGTCCAGACCTGCCCGATCGGCCCCTTTTCCGGCTCCTCCACCTGCAATTCACCCAGACGCTGGAACCCCAGGGCCTCCATCTCGGCGATGCTCGCGCGCAGGCTGTCGGGCGGCGGCGTGTTCAAGTGGCTGATGTCCACGTCGCGGCGAGGCGGTCGCTCGCTTCGCCACTTTTTGGCGTTTGCGATCATCGCAAGCCGGGCCAGCAACATTGCCCCGGCGGCGATCAGCACGGCCCACGTTATCATAAGTTGCCATGATGCTGAGTCTTCCATAGATTTACCTCACACTTTCCTATGCCAGTTTCGCCCGAAATCTTTCAATGACCCGGTCGCATAACGCCTTCAGCTCCGGTATTGCCGCCGTATCGGTAAATTTTACCTTGATACACCCTTTGCCAAAGCCGGCCCTGGGCATTTTGGTTTTCATTTCCTCAATCAGGTCAAAATCGAGTGTATGAAAGGTGAAATGCGTTTTGGCTACGGTGAACATGACGTATCCATCAAGGTAACTCTTTTTGAACTTATACATCGGGCACTGCCTGAACATCGTGATGGTCAGGTCCGGGTGCTTTTCACCCATGTAATCGAAAAATTCCTTCAACCATGTCTTTCCGGGTTCCCCTACGGAATCCATATACTCTTCAGGTGTGTTGATCATCATCGGCTCCTTTCAAAATAATGGTTAGTTTTTTTGCCGGAATTGCTGCTGAGGCGGCAGGGTTAAAAGGGAGTATTTTTTATTCCCTCAATTCGTTAAGCTTCGCCAGAAGGTCCTGTTGCGTCTCCGGCGGAACGCCGTGAGCGTCCAGGCAACGGCGCAGCAGCGGCAGATCGCAGCCGCGCCGGCGCAGGGCGCGCAGGAGCGGCGCGACGCGGGCGTGACGCTCGCGGGCGACCTCGGTCGCCAGACGCAGTTCGAGGGCGACGGCGTGCAGGGTGTGCGCTCCGCAGACGATGGGGACGCTGTGCTGCCACGGGCCGTGGCCTTGCGTTTCAAAGACGGCGTCCGGCTCCCCGTCCGGGGCGTCCCCGGCCGCCGTCATGGCGATTTCGAAGCCGCGGATGAGGAAGCGGGCCGCGTAGGCGCCGGTTTCCGCGTCCCACGCGGGCGGAGCGATGCAGGGGAATCCGTCCAGCGCTGCGGCGAAGGCATCCACCTGCGCCTGCGACTTGACGAGCAGGTTCACGTCGCGTACCGGCAGGAAGACGCCCTGGAGCAGCGCCGCCGCCGTCCCCACCAGCCGGAGCGACTCCAGGGGGAGCGCCGGCTCGACGCGGGCCAGCGCGATCTCCAACGCCTCGGCAAAGCGGGCCGCGACCAGCGCCCGTCCTTCGGGCGGTTTCGGCAGCGCGGGGTCACGCATGCGCTTTTGCGCCGCCTGTCTGGCGAGCATCGCCGCGACTTGCGCAATCATATCCTCGGCGCGCGGCTCCAGGTGCGCCAGCGTCGAAAGCCAGCGGTCGGTGACGTAGACGATGTCTTCGTCGGGGTCCGGGGTGTCGAGCGCCTGGCGCAGACCTTCGCGGCGGCCCTCGTCCAGTTGCACCAGCATACGCAGCACCGCCATCGTGCTATAGCGCGCCTGGCGCAGTGTGCGGATGATGCGCAGCCGGTCAATTTCCTCCGGGCCGTACAGGCGATACCGGCTGTGCGGGTCGCGCGGCGTTTTGAGGAGGCCGTCGCGCTCCCAGTTGCGCACCTTGTCGCTGCTCACGTCCAACAACCGCGCCGCTTCGCCGATGCGCAGCCATTGGCCGGCAACCGCCGCCGTCTTCCGCTGAGCCCAATGTTCCAGCACCGTCACCGCCGTTTCGGCCTGCGCTCGCTCGGCGCGGATCATCTCCAGGATTTGACGCGCCTCTTCCAAAGCGGCTTCGAGCTCCCGGTTCGCCGCGCGTTTGATCATCGCGTAAATCGCGCGCCGCAACGCGCCGCCGATCCAGGTGAAGTGCATGGCCGAACGCACCAGCCGCATCTGATCGAGATGCGCTGCGGTGAACTGGCGATAGCCGCTGCCCACACGCGTGGACGGCGGCAACAGCCCCCACTCCTCGTACAATCTTACGGTGTTGGGGTGCACCACCAGGGCATACGCGATGTCGCTTGTGTGCAAATAACGGGATGTCACCGATATTTTTCCTTCCGTTGTGCAGTGTTTCTAGCTGGACGTTGTTCGTATTGACCAGGGCCGTGCAGGCATTATAGAAAATGTCCTTAGAAATAGCAAGGTGTGCGGCCTTACGCAGAGAGACGCAAGATTTTGCGTCTCTACACCATTGCCGACACCCGCAGGCGCGGCGAAAGATTCCCTTGTCCCCTTAAGGTTCTCTTTCGCTGTTCTTAAAGGCTTTTTGGTGTAGTTTATGTATACTGTAAGCGTGGCTGCGGTTCACAACGGTTGGATGAAAATCATGGCCTTGCAGGCCAAGAGATAAAAGGGCAGTGTTTTTTCGAGCCGGTACCCCGGCTCGA
>DAOUFX010000055.1:0-6442 GCA_034429675.1 Anaerolineae bacterium | reverse complement strand
TCGAGCCGGTACCCCGGCTCGAAAAAACACCCCTTATATCCGGCTAACGGCTAAAAGCTATTTTCCGAGGAGGGAGAATATGACCCGTAAAATAACTGCTTTTGTGATGCTTCTTTCGTTGTTGTTGATGTTGGCCTGTTCGTTGGGCTCTCCAAAACCCACGCCCCTCGCGCCGACGAATACGCCGCGACCTACGGGCACGCCGTTGCCGACGCGGCCGGTCGTGCCCTATACGCCGGTTCCCGCCGATATGCTGGCGCCGGTCGTCCTCCAGCGCAGCCCTCAGCGCGGCGAGAGCCTGGCGCCGGACGCCCCCATCGAGATCGTGTTCGACAAGCCGATGAACACCGGGGCCGTCGCCAAAGCCTTCAAGGTGCAAATCGCCGGGAAGGACGCCGCCGTTAAAGGCGAGGTCTCCTGGCCGGATGCCCGCACCTTGCGTTTTAAACCTGACGCGGCGTTGCCGCGCGATACGGTTTACGACGTCATCATTACGCAAGACGCCGTCGCCGAATCCGGCGAGCCGTTGCGCGAACCCCTGACGTTCCGCTTTGCGACCGCCGGCTACCTGGAAGTGGCGCAGGTCATTCCCAACCCCGACACGACGGACATAGAAACGGACGCGACGATCACCGTGATGTTCAACCGGCCTGTTGTCCCCTTGACCTCGCTCAATCAGATGGAAGACTTCCCGGAGCCGCTGGCGTTTGATCCGCCGGTAAAGGGCAAAGGGGAGTGGCTGAACACCTCGATCTACGTCTTCAAGCCGGAAGAGCCGCTCGCGGGCGGCGTAACGTACCGCGCGACGGTCGCCGCCGGGCTGACCGACGTCGCCGGGGCAGTGTTGGCCGGAGATTATAGCTGGAATTTCACGACGGCGCCGCCGCAAGTGGTGTGGGTGAGCCCCGGCGACGGGGAAATGCTGGTCGGCATTGACGAACCCATCACCATCGAATTCAACCAGCCGGTGAGCCAGACGTCGCTGGAGCAGTTCTTCCACATGGAAGGCGCCGGGCTGTTGTCGTCCGGCGTGAATGGGAATTTTGTCATCAGCGGCCATACGGCGACTTTCACGCCGACAAAGGCGTTGGACTTCAACACCAAGTACACCTTGCGGGTGGACGCCGGCGTCACGTCTGTGGCCGGCGGTCAGGGGATGAAGGAGGCGTTCTCGTGGAGTTTCACGACCGTCCCGTTGCCTGAAATCGTGGCGACCGACCCATCCGATGGCGAACGCGACGCCTCTCCGAACACGGCTTTCCAGATCCAATTCAACACAGAGATTGACCCCGACACGGTGATGCCCAACATCACGATGACGCCGCCGTTGTCGCCGACGCTGGTGTATACGTACTATTCCTATTACAACAACACCTTCGTGCTTTATTTCGGCGCGCAGCCTTCCTCCGATTATGAAGTCGTGATTGCCGACGGCATTGCCGATCCCTACGGCAACAAAATCCCCAAAGGTCGCACCGTCAATTTCCGCACCGGCCCCTACGAGCCGGCTTACTCCTTGCGAACCCCTGACATGATAGGTACCTACGACGCCGCGCTCCCGCTGCAGGTGGTGGCCGGGTACGTCAATGTGACCAAGCTCGACCTGAAGCTGTACACAGTTCCCATCACCAGCCTGGGCAGCCAGTACTGGGACTGGCGCAACCGGTTGCCGTCAGGCGCAGAACTGCGGCGCGAGTGGCGCGTGAACCTGGAAAGCCCCTTGAACAAGCAGCAGTACACCGCCATTGATCTGGGCGAGAAGACCGACGAAGTCTTTCCGCCGGGCGTGTATTTCCTCAAGGTGAGCTGCCCTGAGATTCCTGAAGAGTACCTGCGCGACCAGTACCACGTGCTGGTGGTCTCCAATCTGAACGTGACGCTCAAAACCGGCCCCAAAGAGGCTTTCGTTTGGGTCAACGACATCGGCAGCGGCGCGCCGGTCGCCGGATTACCGCTGAAGGTTGTGGATTACGATGGCCGTTCGTTGGGATCGTTGACGACGGACGCCGACGGCGTCGCGAGTATGGATATGCCCATCAATCGCAATTCGCTGGTGGTGTACAGCGACAATCCCTTTGCCGCCGCCGCCGAAGGGTGGGGCCGCGGCATCAGCCCCTGGGAGTTTGGGATGGGGGCAGGCGTGTCCGGCCAGACCTATCGCACCTACATTTACACCGACCGTCCCATCTACCGCCCCGGCCAGACGGTGTATTTCAAGGGCGTGATTCGCGCCGAGGACGACGTTGCCTTCGCGCTGCCGGAGTTCGGAGACGTGACGGTCGCCGTCCGCGACGCCGCTTACGAAGAGATCTATCGTGAAAAGCTCACCTTGAGCGGGCTGGGAACTTTCGACGGCTCCCTGGTTCTGGGCGAGGGCGCGAGTCTGGGCGCTTACTACATCACGGTGGAATTCAAGGATCAGTACGCCCAACAGGATTTCACCGTGGCCGCGTATCGCCCGCCGGAGTTTGAAGTGGTCGTCGAAAGTCCCACGGCCGAAGTGCTCCGTGGCGCGGACGTCGCCGCCACCATCACCGCCCGCTACTACTTCGGCGGGCCGTTGGCCAACACCGACGTGACCTGGAACGTGCTGGCCGAACGCCATACCTTCGCGCCGCCGTGGGGCGGGCGTTACAGTTTCGACGATGTGGACGACCCCTACTATTGCCGCCGTTGCTGGTGGTGGATGCCGGTTCCATCAACTCCTGAGCCGCTCCTCTCGGGCAGCGGGAAGACGGACGCGAACGGCGTCCTAGCCGTCACGCTCAACGGCAAAGAGTTGGAAGAAGCTTTGAAGGCCTACGATTTTGGGAATGCCTCCATTGAAGAGGATTTGCTCGCCGAAGAGGAAACCGTCAAATCCAGTTTCAGCGCCGCGCGCATTACCCTGGAAGCGACGGCGACCGGTCCCGACAATCAGGCCATCTCCGGCAGAACGTCGGTCGTGGTTCACCCCGGCCCGTACTACATCGGCCTCAGCCCGCAGCAGTACGTCGGCGAGGCCGGAGACGAGAGCCCCATTGACGTGGTCGCCGTGGATTGGGCCGGCAACCGTCTGCCCGGCAAGACGCTCAAGGTGGAACTGTACCGTCGCGAGTGGATCAATACCTTCGTTGAAAACGAATTCGGCGGCGGTTACTGGACGTGGGATACCAAAGAAACCTGGGAAGACACGAAGACCGTCACCACCAACGATCTGGGCGAGGCGGTGGCGACCTTCATCCCGGCGCAGGGCGGCTCGTACCACATCGTAGCGATGCCGGCCGAGCCGACGCCGGAGACGGAGGCCATCCGCTCCTCCATTTTCATCTGGGTGGCCGGCAAAGACAACGTCTCCTGGCGGCGCGAGAACAACGACCGCATCACGCTCATCAGCGACAAGACCAGCTACAAAGTCGGCGAGGCCGCCGAAATCCTCATCCCCTCGCCGTTTGAAGGATCGCACTATGCGTTGGTCACCGTCGAGCGTGAAGGCGTGCGCCGCCACGAGATTGTGCGCCTGGAAAGTAACAGCGCCATCTACCGCCTGCCGATTCTCGAAGGCGACATCCCCAACATCTACGTCTCGGTGGTGCTGGTGAAGCCGCGCGGCGCCCAGGGCGAGCTGGCCGATTTCAAGATGGGCCTGCTGCCGCTGGATGTGGACGTGGCGCCGTTCACTCTGGACGTACAGCTCGAAACTGCCGCGACTCAGGCGCAGCCGGGCGAGGAAGTGACTTACCGCATCCGCGCGACGCGACCCAACGGCGAACCGCTGGCCGGGGTGGAGCTTTCGCTGGACATGGTGGACAAGTCCGTTCTCAGTCTGATGCCGCGCAGCAACGACATCGTGCAGGGCTTTTACGCCCGCCGCGCTCTGCAGGTCACGACGGGCAGCACGTTGAGCATGTCGGTCAACCGTTATCTCAAGGAACTGGCCGAGGACCTCTCGCTGGATCTGGCCCAGACGCAGGCGCTGGATGGCGGAAGGGCATTTAGCGCCAGCGAGATGGAGGGCGCGGTTATGGTCGAAGAAGCGGTCGCGGCCACGATGGCGCCGATGCCGGCGGCCATGCCCCAGGAAGCCAAGATGGCCGATGGATACGCCGCCAACATCGCCGCGCCGGCGGGTGTGGAGGTGCGCGAGGAGTTCGCCGACACCGCGTTCTGGTCGTCGCGCATTGCTCTGGATGCGGAAGGCCGGGGCGCCGTCGCCATCACGTTGCCCGACAACCTGACGACGTGGACGCTGCGAGGCGTCGCGCTCAATGCGCAGACGTTCGTGGGCGAGGGGACGGCCGATCTGGTCGCCACCAAGCCGTTGTTGGTGCGTCCCGTCGCGCCGCGCTTCTTGGTGGTGGACGACCGGGCGCAGCTCGCGGCCAACGTCAGCAACAACACCGACGGCGACCTCAACGTCGAGGTGACGTTGAGCGCCGAGGGCATCGGCATCAGCACCGAGACGCCGCCGCTCCAGACCATCCTCGTACCGGCGCGCAGCGAGCGCAAGGTGACGTGGTGGGCCACGGTGGCCGACGTGACCAGCACGCAGCTCATCTTCGGCGCGGTCTCCGGCAGCTACACCGACGCCAGCAAGCCCCGCCTCACCACCGGCCCGGACGGGTCGCTGTTGGTCTTCCGTTACACCACGCCCGACATCGTCGGGACGGCGGGCCAGCTTATCGAGGCCGGCGCGACGACCGAGGCCGTGGCTTTGCCGCCGGGCTTCGATGACCGGCGCGGCGCGCTCACCGTGCAACTCGATCCCAGCCTGGCCGCAGGGATGCAGGACGGGCTCAAGTACCTCGAACACTACGAATACGAGTGCGCCGAACAGACGGTGAGCCGTTTCCTGCCCAACGTGCTGACCTATAACGCGCTCAAGTCATTGGGAATTCAGAACGCCGATCTCGAAAAGCGCCTGCCCGGTTTGATCGAAGAAGGTCTCACCAAGCTCTACTTGCAGCAGAACCCCGACGGCGGCTGGGGGTGGTGGCCGCGCCGCGACGGCTACGATTGGTACAGCAGCCCTTACGTCAGCGGGTACGTAGTTTTTGCTCTGCTCAAGGTACAACAAACCGGCTGGACGATCAAGCAGGAAGTATTGGACGCCGGCCTGAACTATCTGAAGACACAGTTGGTGCCGGCAGCGGAGTACAAACACTATCGCGAGGCCAACCGTCAGGCGTGGTTGCTCTACGTGCTGACCGAAGGTAAACAATCGTCGCGCGACGCCCTGGACGATCTCTACGAAAACCGCGACAAGTTGAGCACCTATGCGCGCGCGTATCTGGCGCAATCGCTCTGGCTCTACGATCAAAACGATAGCCGGCTGGCGACGTTGCTTTCCGACTTCAACAATGCAGCGCTTCTCAGTGCGACCGGCGCTCATTGGGAAGAAGCCAATCACGACTGGTGGGCGATGAACACCGACACCCGCTCCACGGCCATCGTGCTCGACACGCTGGTCAAGCTCGATCCGGGCAACGCGCTCATCCCCAACGTCGTGCGTTGGTTGATGGTGGCCCGCAAGACGGGCATCTGGGAGACGACGCAGGAGACGGCGTGGGCGCTGATCGCGCTCACCGACTGGATGGTGGAGACCGGCGAGTTGGACGCCAACTACGAGTTCGGGCTCTATCTCAACGACGTGGAGCGGGCGACCGGTACGGCGACCCGCGAGACGATCCGCGAAAGCCTCAAGCAGAGCATCCCGCTCACCGACCTGCGCGCCGACGCGACCAACGCCCTCAGCATCGTTCGCGGCGATGGGCCGGGCCGCCTCTACTACACGGCGCACCTCGAAGTCTTCCAGCCGGTGGAGAAGGTGCAGCCTGTGGATCGCGGCTTCTATGTGCAGCGGCGGTACACTCTGGCGAGCTGCGTCAGCGAGCAGATTGCCAGGGGCGGCACGGCGCTGGACTGCCCTGAGCTGCGCGAAGTGAAGTTGGGCGATGTGATACGTGTAGACCTGACCCTCATCGCGCCGAACGACCGCTATTACGTGGTGGTGGAAGACCCGCTCCCTGCCGGCGGCGAGGCCATTGACACCGGCCTGGCGACGACCAGCCTGCTGGCGATGGATCCGCAACTCCAACGTACCGGCTCGCGCTACTGGTGGTGGTGGAACTGGTACAGTCGCAGCGAGTTGCGCGACGAGAAGGTGGTGCTCTTCGCCGACGTGCTCGGAGCAGGCACCTACGAGTACAGCTACACCTTCCGCGCCACACTGCCCGGCGATTATCATGTGATGCCCACAGTCGCCAAAGAATTTTACTTCCCGGAGGTCTTTGGACGCAGCGATGGACGGCTTTTGACCATCGGCGAATAGTTTATCCGCTCTTTCGCTTCACAGCAGCGGCTCCTTTTGGGCCGCTGCTGTCTTTTGAGGCTTGCTCTTCTCCTAACCGAAAGTACAATGCAGAGAATCAAGGAAGGGTTTTCGCGGGCGGAGTACCCGCCC
>DAOUFX010000054.1:0-7918 GCA_034429675.1 Anaerolineae bacterium | reverse complement strand
CGAGCCGGTACCCCGGCTCGAAAAAACATGCTTCCTTCTATCTCGTTCGCTAGTATATCACTTGTGTCATCAAAAAGGGGATTCTCGGCCAGCGAGAAATCCCCTGTTGAACCAAAATTTTCTGGGAATCCTACACGTCAAGGTGTGGGATTGAACGTATTAGCGCATCACTAGCGGCAAGTAGACGTAGTTTAGCTCGCTCACGATTACATCGAATGTATCCGACGCCGTCGCCATGTCGGGATCGCTGACGCTGATTTCGACCGTTGCCGTGCCGGTCCAGCCCGGTTGCGGCGAGATGGCGAGGTTGTGCCCGCTTTCGAGGGTCACGGTGAGGGCGAGGGTGGAGACGTTTTCGACGGTGAAGACCAGGGTAGCATCGGCGTCTTCGGCGTCGTCGGCATAATCCCACAGATCCAGTGTGTGGGTTTCGTTGACGGCCAGCGAGACGTCGGGAATATCCAGGGTGGGCGCGGTGTTCTCCCCGCCGCCGCCGATCTCGACCCAGAAGACGCTGGACGCGGTAAGCCCGCCGGGATCTTCGACGTTCACGATCACGATGGTAAATCCCCACCAGTTCGCCGTTGAGGCGATGTCGAGAAGGTGCCCATCGCGGAGCGTGGCGGTCAATTCGGTGTCGTAGGTATCTTCGACGGTGAAGATCAAGGTGTTGTCGGCGTCTTCGACGTCTGCGGCGTAGTCCCACAGGTTTATCGTAGTGTTGGCGTCGGCGGCCAGCGAGACGTCGGGGATGTCCAGCGTGGGCGCGGTGTTGCCGCCGCCGCCAACGTAAACCACAAAGGCGTCGTCGGCGGTGAGGTCGCCGGGATCTGCGACCTGCATACTCACCGTGACTGCGCCCGTCCAGCCCGTATCCGGGGTGAGGTCGAGCGTGTGCCCATCCAGGCCGATCTCGGCGGTGAGATTGGCGGGGTCAACGCCCATCACGGCGAAGGTCAGCTCGCTGATGGCGTTGTCGTCATCGTAGGCATAGTCCCACATATCCAACGCCCGGCTCTCGTCAACGGCCAGGGAGATATCGGGGATGTCCAGGTGGGGCGCGACGTTGCCGCCGGCCAGATCAACCCAGAACATGCTGTAGCCGGTAAGCCCGCCGGTGTCGGCCACGTCCACTTCCATCAACGTGCCGCCCGTCCAGGCTGAAGAGGTGGTGATGTCGAGGGTATGCCCGTCGGCGCGGAGTACTGCAGTGAGTTCCGAGTCGAAGATAAACCCAACGCTAAACGTCAGCGCGGAGTCGGCGTCTTGGGCGTCCTGGGCATAAGTCCACAGATCCAGCGTTTCGGTGGCATTGGCGGCCATCGCGAAATCGGGGATGGACAGGGTGGGCGGGGTGTTGCTGCCGCCGTTGACGGTGACATCGAACGAGTCTTCGGCGGTGAGCCCACCGGTATCTCGCACGTTGACGACCACCGTCGCCGCGCCCGTCCAGTCGGCGGCCGGCGTGAGGTTGAGGGTATGCCCGTCGCCGTCGAGCACGGCATCAAGGTGGGAGTCGGAGACGCTCACGACGGTGAAGGTCAGGGCGGCATCGGCATCTTCGGCGTCGCTGGCAGAATCCCACAGGTTCAGCGATTGGTTTTCGTTGACGCCGAGAGAGACGTTGCTGATTTCCAGCGTGGGCGCGGTGTTGCCGCCGCCGGTGACGGTGACTGCAAACGTGTCGTTGGCCGTCATGCCACCGGAATCCGTCACGCGCACTTGCACGTTTGCCGAGCCCGTCCAACTCGCCGCCGGGGTGATATTGAGGGTGTGCCCGTCGCCGGCCAGTGTGGCGGTCACGTTGGCGTCAGAGACGCTGACCACGGCAAAGGTCAGCGCGGAGTCGGCGTCTTCGGCGTCATTGGCGTATGCCCACAAGTCGAGCGCTCGGGTGGTGTTGATGGCCATCGCCACGTCGGGGATGGACAGCGTCGGCGCGGTATTTTCGCCGCCGCCGACCTGCGCCCAACCGACGTCTTTCAGAACGCCCACCGTCACCGGGCCGGCGCGATGGATGGATTCGCCCCGGTTGATGGACCAGGTCATTAGCGAATCCCGTCCGCCGTTGCTGGTATTGTAGCTCTCGTTCAGATGGGAGTAGCTGGAGCCCTGCTGCCATTGCGCCGGGGCGTGCAGTTCTGGCGGGACGCCGCCGTTGGCGGCAGTGGCGTAGGCGCCGGTGAAATAAACATCGTCGCCGGTCAATGCGCTGCCCAGGGCCGTGGTGCCGTTCCCCAGGCTGAGGAGCATCGTGCTGGCGCCTTCTCGCGCCAGGCGATCGTACATGGTCGGATCCTGATAATCGGGATTGCTGTTGCCCCATGCCCAATAGCCATAACCGCCCTGCACTGCCATCGAACCGGCAAATCCCAGACCGTGGCCGACTTCGTGCAGCACGACGGTCGCGAAGTCCGTTTGATTGGCCGGGGTATTGCCGTCGGTGCCGAAGTACCAATCGAAGGTGCTGGAATAGGATATGTGCATATCCACCGTGCTGCCGTTCATTCTGCTGCCATGCAGCGCATTGGCCAGAGACGTGACGTACCAGGTGCCGTCCTGCGGCGCTCCCGTGAAATTACGGTAATAGCTGTCGGCGCCGCTCTGTCCCAGGACGCCGGCGGGCAGGGAACTGGTCCAGCAAGCGACGATTTCAATCGGCACCGTTGATGTGATGACCGTCTCCCAGATATTCACCGCATAATCAAAAGCGGAGGCAGCCGCCGCTGGCCAGGTCTGGCAGGTGTTGCCGGAGCGATCCGGCTGTCCGGCGGCGATATAGTTGATGTGGAGGTTGGCCGTTTGGATGCCGCGCCGCGCCATGCTTTGATATTCCTGCGTTGCCGGGATATGTCGCAGCCGTGGCGTCGGATCCATGTAGACGGAAATGGGCGCCCAGACATTCGCCTGCTCGAAGGGGGGAGCCTGGGGCGCCGCTATCGCCGGCCCGGCCATACTGATCAGGAATACCATCACATAGAGCAATCTCAAAAGTTTGTACTGCAATTTACGTTTCACTTACATTCTCCTTTCAATGCAGAATCATGTGCGTGGCCCTGAAAGCCAACACATCCCAAAGTATACTCCAGAGTCATGGCCCACCAACAGGTCGAACGGCTTGTGGGGTGGGTGTCAGGAAGGCCCAGGGCTGAAGCCGCAGGGCCAACCCCACGAGGCCCTGCGGGCCGGGAACCGGCTCAGCCGGCGGGCGTCAACGCCTGCGCTACTATTTCGTTATCTTCATTAACCTGGCGTCTTCGCACAAGACCCCCAGAGACGCAAAAACGGGGACGCTATCAGGCGTCCCCGCTGTTTCTGTGCCACGAAGTGGACTATGTAGCAAAGGATACGGATTACCAAACCTTCAGGTATTTGGTGAAAATAGCGGTTGCGATGGCTACAATAACCACCGTCCCGATCCTCGCTATTGCCCGGCTATCAAACAGCATGTGAGCCATAACTACCCACAGAAGGTCAATCGCAATTGTAAAGATTAGGAAAACGATTGCGGTGGACACATTCTCATTGAGGGCGGCTTTGTTCAGGTTCGCTTGCGTTTCGACGCTTTCATTTTCGCTTGACATGGCCATTTCAATGGCGGCCAACTCAGCATCCCAAAACTCCCGCTCTTTTGCGGTTACCATTTGACCGGTGGTGTTGATGTTGAATGTCACCTGGGCGGTGGTGCCACCATAGTTTTCGCTGAGTTGGATGCGAACTTTGGCTTGCCAACCCTTGGGACTAAAGGCCGTGAACGACCCCAAGAGCGAACCCCGTTCAAAGCATAGGGCGTCGCTGTTGTTGGATGGGCGATAACCTTCTTGCGTCATAAAATGCGTAAGCCTTCGACGTATGGCTTCTTCAGGTACGGGGACTGTGATGGTTTTCTCCAGTTTCATTGCGTTGTTCCGTTTGTCTCCATGTGTAGTTTTGTCTTGAGAGTTTTTCACCAGAGCCCGTAGATCGGCCCGGCAAAATAGAAAACGATCATGCCGATAGAATTGTAGAACCCGTGCGCCAGGATGGCGGCCCACAGGTTGCCGTCGAATTTCTGTTTCAGCCAGCTGAAGAATAGCGCGTCAATCGTGGTCACAACGACGCCGATGAGCCCTTGCTCGCTGTGCGCCAGCCCGAACAACACGCTGGAAATCCCGACCGTCAGGAGAACCCCGGACAGGCTGCTCCCCAAGAGGTCGGTGAGCAGTTTTTGCAAGTAACCGCGATAGACAAGCTCCTCGCCCAGAGCCGCCAGCGTCCAGGAGAGCGCGAGGAACACGAACAGTTGCCCCAGATTGCCCTTGAGGTTGGCGAAGCCGCTGTAATCAATCGTCTTGCCGGTCAGGCGGTTCAGGAGCGGCATGGTCACGCCAATATCGAACAATTGCAGGAAAACGACGCTGATGAAGGCAAAGCCGGCCATAGAAAGCCAGGATCGGGGGCGTTTGAACCCTAACGTGCGGATGTGCTCGCGCCGGGCGAGCAGCGATATGGCGATCATACCCAAAATGATCAGGGTGGGGAGGAAAAGATCGCGCAGGATGACTACGGCGGCGACGACAAGTTCGACAATGGTGAGGATTTTCCAGAAAGTTTTTTTGTTCATTTTGATTTGTGGAATTTTTCACCCGTTGGCGCGGATGTACTTGGCGCGTAGGAAAGCGTTCATTCTATCGCGAACCGATGTGCCGTCGCCCCGGTAAGGTTTCACGGTGTCGCAGGTTGCGAATTCGTCGCACGTTGCACAGAAATCCTTGTCTTGCGCCTGCGCGCACGCGCGGATTGCGCACGCGGCGCAATCTGTGGCGATCAATTTTACGTCGGAATACTTACAACCCAGGCAGACGAAGTCAATGGCATCCGTTCCCGCATTCCCAAACTGCTCATTCATTTCTGCGAGCAGCGTTTCGTCCCCGGTTATCGTCCCCTTGTAGGAAGGACATTCGTCACAATAGATGCCACAATACGCTATCATAGATGTCTCCTCTGGCAGTGTGCTTGCATCACAGCTTGCCGATCTTATCAATCATGGATTTGACTTGCCGCTTCCGTATGACCTGTTGCTCAGGTGATAGTCGCGGCTTGTGGGTGATCGTTCGCTGTTGCCCCCGCATGTACAGGAGCAGGACTACAATCGGCAGAATTGCGGTTGCGCCGATCAAACAGAGCATGATGGTGAAGGGGTCTATTTCCGTCATTGTTTTCTCTTTTGATAGGATTGCCCGACCTTATCTAATCGGGCCTTTTTGATAATCCCAACCACACACGCGCATCATCGTCGTCGCGAAATACTCCTACTTCCTCCATCGAACCCTCGCGCAAGATCTGATACATCCGCGAAAGCCCGTAGACCAGATTGGTCGGCGCCACGATGGCCGCTTTCCAGTGCTGCCCATGCCGGTCCAGTTCTTTGCCGATCGTCCCCACGGCTTGTTGGATGGTGTTGTTGCTGACGTCAAAGCGCTCGACCGCCCGAAAATCTATCAGGCTGTTCATCCCCGCTTGATATTGGGGGTCGTGCAATGCCGAGTCTATGGCGGCGGAGAATTCGTCGTCATGGACTGTTCCGACCAGGTTTATGTAAATCAGCCCCATTTCTGGATCGATTTGATACCGAATTGCCATTTTCTCCCCCTTTCTGCGGACATATCTGGACGTCGCAGCAAAAATTCAGGTGTGTGTTCTACCGAATTGTGACTTTTGTCGCCGGTGAGCACAGATCATAGGAACTTCTTGGTAATTATAGATGAAATATAAAATATAAAAAGGTGTTACCGTTGTGTCTAAAGATCGGTGTCCGCGACGACGGCGATCTGGAATTTGTGGAGATTGTGGGTTCTGCGTGAGGTGTGAAAATGTTGAAACCTATCCTGGTGGTGTTGGCTGCGCTTTCGGCTTTCTTCTGCATCCGGGCGGACTATCGCAATCTGCGCCGCTCCATTTACGTCTTCAAACCCCTGACGATGGCAATGATCTTGCTGATCGCCGTTTTGGGACATACCGCCCCGCCGGTTTACAAGGGGATGATCATTGCCGGTCTCGTCTTTTCCACGACGGGTGACGTTCTCTTGATGCTGCCCTCGGATCGGTTTCTAGCCGGCATGGTCGCCTTTCTCCTTGCGCATCTTTGTTATATCGCCGCTTTTGCATCAGGGATTGGCACGCCGCTATGGTGGCCGGTCATTCCTTTTGTTGTATGCGGCGCCGTTGTTTACATCATCCTCTCGCCTTCTCTCGGTAATCTGAAATTGCCGGTTTACATCTACGTCGTGAGTATTCTGATGATGGCCTGGTTAGCCTGGGAACGGGGCATCCAAACGGGGCAGAGTGGAGCGCTGTTGGCCACCATCGGGGCAGTTCTGTTTATCGTTTCGGACACAGTTCTGGCGATCAACCGGTTCCGCAGGAAATTCAAACTGGCCTGTGTTTTGAACCTGGCCACTTATTTCACTGCGCAGTGCTTGCTGGCCGGTTCGGTGGGGTTTTTAGTGTTTTGACCGCACCGGGGAGTCTACCCAACGCCCTCGCCTGATTCGTTTTTGAATGCCGCCAGCCATTGCCGCGATTTTTGGGCGCTCGGTTCTGCCGGCCCAAGTTTTGCTTCAAAAATTGACAGCGCGCGGCGCATCAAGCGCGCGGCTTCTTCGACGTTGCCTTCGTCGTAGCAAAGCGTTGCCAGGTTGTGGAGGCAAATGGCCGTGTTGGGATGGTCGGGGCCGAAGGCTTTTTCGCGGATGGCCAGGGCGCGCTCGTAGCAGGAACGCGCTTCGACCCAATCGCCCATATCTTGCAGCACGGACCCCAGGTTATTGCGGCTGAGGCTGACATCGGGATGGTCGGGGCCGAAAAGTTTTTCGCGGATGGCCAGGGCGCGCTGGCAGTACGGGTATGCTTCGACCGGATTGCCCGTCACGTGCAAGAGATAGCCGAAATTGCTGAGACATTGAGCGGTGTACGCATGTTCCGGGCCGTAGGCTTTCTCAAAGATTGGCAGCGCGCGCTCGTAATACGACAGGGCGCCGGCGTAGTCGCCGCTGACGTCCAGATGGACGGCCAATTCGTGGCATAGCCCCGCCCGGCGTTTGTTTGCGTCTATATCTGCGAGTTTGCCGGTGTATGCGTTGTCGGCGACAGCGCGCAGGTGCGCCGACCAGGCGCGCGGCGGGGCCGGGTGGTCGGCATTGTTTAGACGGATGGCCTCAGACCACACTACTTTTTCGACATCGGCCTGCGCGGTCCCATCTATGATCGTCTTGTGAATGAGGGGAACTACCATGCGCGGCAACGTCAGGCTGCCATCCGTCTCCGGTTCCAGCAGACCCAACGCGATCAGGCGTTTCAGACCATCCTCGCCCTGCAAGAATGAGCCGGGGTGATCCTCGTCCGTTTCCCTCTCGTCAAAACCGAGCATCGTGAATATATTCAGCAGCGGATGGATCGTTGCCAGCAGCAGATTGCGTGGGATCGGTGCGCCGGGGGCGAAGTGAGCCGCGCGCGCCAACAGCGCCCATGCCAGGATGTCGGCGCCGTCGTCAGGATTGCGGCTTTCGTAGCTCAGGGCAAGGGCGCGCGCCACCTCCGGCGCAGCAGAATCGGCGCTTTCTGCTCCGGCAGGCATCGTCGAAACGCCCGTCCGGCAAGTTTGCCCCGCATCGTCCGCAGGCTCCGGTATCCCCCGCAAATGACCGAGCAAGGATGGCTGAGTACCAGGCACGGTTACCTCTTTTCTGAAGGTTTGTACGATAAAACAGTATAGCGCTAAGGCTCTGTGAGGACAAATCCCGCCGTCTGTGCATGTTTTGCTTTCTCCTTTTCCCCGACCTGGACTATACTGTTTTCATTCCACAAACCTGGGCGTGGCCGTCTTCGCTTCATCCCTGAAACAAACAATCCCCTTTCGCGGTATCTTCTCGAAATCTGG
>DAOUFX010000053.1:0-2884 GCA_034429675.1 Anaerolineae bacterium | reverse complement strand
TCGGGTACTCCCGCCCGCGAAAACCCTACTTTTAAAACGACTTTTGCCGTATCGTTATTTCTTGCCCTCGTCGTTATTTTTCAAGTTCAATCTCGTCCAACAGCAGCAGCCCTTGCTTGAGCGCCTGCACGACGGCCTGGGTGCGGTCGCCCTGTCCCAGTTTGGCGAGGATGTTGGCGACGTGGGTTTTGATCGTTTCCACGCCCAGAACCAGGGCGGTGGAGATTTCGCGATTGGTGTAGCCGCGCGCCAGCAGGCGCAGAACTTCCAGTTCGCGGCCGGTCAGGCCGGCGTTGGCGCCATCTCCCTGCGTAAAATCCTGGAGAACGCTTCCGGCGATGGCCGGATCGAGCAACATTTTCCCTTGCGCTGCCGAGCGCACCGCGGTCAGCAGCAGCTCCGGCTCGGCGTCTTTGCGGACGTAGCCGCTGGCCCCGGCGCGCAGGGCCGCCGGCACGCGCACATCGTCGCCGTAGGCCGTCAGGATGACGATGTGCGTCTGCGGAGCCGCGTCGCGCAGGCGCCGGGCCGTCTCGATGCCATCCAACCCGCCGGGCATCAGCAAATCCAACAGAATCACATCGGGTTGCCAGTCGCCCACTTTGCCCAGCGCCTCTTCCCCACCGGACGCTTCTCCGACGACGACAATGTCGGAGAACGCCTCCAGATAACTGCGCAAGCCGCGCCGCACAATGTGGTGATCATCTACCAGAGCTAAACGAATCATAGTATTTTCCTGTGGCGAATCAGCGGGTTAGCGAATTACGGATACCGGATACCGGATACCGGATTACCGATTTCGGATTTCGGATTTCGGATTTCCGATTACGAATCGGCGCCCCCCTCTTTCCCTTTCTACCGTCTACCGTCTACCTACCGCCAGCGCCATTATCCCATCGAGCGCCAGCGTTGACAATCCTACGGCGGCGAGTCCGGCGACGAAGACGCCTACGGCGCCGGCAGCCTGGGCGAGAAAGGCCAACCGCATTGCGCCGACCGGATCATCGGCTAACTCCAGGCTGGTGATTCCGAGAAAGGCGATGAGGTTGGTCAGATAAGGAACGATGGGCAAGATGACCGACAGCAGGAATCCGAGCCCAACGGCGCTGATGAGATCGCTGCCTTGCCAGGCTGTCGAGCGTATGGCGCCTCCCAGGATTGGCGTTTTTGGACGTTTCCATAGTGTGATGACGCCGAGAACGTCGGCAGCCAGGGTGAAGACAAAGACGGTTAAGGATACGTTTCCCAGGCCCCTGGTGAGGATGATCAAGCTGAGCGGCAGGAACGTCAGGGCCAGTATTCGCGGAACGTGGAGCGCTCCCAATCCAAGCGCTTGCCAGCGAGGCCGGATTTCACGCAGGCTGAGCCAGTACAACCCGCCCAATGCAACGCATCCGGCCAACAACACCCCAGGCAGAATTCGTGTGGGTGTGGGCGCCAGCAGAATTTTGCCGGCGCGCCACAGCGCGAGCCCGGCGATTCCCAAGGAGATGGTACCGAACACCACCGCTGCAATTTGTGCGCTCCCCAGCGCTGCGTGGGTTCCTCGCCGGATGTTGGCGCGCAACTGGACATACAATCCGCCTGTCGTCGCCAGATAAATCAGCAACAGCGAGGAGATTGAGGCAACGTGAGAATCATAGCGCAAGGCTAATGATCCCGGCTTTATGAACTGGTTCATGTCCATAAACTGGATCGTCGTTCCATAGCTACTGATAGCTCCGAGCAAGATCAGGGCGCTGAAGAGGCTGGCCGGCGCCAGCCAGGCGAAGATTTGCCGTGAAAGATCGGGCATGGGCGACGGTTGCGTGCGCCTCGCCGCCAGCCAGCCGCCGAGCGCCCCCAACCCCGCGCCGCACAACAGCGCGATCCAGAAGGCTCTTTGCGTCTGGATATTGCTGGTGTTCATGGCCGCTTCCCAGGGTAACTCGTCGGGATAGAAGCCGTGGTACTCCATCTCCCATACCATCCACGCCGGATAGGGTTCTTGCATCCAGCGCGATGCGGGGACGCCGGCGGCCAGCATGCCCATGCTCAGGTAGACTACCAGCCATGCGACGCTTCCGGCCAGCGCGCCACATGCCAGCGCCCCGCTCTGTGACACGCCGCCGCTGCGCCGGACGGCCACATAACCGACGCCCACGCTCACTCCTACCGCTATCAACGCGCATAATACGCCCAACACTGGGCTGCCGGCAGGCCATCCCTCAATGACTCCTTGCGGCGAAAAAGTATAGAGCGGATAGAATAGCGCCGCGAGCAGCGCCAACCCGCCCACCAGACCCACCAGGATGGTTTTGTTGAGCAATGGGCTGAGCGGCCCTTCGATCGCCGGCGCCGGGGTCAATTCGACACGCGCGCACAGCGTGGTTCCTGCGCCGGGCGTGCTCTGGATTTCGAGCTTGCCGCCGAGCGCCGCCACTCGCTGGCGGATGTTGTTCAATCCCATGCCCTGCGGCGCGGTCGCAGCATCGAACCCCTGTCCATCGTCGTGGATCTCAAGGGCAACCGGGCCGCCGGGCTGCGCCTGGCTCAGGCTGAGCGTCACGTGTTGCGCGCGGGCGTGCCGGGCGATGTTGCTCAGCGCTTCCTGCGCGATGCGAAACAGCGCCTCCTGTGCGCCGGGCGGGAAGTCGGCGTCGTCGGGCAGAGCGCCGATGGCGACGGCGACGGCGGCGCCGCTGCGGTAACCGAGCGCTTCGCACTGATCGCGCAGCGCTTGTACCAGCCCGACCTTCTCCAGTGGAGCGGGGGAGAGCTGTTGCAGCAGCGCGTTCATTTCGGCCAGGGCTTCGTGAGCGCCGGCGCGCGCGTCGGCGACGGCCCTCCGCGCGCCTTCGGGGGCGGTCTCCCAGCGCGCCTGGGCCGCCGCCGTGCTCATCTG
>DAOUFX010000052.1:0-4559 GCA_034429675.1 Anaerolineae bacterium | reverse complement strand
CCCGTGTGCGAAAAACACCCCCCTTTAACCCATCACCTTCAACGGTAATTCCTGGCTAAAAGCTAACGGCTAAACGCTATTTTTTGAGGAGGACAACGATGACACTCCAATACATTTTGCCATTATCCGATACTCAAGCGACATTGGAAATCGTGGGCGGCAAAGGCGCGTCGTTGGCGCGCCTGGTTCAAGCGGGCATGCCCGTGCCGGGCGGGTTCCACGTGACCACCGCCGCTTACAAGCAATTCGTGGCTGAGGGCGATCTGCAATCCCGCATCCTCGCGTCTGTGCACTCGTCCGACGTTGCGCGTCCTGATACGTTGGCAGCGGCTTCGCGTCTCATCGCGGATCTGTGCGCGCAGACGCCCATGCCCTCCGCCATTGCCGACGAAATTCGCGCCGCCTATCTCGCCCTCTCCGATCCAACCTCCGCCAGCCAGCAGCCATTGCCGGTTGCGGTGCGTTCGTCGGCCACGGCGGAAGATCTGCCGGGGCTATCCTTCGCCGGGCAGCAGGAGACCTTTCTCAACATTCACGGGGCAGACGCGGTGCTGGACGCCGTCAAGCGCTGCTGGGCCTCGCTGTGGACCGGGCGCGCCATCGGCTACCGCCTGCAACACGGCATTGATCAGGACGCCGTCAGCCTGGCCGTGGTCGTGCAGCAGTTGGTCTTTGCCGATGCCGCCGGCGTGCTCTTCACGGCCAATCCCATCACCGGGCGGCGCGACCAGGCAATGATCACGGCGACCTGGGGTCTGGGCGAGGCGCTCGTTGGCGGCATGGTGACGCCCGACACCTTGATCGTCGAAAAAGCCACGGGAACGGTGCTGTCGCGCGAGATCGCCGACAAGCAGGTGATGACCGTCCGCCTGCCCGACGGCTCCGCCGAGCAACCGACGCCTGAATCGCTGCGCCGCGCTCCGGTGTTGAGCGATGCGCAGGCCGCCGCACTGGCCCGGTTGGGCGTGCAGATCGAGCGATTGTACGGAATGCCGATGGACATCGAATGGACTTTGACGCTCCCCTCTCCTGTTGGGAGTGGGGCCGGGGGTGAGGGCACATTCGCCATCGTCCAGGCGCGGCCCGTCACCGCGCTGCCCGAAGATCAGACGCCTCTTGCCATCGAATGGAAGGCGCCCAATCCCAAAGGCCAGTACATGCGCGGCAGCGTCGTGGATATTTTGCCCGATCCGCTCAGCCCTTTGTTCGCGACCCTGGGGCTGCCGGCCGTCGGCTGTTATGGCATCAAAGAGGTGATGCGCGTCTTGACCCGCTCCGAGCCGCAGATGCCGGACAATTACATTATGACCATCAATGATTACGCTTACATGAGTGTGGATTACACGCCGCGCCAATGGTGGTGGGTCAGTACGCGCATGCTCATCTCTTACCCGCGCCTGCTGGGCCAGGGCATTTCGCTTTGGCGGGATGACATCCGCCCGCGTTACGCGGAGGCGGCGGCTCGTTGGCGGGATCGCCCGTTGGAGGCGCTCCCTTCATCTGAAATCTGGGCCGGTGTGCAGGAGATCAACAACGCTGCCATGCTGCACCTCTCCGCGCTGTTGGTGGCGACGACGGGCGCCTCGGCCGGGTCGGAGCTGCTGTTTACCAAGGTCTACGAGAAACTGGTGCGCCGCGAGGGCGATCCGTCCGCTGCAACCTTCCTGATGGGCTACGACAGCACGCCGATTCAGGGCGAGAAGTCGCTCTACGACCTGGCGACCTGGGTGCGGTCGCAACCCGATCTGGCAACGGCCATTCGCGACACGCCGACCGCCGATCTGATTCACTTGTACGACGCCCCCACATCCCCGGCCTGGCAGGCTTTCGGCGAGCGCCTTCAGGCTCACCTGCGCACTTTCGGCCACATCATCTATGATCTGGACTTTGCCAAGGCTCTGCCGCTGGAGGATCCCACACCGATGCTGGAAACAATCAAGATGTACCTGGCCGGCCGCGGCGCCAGCCCGCACGAACGCCAGAAGGAACTCGAAACCCGGCGCATTCAGGCGACCGAGGCTATGCTCAAACGTTTGAAGGGCCTGAGGGCGTGGGCGTTCCGCAAATCGGTGAAATGGGCGCAATCGCTGGCCGAGATTCGCGAGAGCGCGCTCGCGGACATCGGCCTGGGCTATCCGGCGCTGCGCCGCATGCTGCGTGAGTTGGGTCGCCGGCTGGTCGCCGCCGGCGCCATCGCCCGCCCCGACGACATCTACTGGCTCGAATGCGCCGAGGTGGAGCGGGCGGTCGCTGCGCTCGAACGCGACGAGGCGGTGGCGGCTATGGCGCCATCCGTCGAACAGCGCGCCAGGCGCTGGCGGCAGCTCAAGCGCGTCACCCCGCCGCCGACGTTGCCGCCTCGGAAAAGGTACCTGGGCATTGATATGAGCGCGTTCACGCCCGCCGCCGCCGAGAGCCAGTCCGGCGACACGCTCAAGGGCGTTGCCGCCAGCGCCGGCGAGGTCACGGCGCCGGCCCGCGTGTTGCACGGCCCTGAGGACTTCGGCCAGATGCGCCCCGGCGACGTGCTGGTCGCCGCAACGACCACGCCGGCCTGGACCCCGCTGTTTGCGATGGCCGCGGCGGTCGTCACCGACATCGGCGGGCCGCTCAGCCACGGCAGCATTGTAGCGCGCGAATACGGCATCCCGGCGGTGATGGGCGTCGGCGTGGCGACCCGGCGCATCCAGAGCGGGCAGGTGATCACCGTGAATGGCGACACAGGCGTCGTTACGCTGCTCGCCGAGTTGGGGAACTGAGTAAGATAGCGGTTAGCCGGGTACATCCCCGGCTAACCGTTAAAAGCTAACGGCTAAACGCCCTCACGCAGCTTCGTCCACGCTGCCAGCTCCATCTCCGCCAGCGTGTTGAGCGGGCCGGCGCATTCTCCAATCCGCGCCGCTGCGTCGGGCGTTTCCGCGACGGCGCGGAACCACTCTCCCAGTTGCTCCCATGCGTCGGCGATAGCCTTGAACTCGCCGGCGCTGTTTTCCAACCTGGGGTCGTTCGCAATCCCGGCGGCTTCCTGCAAGAAACGGCTAAACATATAGCGGAAGCAGCCGCCACCTGAGCCGCCCACCGGGCTGATGAAAATATACGTGTTGAACAGCGCCCAGCGCAGAGCGTCGGCATCCATACTTTCCGGCCATTGCGGGATTGCTTGCGCCGCCTTGCGGATGCCCTTGACGCCGAGGTTGCTGATCGGCGGCTCCAGCATCGGCCCGGCTTGCTCCAGGATGGCCTGGCGCACCTCGTCTGCCGCCGGCGGGCGTTTCCCGGCGAAGTCGAACGTCCACCAGCAATTCTTGGGCGGGAACGGTTTGAAGGTTGACCCGCGCGCTTTCTCCAGATCGGCCATCGGGACGGGATGCAACGCTTCTTCGCGGTCGGCGATCAGCACTTCGTCCGTCTCCGGGTTGTATCCGCACGCCGCAATAGCGTGCCCGCCGAAGTGATACTCCTGGCCGTCAAAGTCGAAGTAGGGCAGAAATCCCATGTCCACCTGAAGCATCACCGGTTGTCCGGCAGTCAGCAGCGCCGCCAGCGATTCTTTCGCTTTGCGCGCGCTAGACGTGGTGTGCGGCGCAATCTTCACGCCGGTGCGCAGACCGGCGATCTCCTCCATGCTCGGTTTGGGCATACCGCGCCCGCCCATAAACGGGGGCTGCCCTTTATAATGGAAGTAACTGAAGCTCACCCCGGCGCCGAGTCCCAGCAGCAAATCCTCACTGATCGGATAGCCGTTGAATTCGTAAACGTGGCGCATCGATCCGGTGACGCAGTGATGTGTCGTGAAATGTTTGAATCCTGGCAAGGGTTGCACAATCATTTTCTCCTTCTCTAAATCAACTTTTTCCATTGTTAGCCTCCACTTGTTTGATCAATGCTTCAATCCACTCACGTTCGGATTGCACCATGGTGATGCTGTACGTGAACAACGCCTCCACAAAGTAGGGGAGCGGTTTCTGCGCTTCCCAGCGTTCCCGGACGTGCGACAGCCGTTCATCCAGCGCGGCGCTGTACTGTCGCAGCGCCGCGACGGCAGCTTCCGGCGGGATCGCCGGCAGATTGCTGATCCCCAGCAGCAGCGCCGGGAAGCAACGTTGCGGCGCGCTCAACGATTCCAGAACCGCCGCCCGCATTTGTTCCTCGCCGGTTCCGGTGATGTGGTAGACCTTGCGCGCCGGACCGCGCCCGACTTCCTCCAGGCGGCTTTCGATCCACCCGGCCTGCTCCAGCTTTTTCAACACGTAGTAGATGGACGAAAATCCCACTTCCGTCCATTCCCGCATGCCGCGCATTTCGATGACTTGTTCGATGTCGTACCCGTGACGGGGCTGCTCGGCCAGCAGGCTCAAGATTGACAACTCTGCATTGGTGGTCATTTCTGTATCCTTGTGCTTTAGTATTCTAGTATTAGAATAAATCTTTTCTTCGATCTGTCAAGCCCCAATCTCTACAAACACTCCACCTGCTCTCCATCTTTTCTCCACAATTCTTCGCTATTCTTGGTATCGTCTCAATAAAAAGGGAGAAGTGGGAGTTTGGGGGCGGGCGCA
>DAOUFX010000051.1:0-13729 GCA_034429675.1 Anaerolineae bacterium | reverse complement strand
CTCTCACCTCCGCTGCTCGCATTTCTGAGCCTGGTTATACCACGAATGCAACGTTTGCGGGGATTGAGGAGCGGATGCTCGATTCTCGAATGTTAATGTGCGAATTTTAATTCAGAGTGAAAGTATTTTTTGGGCGAAACGAGAGCGCGACATTCCGGTCGTCTTTATCAGCGCCCTCAACACTGTGAGCGAAAAAGTCAAAGCCTTCAAGGCGGGCGGCGTAGATTACATCACCAAACCCTTCCAGATCGAAGAAGTCCTGATGCGCGTCGCCACACATTTGTCGCTGCGCCGGCTACAAAAAAGCCTTGAAGCCGAGCTGATCCGGCGCGAAGAACTCATCGCCGAACTCAACAAAAGCAACGCCCGCCTGCACAACGAAATCGCCGAGCGCGAGCGCGCCGAGGCAGCCCTGGAGTTGAGCCGGGAACACTTCCGCACGGTGGCGGATCTCACCTATAACTGGGAAGTGTGGATGGGCGCGGACGGCTACCCGGTCTACATCTCACCATCGTGCCGGCGGATCACCGGCTATCGCCGCGAGGAATTCCAGAAGGACCCCGGGCTGATCACGACCATCGTCCACCCGGACGATCGCGCCGCCTGGATTCACCATCTGAACACCGAACAGGCCCTCGAACAGGTTTTCTCGTTCAATCTACGCATCATTACGCGCGACGGCAACATGCGATGGATCGGGCACACCTGCCAGCCGGTCTACGATAGCAACGGGACATGGGCCGGCCGTCGCGGCAGCAACCGCGACATCACCGAGCAGGTTCAGGCCGAACAGCAATTGCGACAGTACGCCGCCGAATTGGAGGCGCAAAACTCCGAACTGGATGCCTTCGCCCACACCGTAGCCCACGACCTGAAGAACCCTCTGGCCGCTCTGGCCGGATTCAGCTACGTCCTCAAACAACGCGCCCAACACTGCCAGCCGGAGCAGATCGCCACCGGCGCCGAAACCATCCATCAAAGCGTGCAAAAGATCAACGACATCATTGACGGGCTATTGCTTTTGAGCAAAGTGCGCCGCCTGACGGACATCGAAATCGCGCCGCTGGATATGACCGGCATCGTCGCCGAGGTGCAAAACCGGCTGCGGTTACAGATCGCCAAAACACACGGTGAAATCCATCTGCCTGCAAGCTGGCCGGCAGCCTACGGCTATGCGCCCTGGATCGAGGAAGTGTGGGCCAACTACATCGGCAACGCTCTCAAATATGGCGGTACGCCGCCCTCCATCGAATTGGGATGGGATTGGGCAGAGAACAAAACGCAAATTGCAAAAGGCAAACAGCAAGCAGAGGGAAATGAAGCGCAGGAAACGCGGGATTGTCAGGCCATACTTATGGTGCGCTTTTGGGTCCGCGATAACGGCGCAGGACTCACGCCTGAACAGCAAAGCCGGTTGTTCACGCAGTTCACCCGCCTGCACAAGGATCGCGCCGAAGGTCACGGGCTGGGACTTTCGATCGTACAGCGCATTGTCTCGCGCCTCGGCGGCGAAGTTGGTGTGGAAAGTGCGCCCGGCCAGGGGAGTCGCTTCTATTTTACCTTGCCGCAGAATTGTCCCGCCGACGAACCCACCGCCTTGCCAGGACAGCCATGAAACTGACCCGGATAAGCCGACATCGGGCGTCTGGAACACAGCCTCTTTAACCCATCTGCGCGTTTGTAAAATTCTGGTATACTTGCTCCCCGAAACTGCAGCAAAGGGTGATTCGCGCCTCCCTTTCTCGCGGTTCTTTCTTTTGTGTCATCTCAGTAAAAAGGGGTGAGGTGAGGGTTTGGGGCGGGCTGTGCCCGCGCCAAAACTCACCCCAGATATTGAGAAGATACTTCCTTTTCTTCAATTTCTGGCGAAAACCCAAATTGATGAGCAGGAAATATCATAATGGCGCGACTCATATTGAGGTAGGGAGGTAGCTCTGCGCCTTTGTAAAAAAATGGATTGGAAGAAGTGTCTATTTTCAATGAAAGCGCAACCGCGTCATAGAGAGCGCCTCCAACCATCTCTGGCCGGGTAACTGCCGGGTATCTTTTGGGTGGTGTGGCGGGTGTCCATGCGAGAGAAATCAAGTAGTAAATTCTAAATTTCACTGATAAAGAGGTTAGATTAATGAAAACGTTCAAAATGTTCCGCTTACTTTCACTCATCGTCCTGTGTACTGTGTTAGTTCCTGCCAGTGCGCTCTTGGCGTCTGACATGGCTGAGACCTCCAATGCGGTTTCTGCCGCTAAGGCCCTGACCGTGAACAACGCCATCGCTCCTGCCGCCATCGAACTGATGAGCACGACCAGCTTGACTCCTTCCGTCAAGACGGCCTCCACCTCTGTCGCCAAACTGGGCGAAACGGTGGTCTACACCGTTAGCGTGCGCAATACCGAAGGCCCCATTGACGTTACGGCGCTTATGACCGACACGCTGCCGCAAGGCCTGCTGTATGTGCCCGGATCACTCGCTGCTTCCAGCCCCCACTCTGCCACCAACGGCACCGTGGACGACAGCCACGCCCCCATCCTCTACTGGACCGGCGTCCTCACCCCCGACGCGGAAATTGACATCACCTATTCCGCCATCCTCACCAACGTCGTCAACGACACCACCGTCATCCTGCCGCCGCGCCTTATCAATAAGGCCACTGTCACCGCCGGCGAAAGCACTGTGACTCTTTCGGTCATGATCCAAACCGGCAGCAGCAGCGTTTACCTGCCCGTGGTTATGCGAGGGCTCTGATCCGCCAACATTCACACTAAATCCACCCAAACACAATGCGCCGCTTATCAGTGGCGCATTGTGTTTCCTGTCGGCAACGGTACAGTTGTTATCCGGCGCAAGCAGACCGACTAAAGTCGGAGTATACTTCCACGATTGTACTCACCGGCTTCAGCCGGTTCTTCGGCGCAACTTCATAAAAATACCGGTACAATTACTCCTATCAAGTATTTGGATGGCCCCTGCCATTCGCAAACTTGGGAATAAGTCATGCGATTAACGCTGATCAAGCCGACCATCGGGCGTCTGGAACACAGCCTCTTCGTGGACGAAGCGCGCATGGAGCCGCTGCAACTGGGCGTGCTCGCGGCGCTCACCCCGCCCGACGTCGCGGTGACGCTCTACGATGACCGGATCGAGCGCATCCCCTACGACGTCCCCACCGACCTGGTCGCTATCACCGTAGAAACCTTCACGGCGCGGCGCGCCTACGAAATCGCCGCCGAATACCGCACGCGCGGCGTCCCGGTCATCATCGGCGGGATGCACGCGACGCTCTTGCCCGAAGAAGCCGCAAAGCACGCCGACAGCGTCTTCACCGGCGACGCCGAAACGGCCTGGGCCGGCGTCATCGCCGACGCGCGCCGTGGCTGCCTCAAGCCGCGCTACGACGCTCCCGCCGGCCCGCCGCAACCGGGCGTCCTGACCCGCCGCGATCTGTTCAAGGGCAAAGGCTACCTGCCCATCACGCTGCTGCAATTCAGCCGGGGCTGCCGCTTCCACTGCGAGTTCTGCGCGGTGAGCGCTTACTTCAGCCGCACGCACTACTGCCGCAGCGTCCGCGAGACGCTCGCCGAGATCGAGGCGCAGGAACGCCGCGAGCTCTTCTTCGTGGACGACAATCTTCTGGCCGACCACACCGTCGCCAAAGAGCTGTTTCGCGCCCTCATCCCACTCAAAGTGCGTTGGGTCGCGCAGGGCAGCCTGGATATGACCCACGACCGCGAGTTGATGGCGCTGATGGTCGAAAGCGGCTGCTTGGGCCACGTCATCGGTTTCGAGTCCATTGACCCGGACAATCTGCGCGCCATGGGCAAGGCGCCCAACCTGCGCGCAGCAGGCGGCGTCTTCGACGGCTACCGTTCTCAGCTCGCCATCCTGCGCGACCACGGCTTGCAAACCTGGGCCGCCTTCACCCTGGGCCACGACTACGACACCGCAGAGGGTATCCAACGTCTGCTGGACTTCGCGCTGGAGAACAAATTCGCGTTTGCGGCTTTTAACACGCTCATGCCCTATCCCAACACCCCCCTCTACCGGCGGCTGGAGGCCGAAGGGCGCCTGCTCTACGACGGCCAATGGTGGCTGCACTCCGCTTATCGCTTCAACCACGCCGCCTTCCGCCCCCGGCGGATGACGCCCGAAGCGTTGACCGCCGCCAGTCTCCATTGCCGCCAGGTCTACAACAGCCCCCTCAACATCGCCCGCCGCGCCTTCGACTTCAAAACTAACATGAGCTCCCTCTACCGCCTGGGAATCTACCTCGTCTACAACCGCCTCTTCCGCCAGGAAACGTTCAAGAAGCAAGGAATGCGGCTGGGGCTAAAATAGTGGGAAAGCAGGGGGCGTGAAACGTGAAACGTGAAACGTGAAACGTGAAACGTGAAACGCATCTTAACTTGTAACTTTTAACTTGCAACTTGCAACTTGCAACGCCTGACCAAAGACTATCCGACTTTCGACTTTTGACTTTCAACCGGAGACTTGCGATGAACTTCAAATTTGCTCTTGCCACCCCTGACGATGACGGCGAACTGCGGCGCTTGTTGGCGGCCAATGCGATGCCGGGACGGATCACGACGACGTTCGAGCGCGAACCGGGTTATTTCCTGGGCTGCGGCACGATGGGGACGTTCTGGCAGGTCGTCACCGCGCGCGAAAACGAAAGCGGCGAACTGGCCGGCATTCTGTGCCGCGCCACGCAGCCGCATTTCGTCAACGGCGCCGTCGAAGAATTGGGCTACATCGGCCAACTGCGCGTGGATCAGCGCTATCGTGGCGCCTGGCTGCTCTCGCAAGGGCTCCCCTATCTGCACACGCTGCACAAAGACGGGCGTGTCCGCGCCTACTTCGCCGCCATCTCCGACGAAAACCGCGTGGCGCGCGGCGTCCTGGTAGAACATCCGCGTCCGGGATTCCCCACCGTGCGCGAGCTGGCGCACATTGTCACGCCCGGCATCATTCTGAGCCGCGCATGGTGGGCCAACCGCCCACAACGCGCCGCCAGCGACAGTCTGACCATCCGCCCCGGCGCGCCGGAGACGCTCCCGGCCATCGTCGCCTTCCTGCAAGAAACCGGCGCGCAAAAGCAATTTTTCCCCATCTACACCGAAGCCGATTTCACCACGCGCGACACCACGCTGGGCTTCAGCGTGGAGGATTTCCGCGTCGCTTATGCAAACGAGCGCATCGCCGGCGTGGTGGGGCTGTGGGACCAATCGGGCTACAAACAGACAGTCGTCCGGGACTACGCCCCCTCGCTGCGCCGCATCCGCCCGCTCTATAACCTGGGCGCGCGGCTGATGGGCATCCAGCCGCTCCCCGCGGTCGGCGAACACATCCGCTCGGCGTATGCCAGCTTCATCTGCATCCAAAACAACGACCCGGAAATCTTTCGCCAACTGCTGCGCGCCGTCTACCAGCTGGCGGCAGAACGCGGCTACGCCTACCTGATGCCCGGCCTGTGCGAGCAGGACCCGTTGCTGCCGGTGGCCCTGCGCTACCCGCACATTGCCTATCACAGCCGCCTCTACACCGTCGCCTGGGACGACGATGACGGCAACAACTTCCATAGCAGCCTGGACGGGCGGGTTCCTTACATCGAGATCGCCACGCTTTGACGCAAATTCCAAAAAATGTAACACCCCAAGCAGGATATTCAGCAAAACTGCGACAAAATATTGGTTGTAAACACTATCGAAGATGAATATGCGGTCGTGCGAAGGGGGGGGCGACGGCTGTCATATTCTTCCCTCCGCGCGGGAATACCCCCTTCATCGCAATTCGCCGGAAGAGCTAAAAGTTATGTTTTTCGTGTGGGTATCCCCGCACGAAAAAACATAGCCTTTTAACCTCCCGCCGCGTCAGCGGCGGGCTATTTTCTAAGGAGAACGCAATGCGACACAAACTTTCAATCCTGTACACGATGTTGCTCATCATCTCGTTAATGGCCACACCGGTTCCGCAACGGGCAAAGGCGCAAGGCACGGATTTGGAACGCTACACCTACCGCCTCACCCAATCCACCGGAGCCTACACCCTCTGGACCACGCCCCCCAGCGAGCGGGTCTTCAAAGATTCCACCGTCCCCGCTGACAGCGGCTCCGGGGTCAAAGTCTACGCCGCGAAGAACGAATTCGAGCCGTTTCAGGTCGTCGTCAAACCGGCGGCGTCGGGCAACGTTGCCGTCAACATCGGCGACTTCGGCGGCGGCATCACGTCCGAAATCTACCAGGTCAAGTACGTCAACATCACCACAACCAGCGACAGCCTGGGGCGCACCGGCCCCAATCCCGATCCGCTGTGGCCGCTGGCCAAGGGCGCCACGGTCGCGCTGGTCGCCGGCGAAAACACGTCCTTCTGGTTCAGCCTCTCCGTCCCGGCGACCACGCCCACCGGCGACTACACCACCAACGTCACCCTGGGCGGCGTCACCATCCCCGTCACCTTGCACGTCTTCAACTTTGCCATTCCCAATGAACTGCACGTTCAGTCACAGATGAACTTCTCCTACCAGACCTTTCTGAGCAGTTACAGCGTCCCCGGCACCGGCGACGAGTATTGGGACTACGTGGATGGCATCAAACAATTCTTCATGGATCACCGCCTCACCCCCATCAGCACGCTCTGGCCCGGCGGGCTGACCGGCGGCGGGAGTTTCGCCAGGCCGTTCATCGGCTACGATTGCGCCAGCCACACTTTCAACGACACGGACGGCGTCTGGGGCTTCGAGCTGCTGGCCGACCGCTATCTCGGCGGAACCGGCCTGCTGGATGGGCAATTTACCACGCCCTTCAACGGCGGCGTCGGTTTCCCGATGTGGACGGCGGCGGGGTTCAGCAGCAACGACTCTTCCGTGGATCAGCGCCCCAACCCCTTCTGCGGCATCGCGCGCAGCAGCAGCGATTGGCTGCAAAACCCCACCTCGGCCTACAACCAGGCGTGGTTTGCCTACGTCGCCGCCCTCCAGAACTACCTCGGCGCTCAAGGCTACCTGGACACGGCCTACCACTACTTCGCCAACGAGCCGCAAGATCAAGCGGATTACAACGCCGTCGCCTGGTACTCGCGCTACAGCCACCAGGCAGCGCCCAACCTCAAACTGATGGTCTCCGAAGGGGCCAAACCCGAAATCTACGACCAGACCGGCGCGCACATTGACATCTGGATGCCGGTGCTCAACGAGTACAATCCCACCGTCTCCCAGGCGCGCCTGCGCGACCACGGGGAGGAGACGTGGATCTATTTCCTGCACGGCACGCGCCCGCCCTACTTCAACCCGATCACCATTGACCACCCCGGGCTTGAGGGCAAGTTCACCGGGTGGTTCCTCTGGAAATACCGCGCGCGCGGCATCGCCTATTACTCGATCAACGATTGGGGCGCCAACCCGTGGACCAACCCGGCTGAATACGGACAAAACGGCAACACCTTCATGCTCTACCCCCCCTCCGAAAGCAACACGGACATCCCCTACGGCTCCAACGGCCACCGCCTTGTGCCCTCGATCCGCCTCGAAATGCTGCGCGACGGCTTCGAGGACTACGAATACCTCTACGTGCTGGCCGGCGGGCAACCGCAGGTGGACGTGACCAACGCCGCCGACGCGCAAGCCAACAAGATGATCACCGGACTGACCAGCTACACCCGCAACAGCGAATTCGCCTACAACCTGCGCCGGCTCATCGGCCTGAAAAACGGCGGCGAGATTGCGACCATCCCCGACATCAACCCACCGCCCACCCACCCCCGCGCCGAAGGGGCGCCCGGCAATTACTACATCAACTTCCAGGATCCTGCCGGCCAGCCTACCGCCAACCCGTTGGTCGTCAACGGCAAAACCTACATGAAGATCGGCTCGGAAGATTACAACGCCACCGACGGCTACGGCTGGTATAGCCCGCCCGACGCTCACTGGATGACCACCTATCTCGGCAGCGGTCCCAACGTCTTGCAGCGCAGCATCCTCTACTCGGACTACGGGCGCCCGGCCACCTTTGAATTCGATCTGCCCAACGGCGCCTACGACGTGACCGTCTCGGCAGGTTGGCAGGGAAAAACATACAACCACAACTACATCGCCATCGAAGGCCAAATCTTCGTCAACGACGAGGCCACCAGCCCTTACCTGGTGCGCACGCAGCGCGTCACCATCAACGACAACAAGCTCACCATGGCCATGGGCATCTTCGACGAGTACACCATGCTCAACTACCTCGACATCGAAGCCGCCGGGCCGACCGCGGCCTTCGTCGCCGACGAGACATCCGGCCCCGTCCCGCTCACCGTCCAGTTCAGCGACGCATCACAAAACGGCCCGACCGCCTGGGAATGGGACTTCGAGAACGACGGGACGGTGGACGCGACGACGCAAAGCGCCAGCCACATCTACACCGAACCCGGCGTCTACAGCGTGCGTCTGCGCGTCAGCAGCGACGGCGGCAGCGACGAAGAGGTCAAGCAAAATCTCATCACCACCTGGTTGCCGGCCGTGAGCGGGCTGCGCATCACCGACGCCTACACGACCAGCGACAGCCTGGTCGCCACCCTGCGCTGGACGCCGTTGGCGCAAGCCGTCACCACCACCCTGCGCTACACCCACACCCGCATCACCGACGAGAACTGGGACGCCGCCGCCGTCATCAGCGACAGTCTGCCGGGCAGCGCCGGCGGGCTCACGGCCGTCCTGCCCTACACCACCGCCCTGTCCCTGCCCTACGAAGGCGGCACCTACTACTTCGCGCTCAAATCCCAGGATGCATCGGGTCAATGGCTGGGGCTTTCAAACAATGCCTTCTGGCCGAGCATAAGCGTGTATCTGCCGGTGATTTTGCGGGATTTCTAACCTTGAGGTTTGTGAGAGATTTGGCGCAAGAACCAAACAAAAGGAAACCCTTGCGCCCCAGCAAAGGAAGGAGGAAAGCCGGTCGCAAATTCGTAGACAAGAAACTCTGAACCACGCAAGTATTGACCTAAATTCACAAGGAGGAACTATTCATGCAGTCGAAAATTGGATCCCTGGTAAAAGTCTTGCTGTTGGCCGCGTTGTTGGCCGCGCCGGTCATCCTGATGAACACCATGCCGCTCGCGGCAATCAACGAACCGCCGCCGATGGAGCAGGATTCCCGGCTGGCACCTGTGGCTGCCGCACAAAAAGGTATCGCCTACGTCTCCTGGTGGCATGGCGAGTATCAAAACGCCACGGCCGATCTCTCGCTGGAAAACCTGGCCGACACCGGCGCTAACTGGATGAGCCTCTTGACCACGCAATACCAGGAAACCATCTCATCCACAACCATCTTCACCAAAGACAATAGCCCGACCGACGCCGACCTGGAACACGTCATTGAGAAGGCGCACGAGTTGGGTCTCAAAGTGATGTTGAAGCCGCACCTCGACGTGAACAGCGGCGCCTGGCGCGGCGAGATCGGCAAAACCTTCACGACCACTGAGCAATGGGACGCCTGGTTCCTGGCCTACACGGACTTCATCACGCATTACGCAACCCTGGCGCAAGACCTGGGCGTGGATCAATTCTGCGTCGGCACCGAACTGTTGGCGACCGAAGCGCAGAGCATCAGTTGGCGCAGCGTCATCAGCGCCGGCACCGAGATCTACACCGGCTCCATCACCTACGCCGCCAACCACGACGCCGAGAACGACATCGTCTGGTGGGACGCCGTGGACTACATCGGCGTGGACGCTTACTACCGCCTGACCCAATCGGCCAGCAACACCGACCCCACCGTTGCGGAGTTGAAAGCAGCCTGGACGCCTATCATGACCAACCTCGCCGCCCTTTCCGAACAATACGACCGCCCGATCCTCTTCACCGAGATCGGCTACCGCAGCGTGGATGGTATGACCTACCAGCCGTGGGATTATGAAGCGGGCACCATCCTTGACCTGCAAGAACAAGTTGACGCCTATCAGGCTATGTTCGAGAGTGTCTACAATCAACCGTGGTTTGCCGGCCTGTACATGTGGTCCTGGGATACCAACCCCGTTCAAGGTGGCCCCTGCGATCTCGGCTACACCCCCTTCAACAAGCCGGCCGAGAACACTCTGCGCCAGTGGTACGGCGGCGAGCAGAAGGTATTGCCCGGCAGCGGCCTGGAACCCAAGCCCGATTACGAAAACGCGCTGAGCCTCTACAGCGATCAGATGGATAACGGGTGGTGGAATGGCTCGTGGGGTGGCGACATCGTCGTGACGGCCACCGATCAGGTCTATTCCGGCAGCTACGCCATCCGCGGCGACTTCGTCCCCGACGCATGGGGCGCGATCGCGTTTGGAACCGCCCCGGCGCTGGATACTACCCCTTATCGCTGGCTGGAATTTGCGTTGCGCAAAGATCAGGCCGGTCGGGAACTGCGCATTTTCGCCAAAAATGGCGAAGGCGCCGAACTGCCCAAGATTTCTGAGGCGTGCTACGTCGTCCAGAAAAGCAACGACTGGCTGTTGGTGCGCGTGCCCCTGTCAATGATCTACGCCGACAATATAACGGTCACCCAACTCGCAGTGCAGAACTTCACGGTAGCGTCCGGCACCATCTGGATGGACAGCGTGAAGCTCGTCCCCGCCGCCCCCACGGTAGACTTCGCGCAAGCTGCGTTCTCCGTGGACGAAGGCGCCGGCGCGGCCGTCGTCACCGCGACGCTGGTTTCGGACGTCGCGCTGACCGAGGCGTTCTCCGTGTCTTACACGACCGAGGCCGGCACCGCGCTGGCCGGCGTTGACTTCATCACCAGCACCGGCACGCTGGTCTTCGCCCCCGGCACCACCGAGATGACCTTCACCGTCACGATCTCGGATGACGCAGAAACCGAGAGCACCGAGGCCCTGGCGCTCATCCTCTCCGACCCGATGGGCGGCGACGAAACCGTCCAACTGGGCGGGCAGAACAACCCGGCAACCCTGAACATCGTGGACAACGACGCCGTTGAATTCAGCGTCTTCTTGCCGCTGGTTCTGCGCAGCCAAAATTAGTTTCTGTTTCCGGCGTCAGAGTAAAAAAGGAGGGAGCCGTAGCTCCCTCCTTTTTTCATGATTATTCAGCCGTGTGCAAACACAGCCGATCCAGATAAAAAACCTGGAAAAGCGCCAAACCCGCCAGGAAAAACAGAGCGTGCGGAAGCGCGAAGGTCGCAGTTGCGGCAGCTATCGTCTCCGGCATCGTCCCATACCCCGAACCAAAGGTCATGAGGAGATACAGGTTGATGGGGTACTGTACCGGATTGTGCGCTATCAACAACGGCCAAAAGACGCTCTGCCCTTCAATGAACAGCGAAAAGAGGAGCAACAACCCCAACAACGGCAACGAAGGCGCGATCAGATGGCGCATAAATTCACCGATTCCTTCCCCATCTCCGACCCGGGACGCCCGCCAACGCGCCGATTGCCCCTTGAAAAACAACGTCAGAATGAAAAGCATCGGGACGTTGAGCATCATGGGGTTAGTCTGCGCTCCGAGCTTACCACGCATTGACATATAGAACGGCAGGCACAACGGCACGATGGTCGCAAAAAGCCACGGGCTGAACGGCAGGAGCAACCACTCGCTGCGCCGCCCCAACGGGCGCAAGGCGCCGATCCCAATGGCAGCCAGGTAGGCGAGGAATCCCTGGCCCAGCGCCGCCCCCCAGGTGGAGACGAAGGTGTTGACCAGGGCGGTCATCAACGATCTCTGGTCAAACAACCGCGTGACCTCACTTTGCAATACTTGCAGCGCCCCCCATCCGTAGAGAAATGCACCGAGGAAGCACACGCCTAAAGCCAACACAGTGAGAATCATTGCCGCAGCCGGGGAAACCGGGATTTCCTCATCAGTCGCGTCGGCAGATAGCCGAACCGGATTGAGAGAAAAACTCAGGCGACCGGCGACAAGCAGACAGCCGGCCAGCACTCCGCAAATCAACGTCGGAATAAGGATGAGCGTGGCAACCGCAGCGCCCGCAGCCGGATGAAATCTGACGAAGCTCAACCGGTAGGCCAACAACGCCAGATTCATCGTGCTATCCAACGGCCCCCCTCGCGTTATGACATAGTTCATCACAAAAGTCGAAAGGGTCAGAGCAACGGTCGCCAATAGGCCGACCAGGCACACAATCAACAAGGGATGCAATCCGCGTTGCTCGTCCGGCAACGACGCAACCGGCTTACGCCAGAAAGGCAGATAGAAAATCTGCCCCATCCCTAGCGCAAGTCCCAACACATATATGCCATCCAACACCCACAAGATCCGCCGCACGGCCAGAGGATCGCCCAGTAATGGGTTGCCCCCCAAAAGGCCGGAGCCATTTGAGGAGAAAAAAGCTATCGCCAGCAACGAAATTGCCAAGGGCATAAAGAGCGCCACGGGAACACTCAGCAAGATCCGCAGCGCCAGACGCCCTCTGCGCGCCAAACGGCCGGCCCCCCAGGCAAAAACCAGCGGGAACAGCGCGACCAAACCCAGTCGCAGAACTATCTGCACGGCCATGTAGTTTATGGCTTTCCCCAATCCCTCGTTCTGGAATAAAAAAGCGTAGTTGGCGAAACCCACAAATTTTGCGGCGTCAGCAGCCAGTATGTCCACGTCCTGCAAGCTATACAACACCACCTGCACACTCGGCACAAGCAAACGCACCATACCACACAACAACGCTGGCGCCAACAATATCAGTCCCCACATGCTGCCTTTTGTATGGGCACCGGCGGGCGGAGCGCCCGTGTGGGCGCTATCAAATGGTGTATCCATCGCATCCTCCTTAAAAAATAGCTATTAGCCGTAGTCATTGGCTTTTAGCCGGATTCACCGCCGCCACAACGAGTTAAGGGCAGTATTTTTGCTGGCGGGGGTGCGCGCTCGCAAAAATGTTCTTCTTTTTATCCCTTCGGTCGAACATACGCTAATGTACTTCTAAGGCGGTGTTAATGCAACTCCAATGTTGGATTGCTATATTGACAATGACACAGCAACAAGGCTGTGGAAAAACTACAAGGAGGTGGAGCTATGCCGATCACAAATTTGATTCCATGGAAACGCGGAGACAAATCGCCGGTAAAGCAGGAGAATCTCGCCCTCCCCACCCTGCAGAATGAAATGAACCGTCTGTTCGACGACTTCTTCAGCAGCTGGCCCGCGCCGCTGGGCATGTTTGGCGAATGGGAAACCTTCAGCCCGAAGATGAACATCGTGGAAAACGACAAAAACATTCAGGTTTCGGCTGAATTGCCGGGGATGGGCGAGGAAGACATCGAGGTCACACTGGCCCAAGACACGCTCACCATCAGCGGCGAGAAGAAACAGGATCGGGAAGAGAAAGGGGCAAACTACCATCGCGTCGAACGTTCCTACGGCTCTTTCCGCCGCGTGATCGCCCTGCCGGGCAACGTCGAGCAAGACAAAATCGAGGCGATGTTCAAGAATGGCGTGTTGACCATCACCCTGCCCAAGACCGCGGAGGCGCAAATCCAGAAACGCGTCGAAATCAAAACACAAGCCTAAACATACCATTCAACCAAAAAGACCGGGGAAACTTCCCCGGTCTTTTTTTGTGTTCCCCGAATGTACCCTCAGATGTATCTTTTGGCGGATGACAATAGTCCCGCCGACAAAGCATACTACTTTAGAGATAAGGAGACGTGTGGTCACGGGCGGAATACCCGCCCGCAACCACACACCCTTTAATCTTGCTGCGTCAGCGGTATAAGGAAGTGTTGGCGCGGGCGGGTACCCCCGCCCGC
>DAOUFX010000050.1:0-6191 GCA_034429675.1 Anaerolineae bacterium | reverse complement strand
AAAACACTACTCTTTATTTCCTGGCCTGCAAGGCCGTGATTTTCATCCGCAAGTTTCATTCACTGTTGGTGGACGCCGGCAACTCAATAACAAAACAAGTGCCCTCTTTTTCGTCGGGGAAGGGCGCCGCTTCCAGGTGAATCCGGCCATGATGTCGTTCAACCACAATAGACCAACACAACCACAGCCCCAACCCCGTGCCTTGTCCGACTTCTTTGGTGGTGAAAAAAGGCTCAAAAAGCCTCGCTCGCATTTTTTCTGGGATCCCCGGGCCGTTGTCGGCGATATCCAACTGCACCCAGGTTTGTGTTTGATTTTCTAATGGTATTTCAATTTTCTGAGTGCGCAATATCAACTGCGGACGGTAACCGGAATTCGTGGCCTTTTCTTTCTTTTCGGCCATCGCTTGCGCCGCATTGCGCACCAAATTTAAAATGACCTGTTGGATTTGTTGTCCATCGCAGATCACGGCGGGCAGTTCTGGTTCCAATATCTTCACAATTTCAATATCCTGAAAGTCATAGTGCTTTTTCAGATCATAATCGGTGGCGATCAGAGCGAGGGTTTGTTCAACCAGATCGTTGATCTGTCTCGGCGCGGCATGGGAGCTTTGTTTCCGTGAGAAGCTGAGCAAGTCGGAGATGATCTTTGCCGCACGGGCGCCGGCGCTGCGGATCCCCTCCAGATATTCCGGTATGCCGCGATCGTTCAGGTAGCGGTCCAAAGCTGTTGGATCGAGAGCATACGTTTGCACTAGCTCTTGAGTGTGTTTGCGCTTTGTGTCGAGCGCCAATTGCAAAACCTGAGCGCCTTGCATCATGGAACCGAGGGGATTGTTGATTTCGTGCGCCATACCGGCGGCCAGCCTGCCGACGCTGGCCATCTTTGCCGACTGCAGCATTATCTCTTCCAACTGTACCCGGTGCGTCACATCATCAATTCGCAACACAATGCCCTCAACCGTTTCCGCCACGAGGGGGAAAATGCTGACATCGTGATAGATGACAGCATCGCCGACCATGGTTTGATCGCGATGGAGATGCGCCGTCTGGCGATCACGAATGACCTGTGCGACCAATTCCTGATAACGTTGCAGACTGGGGCAGACATCCCACAGACACTGCCCGCCGACTTTTGGGGATGGCTGTCCGGTCAACGCCGCCGCCGCCGGGTTCCAGGTCAGCACGCGCCCGTCCGAGTCCAACGTGATCAGCGCCGAAGGCATTGAATTGGTAATATTTTGAAGTAGATGCTGCAGGCGCAGGATTTCGGCCTCGGCTTGTTTGCGCTGGGTAATATCCTCAAAAATCGTAACGAATTGCGCTTCGCCGGGAGAACAAATAGATATCTTGAAATGCCGTTGCATCGGGGCGAAATAGACCTCGACGTGGTTGGGTTTGCCGGTCAGCGCGACCGCTGAGAAGAGATCGAAATAAGGCGGGGTGTCGGCGCCGTACACTTCGCTGCCGCATTTCCCGACAGCCCATGAAGGCGCCAGCCCGGTATGGCTTTCATAGGTGGCATTGACGTCGGTGATGACATAGTCCACCGGGCGGCCGTTATCATCGTAGACCAGACGATGCCAGGCGACGCCCTCGGCCATATTCTCAAAAAGAGCGCGAAAGCGTTGTTCGCTCTCTTGCAGCCCGCGCATGGCCTGATTCTGTTGTGTAACATCGGTAATGGCGGCAACAATGGCGTCTAGGTTGTTGTCATCGTCGAAAATCGGCGCAGCATTGATGGAGAGCAACATGCGCCGGTCGCCAGGCGACTCGATGGCGTGACGCACGTTGAAAACCGGCTTTCCGGTGGCCAGAACTTGCTGAAAAGGTAACTGTTCATTGGGGAAGGGATTCCCCTCATAATCGGTGATACGCCATTCCGAAGCATTGTACGTGCGCTGAACGATGCTGTCGCGGGTTAGCCCAAAGATTTGTTGGGCCTGTTCATTGGCAAAAGTAATCTGGCCGTCGCGGTCTACAATGGTTATGCCTACGGGGCTGGTTTCCATCACACGGCGCAGTTTCGCCTCACTGTTACGCAGCGCGTGCTCGACTCTGCGACGTTCGGAGATTTCACGCTGCAGAACTTCGGTGCGTTCACGTAACGGATTGAAAAGTTGCCGGCTGATGACCACGTAACCCGCTATCACCACACTGGAGACCACGGCGAAGGAAAAAGCCGACATGGAAATGCTCAGAATTTCCCCCAGGATAAGGCCAATCAACAAAATGAGCACACTGAAGGCCAAAAGCACTTCTTGAACCCGGTGGCGTTCTTGCCAAAAGAGCCACAGGGACCAAACGAAACACAGGATAGGAATGCCCAGGACGAATTTACCCCATAGTGTAAACGTGGATTGCGCGATGCCATTGGCATTCAGGTAGTATTCATGGATGAGATATCCGCGAAACAGGGGCCAGATATGGACCAGAATCAACAGCAAACAGACGAGGCTCACCCGGTCGGCCCAATGTGTGGAATGTTCCACGTAACGGGGGGTAAACAGCAACAATGCCGGCCCAAGCAAGAGAAAAAAGAATATGGACACCTCCCCCCAAAATTTCAGCGCATCCACTCCAAGAAACAGCAGTATCCGCATGGCAAATCCCGAAGCAGTCCAAAGAGCGACGCACAGGGTGAAGAGTGTAAAGAACCGACCGGAGGTATGTGGTGGCGCTGCCCCCAGCACGATCAGCGACAATGACATGGCGACGATGGCCGTCAAGGCATAAACCGACACGTCCAACCAGAAGAATTCGTGCATAGTTTCTCCCCTCAATTCCGGCGGCGTATGGGGGCAAGGCAATACGCCGGGTCCGCCGTTGTTTACTGCTGTACCGTCGGCAATTCCACGATCAGACGCGCTCCGCCCTCTGGGGGGGATTCATCCCAAATTCGTCCGCCATGCCGCTCGACCACAATAGACCAGCACAGCCACAGTCCCAAGCCGGTGCCTTCTCCCACGTCTTTGGTGGTAAAAAACGGTTCGAACAGATGAGATTGTGTGGCTGTGGAGAATCCCGGCCCATTGTCCTCCACTTCTAAACGCGCATGCATTTCGGTGTTTTGTTCGCAGGCAGGCGTAAGCCGGGTCCGAATGATCATCCGGGGGCGATAGTCGCCGTCTGTGGCCGTAACCTTCTTTTCAGACATCGCATAGGCGGCGTTGCGCACCAGGTTTAGGATCACCTGCTGAATCTGTTGTTTGTCACAGGTAATATTTGGCATTTCCGTTGTAATTTCTCGCACAATTTCTATGTCCTTGAAATCATATTTCCTTCCCAGGTCATAGTCTGTCGCCGCAAGCTCCAACGTTTGCTCTACCAGCTCATTCAAATTTTGCGATGTGAATTCTGCGGTGCTTTTGCGCGAAAAGTTCAGCAAGTCCGACACGATTTTCGCGGCGCGCTCTCCGGTTTGACGGATGCCGGCCAGATACTCGCGGATGCCGCGATCCTGCAAGTATTGTTCCAACCGCGCGACATCTACACCGCACGCCGACATGCGTTCTTGAGTTCGCGCGCGTTGGGTGTCCAGCGCCATCTCAAGGACCTGAGCGCTTTGAACCATCGCACCAAGGGGGTTGTTCAATTCGTGCGCAACGCCGGCGGCCAGGCCGCCGACGCTGGCCATTTTGGCAGATTGCAACATCATTTCTTCCAATTGCACACGCTCTGTGACATCATCAATGCGCATGACGGCGCCGGAGACGGCGCCGGACATCAGCGGGAAAATGTCCACATTGTGATGAACCAGCGTGGCGTCGGTCATCGCCAGCGTATCCTGGTGCCGGTGTTGCACCCGCTGCGTGCGTAGCACTTCCTCGAAAAGGGATTGATAACGGGTTAACATGGGACATATCTGCCAGACCGATTGGCCGGCGATCTGCTGAAGCGTGCAGCCGGTCAATGCTTGTGCTGCCGGATTCCACAATAGCACCTGCCCCGTGGCATCCAGGGCGATCAAAGCCGAGGGCATCGAATCACTGACATTTTGAAGTAACTGTTGTAGTCGCAATATCTCGGCCTCAGAGTTCTTCCGGTCGGTGATCTCTCTGGAAATGCCAACAATGCCCATAATTTTGCCGTTTTCATCCAGTAGGGGCATTTTGGTGGTTGAGACCCACGTCACCGAGCCGTCAGACCACGTTTCCTTTTCTTCATATCCTACGATTGGCTCCCCGGTCTGAATAATCCTCTGCTCATCCTGATAAGCCTGATTGGCGTGCTCTTCGCTGAAAAAGTCGAAATCACTTTTTCCCAGCGCCTCTTCGGGGTCGCTCAACCCAAATCGCACCGCCTGGGATTTGCTGATTCTGATGAACCGGCTTTGCAAATCCTTGAAATAGATGTGATCCGGCACAGTATTCAACAACGCCCGGGTCAGATATTGTTCGTAAGCCAAAGCCCGCTCGGCGCGATGGAGTAACTCCACCTGCAATTCCAACTTGCTAATTGAGCTTACCACCTGTTCGGTAAGGCGATTGAATGTCTGCCCCATCCGTCCAAATTCATCACGCGGGAAAAATTCAACGCGCGCCGCCAGGTCGCCTTCCAACTGACGCTGTGCGATGGCGTTCAAATGGCGCAACGCGCGCAAAACAACGAGCTCGGCCATCCCCCACGTCAATGCCAGCGCCAGCACCGTCAACCCGGTTGCGACTAGAAATGCGACGATTTGATTGCGCCGCAATGCCTGCAATGTCGGGTCGCGTGAAACCAGAATTTCTAATATGCCAATGACCTGACCGTCAAATCCGGTCACAGGGGCGACCATAATCGCCAGGGATTGGCCGTCTTGCGCAACAAACCGCACCGCGGGCTGATCGTGTTGGAGGGCATTTAGATACACAGGTTCAGGGATGGGCAAAGAGGAGGGATAGGTGCCGGCGTAGAAAAAAAGCTGTGAAGAAGGCGCCGTCAGGGCGCCGGGGGGCGGCTTTAGTCCGGTGTGTGTGGCCGCCTCCGAGGATACCCACAGCATGTAGTCGGCATTCTGAATCTCGTTGGATCTTTCGAGGAAAATCTCGGCGTAGTCCATGCTGATTTCAACCAGGCCCACAAAGCCGCCCTGATCAAAAATGGGCGTGATCCCGCGAACCCCAAAACGATACGGCCCCAGGCTGACATTGGCAAGCGGACGCTGCGTTTCCAAAGCCGCCACAACGTCCGGACGGAACGATGTGACCGTGTCGCCATAAGTCTCCAGGTCATGGATACGCACAAAAGTTGTGCCGTCGGGTTGGTAGACATAAAGGTAAACGTCGGCGTAACGGCTTTGCAAGGTTTGAAACACAGGCAACAACGTTGCCGTAAGGGCTTGCCGGTCCTGATTGCGTAGCGCCTGTGCAACGTCGGGGCGATCGGCAAAACTCATGGCCAGCGCCAGCGCCATTTCTTTACGGGAATTCACATTCGACTGGTAGTCGTCGTAAAGCCTGAGAAGATTTTGCCGTTCCAGGGACTCGGAATGCAGGCGGGTTGTGCGTAACGTCATGGCAGTCTGGGTAACGATCAGGACAAGAATAATGGCAAGTACCGAGAGCAGCAGTTTGAACCTTACCCCGTAATATTTCTCGCTGCGCGCTCGTTTCTTTTCCATAAAATCCATCCTGTGATTGATTGGGAAACTGTCACGCACACTGTGGAGACAATGTGTTTTAAAACAAGCTATGGGGTTTTCCCGGTAAGCGTCTGCCACCAGCGTTGCCAGAAATACTGCGGCGTTGGACTGGGCGTTGGGGTAACGGTTGGCATGGGCGTTGGCGTCGGCGTCGCCGTCGGGATTTTGACAACCACCAATGTCTCTCCCGGCTGCGTCATTCCGGCGTGGACGCGCGCCCACTCTTCCACATACGCATCACTTTTGACGTAAGCTAACTCCGCCTGCAAGGTCGCCTGTTGTTCCCAGGAGGCCGTCAGCATGGGCTCCAGAACTGCCAGTTCATCTTGTAGTTCCCGATTCAATCGCCAGGCGTGCGAAAAGGCCGATCCTAAAATTGCCAACAGTCCTACCGTCAAAATCCAAATGACCCACGAGATACGCTTAACCGTCACATTCTCAACCGTCTTTGTCATCATTCCCCCAAAGGCTCACACAGTTCTATATTTTCCAAAAAGTCAGCATAAACTTCAACACTATGAAAAAGTATCTTCTCAAAATCTGAGGCTGGAGGTTTGGGGGCGGGC
>DAOUFX010000049.1:0-2640 GCA_034429675.1 Anaerolineae bacterium | reverse complement strand
GCCCGCCCCCAAATCCCCCACTTCTTCCCTTCTTATTGAGCTGATTTGCAGAGGTGCGGTGTGGTGACATTAAGTTCAAAAATCCGGGAACAACTCATCAGTAGTTTTGGCGCAGAGCTGGCCGAGCATGTCCAGACGATGACCGATGGAATGCTGGCGCTGGAACAAAACCAGATGAGCGCCGCACAACGCCAGACAACGCTGGAAGATGTTTTCCGCGCCGCGCACAGCCTCAAGGGGGCCGCCCGCGCTCTGGGGGTGTCCGCCGTGGAACAGCTGGCGCACGCGCTGGAAAATGTGTTGGATCTGATGCAGAAGAGCGAGTTGGCAGGAACGGCAGACGTTTACACGATATGTTACCGGGCGCTGGATACCATCCAATTGGTTCAGGCCATCTACGATTCCGGCGGCACGACGCCCCCGGTGCAGGTTTTGCAGACGTTGGCCGAACTGGAGACGCTGCGCGCGACGCGATCGGCTGCGGGAACGGGAATGCAAAGCGAGAAGGCAGAGGCACGGCTTGCGGGTGAGCGAGGCCAGGCGACACAGCCGGGCAAAATCTTGCCGGGCGCGACGCCGGAAACACCGCCGGCGCAATCAGAAACGGCGGCGCGGCATGCCGCGAAGTCGCGCCGCCCGGCGCGGGTGCAACCGGCTCAGCCGGTACCAACTCCGGTTGAAGTTCTGGTAGAGCCGGTCCCGCCGGAACCGGAGCCAGTCCCGGCGGGGACAGGGACGCGCAGTGAAAAGGGGACGACCCACATCGAGTCTATCTCACCCGAACCGGTTGATCCGGTGCATTTTGCGGCGGGAGACGTGGCCCCGGCGACCGCGATGGAAGACACAGTGCGGGTCAGCGTGAGCAAACTGGACGCGCTGATGGGGCAGATCAGCGAGCTGATGGTCACCAAAATTCGCGCCGAGCAGCGCGTGGTTCAGGTGAACCGGGCGCAGGCGGTGCTCAACCAATGGCAAAAGGATTGGCTGGGGATGCGGCGAACCTACGGGCGCTTGTTGCGCAAACTGCCTCGGACGGTCGGCAATGCGCAGATGCAGCAGGATGTCGCGCAGTTGTTGGAGTACGTGAACAGCAGTCAGGAGCAGATGCGTCAGGTTCAGACTTTGATCGCCGTCCTTTCGCGGGATTACGCTCACGACACGCTGCATTCCGCGCTGGTCATTGACGCCATCGAGCAGGAGGTCAAGCAGGTGCGGATGTTGCCGCTCAGCGCGATCACAGCGCCCTTTGGGCGCATGGTGCGCGATCTGGCGAAGGCCGCGCAGAAAGAAGCCGTGCTTCACATCGTGGGCGGCGAGGTGGAGATGGACAAGCGCGTGCTGGAACAGATCAAGGATCCGCTCATTCACCTGCTGCGCAACGCGATTGATCACGGGCTGGAGACCCCGGAGGAACGCGCGGCGCTCGGCAAGCCGCCGGTTGGCCGCGTCACTTTGAGCGCGGAGCAGGCCGGCAAGGAAGTCATCCTGCGCGTGGCCGATGATGGGCGCGGGCTGGATCTGGCGGGCATTCGCCAGGCGGCGTTGCGCAAAAGCGACCTTGCTGCGCGGGTGGACGACATGACCGACTCCGAGTTGGTGGAATTGATTTTCACCTCGCGCTTCTCCACCAGCCCCATCATCACCGACGTTTCCGGGCGCGGTGTGGGGTTGGACGTGGTGCGGCGCAACGTCAGCGCTCTGGGCGGGCGCATTGACGTGGAATGGGAGCCGCAGCAGGGGGCCGTGTTTACGCTCATTTTGCCGGCGGCCTTGACGAGCATCCGGGGATTGCTGGTGCAGGTAGCGGGCCAGCGGTTCGCCGTCCCCTTCGGCGCCATCGAAGGCATTGTGCGCGTCGCGCCGCACGAACTGACCCAGATGGGCGGCCACGAGACGTTGCGCCACCAGGGGCGGCCCTATCCGCTGGTGTATCTCGGCGACGTGCTGGAGATGCCGCGACGGTCACGCCCCAAAGACGAGAGCGAGCAATACCGGATCGTCATCATCGCGGCGACCGCCGAACGGCGGATGGCCTTCGTGGTGGATGGGTTGGAGGGCGAGCAGGAAATGGTCATCAAGAGCACCGGGCGGCAATTGCGCCACGTCGCCGGGATTGGCGGGAGCACCGTGATGGGCAGCGGCGAGGTGGTGTTGGTGCTCAACGTCGCCGATCTGATCCAGTTGACGTTGCGCGCGGGGCGGCGCGCCAGCCTGGGCCAGCAAGCGCCGGCCGTGGAGGCCGAACCGCCTCCCGTCCGCCGGATTCTGGTCGTAGACGACTCGGTCACGACGCGCATTCTGGAGAAGAACGTCCTGGAAGCGGCAGGATACGACGTGCAGCTGGCGGTCAACGGGCAGGAAGCGTTGGGGGTTATCGCCGGCGGGGAGTTGCCCGATCTGATCATCTCGGATGTGGTGATGCCCCGGCTGGACGGGTTCGGGCTGACGGCGCAAATCAAACATGATGCGCGCACGGCCAACATCCCGGTCATTTTGGTGACATCGCTGGACTCGATAGAGGATAAGACGCGCGGCATCGAAGTCGGCGCCGACGCCTACATCGTCAAGAGCCAGTTCGATCAAAACAACCTGCTCGAAACGATTGAGCAACTGATTTAAAGAGAGTGGTTTTTGCACGCG
>DAOUFX010000048.1:0-4386 GCA_034429675.1 Anaerolineae bacterium | reverse complement strand
GGAGTGGGGGAATGGGGAAAAGAAACACCTAATCCCTAATCCCCAATCCCTAATCCCTAATCCCTAATCCCTAATCCCTAATCCCTACCTGGAGGACTTATGCGCACAGCCGCTCTCGTGGATCGTTCCATCAAATATCTTTTGTTCGCCGCAGCGCTGCTGGCCGTTTGTATCGTCGTGTTGATCGCAGTGTTCACGCTGGTCGAGGCGTTGCCCGCCCTGCGTGAGGTCGGCCTGCTGAAGCTGGTGTTCGGGACGAAGTGGCATCCCGCCGACGACCCGGCTGTCGGCGAATACGGCATCTTCGGCATGATCGTTGCCTCGGTCATCGTCACCGCCGGCGCCGTCATCCTGGGAATACCCCTCGGTGTAGGTTGCGCCGTGTTCATGGCAGAGATCGCGCCGGAGGCGATCCACAAGGTGGTGCGGCCGGCCGTAGAGTTGTTGGCCGGCATTCCTTCGGTGGTTTACGGGCTGGTGGGGATGGTCTGGCTGGTGCCGATCATCCGCACCGCCCTTCCGGTCGCCGGCAACCAGGGATTCGGTTTCCTGGCCTCGTCCATCGTCCTGGCCGTGATGATCCTGCCGACGATCATCAACATCGCCGAGGACGCCATCCGCGCCGTGCCGCAGTCGTACCGCGAGGGCGCACTGGCCCTGGGGAGCACGCCCTGGCAGACCATCATTCACGTCACCGTGCCGGCGGCGCGCTCCGGCATCGTCGCCGCGGTCATCCTGGGCGTCGGGCGCGCGCTCGGCGAAACGATGGCCATGGTGATGGTGCTGGGCAACTCGACCGAGTTCCCGCTGCCCCTCACCGCCAATCCACTGACCCTCTTCCTGACGCGCGGGCGAACGCTCACCGCCAACGTCGTGATGGGGCTGAACTACGCCGCCGGCGTGCACCGCAGCGCGCTCTTTGCCACCGGCGTCATTCTCTTTCTGATGATTATGGCGGTCAACAGCATGGCGCGGGTTGTTGTGAAAAAATGGTCCGCTAAGGGGAGCCAATGAAGATGACCAGCGAAGTGGAAGCGAACAAAGTCACAGCGGCAGGGATTGCGGCAACAAGCGACACCTCACAGGCGCAGGGCAACCTGCAACAACGCCATCTCACGCAAAAGCTGGCTTTCAGCGCGCTGTGGGCCACCGGCGGCAGCGTCATCCTGATCCTGTTCTTCGTCCTGGGATACCTGCTGGTGCAGAGCGTTGGGTTCTTCCTGGGGGTTGAGAACGTCGCCGAGGCGGCGATTCTGGCAGACTCCAACGAAGCCGTCCGCGAACAGGTGGCGCAGACGCCTAACGCCATCGGCTACCTTTCTTTCAGCTATCTCGACCAGGCGGTCAAACCGGTCAGTCTCAACGGCGTCGCGCCGACCACGGACAATGTCCTGGCCGAGACGTACCCGCTGGCGCGCACGCTGTACGTGGTCTCAAACGGCGAACCGGACGGCGCCGCCGCAGCGTGGCTCAGTTTTGCGCGCAGCGACGCCGGGCAACGGCTGGTGGCCGAATCCGGCTACATTCCGCTGCGGCAACCGCTCGACTCCGCGCCGCAACCGGCCACGCCGTCCGGCAACCTGACCCTCGCCGGGTCCACCAGCATGCAGCCGCTGGCCGAGGCGCTGGCGCAAGCGTTCAGCGCCGCCTATCCCGGCGTCACACTGAGCGTCGCCGGGGGCGACTCGACGGCAGGCATCAAGGAAGCCGGTAAAGGCAACGTGGACATCGGGATGAGTTCCCGCGAGGTCAAAGATTCCGAGCTGATGCGCTACAAAGACCTGCAAAGCTACCCCATCGGCTACGACGGCATCGCCGTGGTGGTCAACCCGGCCCTGGGCGTGGACACCCTGACCTACAACCAGACTCGCGACATCTTCAGCGGCGCCGTAACCAACTGGCAACAGGTGGGCGGCCCGGACGCGGCTGTCGTCGTGGTAAGCCGAGAGAGCGGGTCAGGCACGTCGGAGAGTTTCGACCGCTGGGTGATGGGCAAAGACGCGCTGATCCGCCGGGGCTTCCAACACGGCGACGCGGGGATGGTCTTCCAGGGACTCGGCGCCGGCGCCAAATTTGTGTGGCGCTTTCTCACCGAGAAGCCGCAGGCGGGGATGGGCGGCAAAGGCGGCATCTCCACCACCATTGTCACCACGCTGTACATGGTCATCCTGACCCTGGCCATCGCCACGCCGGTAGGCGTCGGGGCGGCAGTGTATCTGGTGGAATATGCGGGGGAAATGAGCAGCCAGGGGGCAACCCAACGCCGGATGGTGGAGATCATCCGCTTTGCGGTAGAGACGCTGGCCGGGGTGCCTTCCATTCTATATGGGCTGTTCGGATTCGCGCTGTTCGTCACCGTGATGAAACTGGGGCTCTCGCTGCTCTCCGGGGCGCTGGCCGGGGCGTGCCTCATCCTGCCGGTGATCATCCGCACCACGGAAGAGGCGCTGCTCACCGTGCCGCGTTCGTATCGCGAGGGCAGCCTGGCGCTGGGCGCGACGCAATGGCAAACCAACTGGCAGGTGGTGCTCCCGGCGGCCATGCCCGGCATCGTCACCGGCGTCGTGCTGGGGGTCGGGCGCATCGTCAGCGAGACCGCCGTCTTCTACGTCACCCTGGGCGGCAGCATCCACCTGCCCACCTCGGTGATGGACCAGGGCCGCACAATGGTGCTGCACCTCTATTCACTGATGATGGACGCCAACGCCTCCGCCCCGGCGATGGGCACGGCCATGGTGCTGGTCATTGCCATCATCGGCATCAACCTGACCATCAACGGCCTGTCGGGCCAAATGGCAAAACGGATGGGGGGGAAGGTATAGAATCATGAATCATGAATCATGAATCATGCTCCGTGTTGGTTCATGATTCATGATTCTCGATTCCTCATTTCTAATTGGAGCAACTATGACCGCAACAGAAACCATGCTCGAAGTTCAAAACTACAGCCTCTACTACGGCGCCTTCAAGGCGCTGGACGCCATCAACGTGCGCGTTCCGGCGCAGCAGGTAACGGCCATCATCGGGCCTTCGGGGTGCGGCAAGAGCACCTTCCTGCGCACCTTCAACCGGATGAACGACCTGATTCCGGCGGTGCGCACCGACGGCGCCATCTTGCTGGAGAATCGCGACATCTTCAAGATGGACGTGGTGGAGCTGCGCCGGCGCGTGGGGATGGTTTTCCAGCGCCCCAACCCCTTCCCCAAGTCCATCTACGACAACGTCGCCTACGGCCCGCGCGCCAACGGCGTCCGCAGCCGCGACAAGCTCAACCAGATCGTCGAGCACAGCCTACGCGGCGCGGCGCTCTGGGATGAGGTCAAGGATGACCTGGGCAAATCGGGGCTGGCGCTTTCGGGCGGCCAGCAGCAACGGTTGTGCATCGCCCGCGCCCTGGCCGTCGAGCCGGAAATCATCCTGATGGACGAGCCGGCCTCGGCCCTCGACCCCATCGCCACCCTGCGCATCGAAGAGCTAATCCGCGAGCTGAGAAAGCAGTACACCATCGTCATCGTCACCCACAACATGCAGCAAGCCGCGCGCGTCTCGGACTACACCGCCTTCTTCTACACCGACGAAAGCCGCACCGGCATCCTCGTCGAGTTCGACAAAACCAAGAAAATCTTCACCAACCCCGCGGACAAGCGCACGGAGGATTACATCACGGGGAGATTCGGGTAAGAGCGGTAGACGGTAGACGGTAGACGGTAGACAGGGGAGAAGGAATGTTTCGTAATTCACTGATTCGCCGACTCGCTGATTCGCCGATCCGCTGATTCGCTGACTCGCTGACTCGCTGATTCGCTTAACTTGGAGGAAACCATGAACAAAAAACGTGTCCTTTTCTTGTGTACCGGAAATTCCGCCCGCAGCCAGATGGCCGAGGGGCTGGTCAATCATTTTATGGGCGACGCGTGGGAGGCGTCGTCGGCGGGCACTAAACCGACGGGATACGTGCACCCGCTCGCCATCGAAGCGCTCGTCGAGATCGGCATCAACATTGCCGGCCAGCAGTCGAAATCCGTCGAAGTGTTTCGCGGCGTGGACTTCGACCAGGTGATCACCGTCTGCGACCACGCCGCCAAGAACTGCCCGGTGTGGTTGGGCAAAGGCCGCCACGTCCACCTGGGATTTCCCGACCCGGCTGCCGCCGAGGGCGGCGACGCGGCCAGACTGCACATCTTTCGCCAGGTACGCAACGCCATCCAGGCGCGGGTGCTGGAATACCTCAGCCAGATTGACGAGATGGACGAACTAACCGCGCAGACCCGGCAACAACTGCTTGAATCCAACCTGTTCTTCGTGCCCGACGTCCCGTTCCCGATCACACAATAAAGGAAATTAGAAGGACATGTTTTTGCGGGCAAGTACTGCCCGCAAAAACAT
>DAOUFX010000047.1:0-6496 GCA_034429675.1 Anaerolineae bacterium | reverse complement strand
CAGCCCGCCCCCAAATCTCCGCTTCTCCCCTTTTTGTTGAGATGATACAAAGATAGAGGGATAGAATTGTGAGATAATCGGAGACTGCGAAAAATAACTGGGTGAAGAAAATGAAGAGATTCCTGCCTGTGGTCCTTTTTGCGGTGTTGATCGCCCTGCTGTTGCCTCTGGCCGATTGGGTGGAGCGCGACGCCGGGGCCGGTTCGGCGCGGGAACTGCCGGCCGGGCCGCGATGGTCGCCGGAGCCGGGGATTTATCCGCGCGGCGTGCAGGTGCAACTGGCGCCAAGCCAGTCGCGGGGACAGGTGGTGTTCAGCACGGACGGGAGCCTGCCGACGACGACGGTGGGGACGCGGTACACGCATCCGTTGAAATTCGCGGCGGAGTTTCCCGGCGTCAAGGTGGTGCGCGCCGTGGAGGTGCTGGGCAACCGCGCCGGGCCGCAGGTGAGCGCTTCTTACGTGGTGGGGTTCAGACCGGGCCTGCCGGTCGTGTCGCTCATTGCCGGGCCCGCCGATTTGTGGGACGCCGACCGTGGGCTGTTCACCAATCCGGTATGGCGCGGCGCTGAATGGGAACGCCCCGTCCACGTGACGCTGTTTGAGCCGGACGGCGCACTGACGTTTGCGATCAACGGCGGGCTGCGCATGCACGGTACAGAACCGTTGAGTGCGCCCAAGCAATCGCTGCGATTGTATTTTCGCAAAGAATACGGCCAGTCGCGCGTGGCGGCGGCGGTGTTCCCGGAACATCCCACTCAGCCCGAAAACGGCCAGAGCTACAAACGATTCTTGCTCCAGGCGGGCGAAACTGCTCCCCGTTGGACGCTGTTGCGCGACCAGTGGGTGCTGGAAACCGCCAACGAGCTGGGGTTGCCGGCGGCGCAGGGACGCTTCGTGTGGGTGTTCGTCAACGGGACGGCGTGGGGACTCTACCGGCTGACCGAGCAGGTAGATCGCTTCTTTTTGGAAGACAACGAGGGTCTGTCCGGCAGCGATGTCGTGCAGGAGGGCAACGCGCGTGAAGGGACAGATCTGGCGTGGAAAGCGCTGGTGGACTGGGTCGCCGGCAGCGATCTGAGCGACCCGGCGACCTTTGCGACGTTCGCGGATCAGGTCGAACTGGATAACTTCACGGAGTACGCCATCCTGCAGCAGTTCTTCGAGTTCCCGGCGGATGCGTTGTACGCCGTTCATCCGCCGGACGGGCGCTGGTACTGGGTCTACAGCGGCGACGGGAGCGACAAAACCGGCGGCGATTTTGCGGCGCTGCTGGAGGCGGCGCTCAAAAATCCCGAATACCGCGCCTATTTCCAGACACATCTGGCCGACGCGCTCAACACCGTCCTGGCGCCGGAAGCGCTCAAGGCGCGCGGACAACGGTTGATGGCGACGTTGGCGCCGGAATACGACCAGGAGCGCGCGCGCTGGGCCGGCGTTGCGCCGCTCGACGCGGAGTACGCCGCGTTGACGGCGCAACTGGACGCCCGCCCGGCGCAGTTGTGGGAGCGGTTCGCGCCGCAGGGGATGGCGACCGTGCGCATCAATGCCGAGCCGCAGACCGGGGGATGGTTGTATCTCAACGGTATGCTTTTGAAAGGGCAGGTGTGGAACGGGCAGTATCCCGTCGGCGCAACGTTGGCAGTGATGGCCGTGCCGTTTGCCGGGTGGAAATTCTCGGCGTGGGTGACGGATGTAGGCGCTGCGATTTCTTCGGCGCGGGGGACGTCGCTTACGGTGATGGGAGACATCGTCCTGAATGCCCAGTTTTCTCCAACAAAGTCCGCGGCGCAGTCGGTCTTGATCAACGAAGTCTGGCTCAACGACAACGGCACGCGCTACGCCGGGGTAGACTATCACCCTATCGAGGGCGATTGGATCGAATTGCTGGTGGGATGTCCCGGCCCGGTGGATTTGCGCGGCTGGCGGCTGACGGACAACGAAACCAAAACCGGCGAGTCCGAAGGCTCGCTCATCTTCCCGCAGAGCGAAGCGCTGGCGGCGATTCCGGGCGGCACGGTGGTGTTGATCCTGGCGACGGAGACCGACACCAACACCGCAAATTTCCCCGCCGACGATTGGGATGCGCGGGATGGGCGGATGCTGTTCTACGTAGGCAACGGCGCCCTTGACGTGACGCGCGATCCGGGCTTCGGTCTGGGGCTGCGCGAGGAGTCGCTGGCGCTGCTGGCGCCCGGCCCCACGGATGATTTCGGCGACGACGTGGGCATGGACTTTGCGGCGGAAGGCCGTGCAGTCACGCCGTATTCGTTTGGAATCTTAGGCGACGGCGTGACCTGGCACACGCCGTTCCGGGGCCTGGGTAGCGACGACGGGGCGCTCCGCTCCGGGGATACCTGGCGCGTGGATCCGCCCGCGTGCTTGTCCGGCGACGAACTCTGCCCGGACGCGACCAACCAGGTGACGCCCGGCGCGCTCAATCCGGGACAGACGCAGTATTGGTTGCAGTGCTGGTTGGGCGTTAGCCGTTAGGTTTTAGCTGTTAGCCTTTAGCTTGCTATCTTGCTCCAGGCTCTGTCTCGGAGCGTCTGCGCGAGCATCACTCGCTGCTGTTCCCGGATTCCGGGCGGGGCAGGGTGCGCAGCGGCGAGAACCAGACCCAGAACACGCCCATGAACACGCCGCCGCACGCGAACAGCAGCGTTGGACGCAATCCCCAGCGCCCGGCCAACCATCCGCCAACCAGCGCCCCGATCGGGAGCGCTCCCTCGACCAGAAACCGCCCACCGGCGTTGACCCGCCCCAGCAGCCGGTTCGGCGTGACGGTCTGGGTGATGCTGGCGGTGGTCACGTTCCAGGTCATATTTCCTGCGCCGGCAAGGAACATCCCGGCGGCGATGACGCTGAACGCCACCCACGGCGTCCCGGCGGCCAGCGGCACGATCAGCCAACCCAGGCCCAGCCCCAACGCTGCCCCAACGGCGACCGGTCCGGGGCCGAATTTTTGCGTCGCCCGGCTGCTGAAGCGGGTCGTGATCAAGGCGCTGAGACTGCCGGCTGCGTACACCAACCCGATGGCGACAGGCGGCAGGCCCAGCGTCTCGGTCAGGAAGAGGATGAGCAGCGCATCGGTCATCCCGCCGAAAAATTGCCATTGGATTCCCGTCAGGGTAGATGGGCGCAACAACGGGTGCCGCATCAGGTAGGCGACGCCTTCACACATTTCCTGCCACAGATTGCCCTGTGCAACGGGCGCGGGCTGCGTTTCTCGTTTTTGGATGCGACCAAGCCAGAAAGCCGACCACAAAAAGGAAGCGGCGTCAACGGCGACGGCGATGGGCGCCGTCAACGTCTGCACCAGCCCGCCGGCGACGACCGGCGCGGATAGTTCGGCGGCGGTGTCAATGGCGGCGAGCCGGCTGTTTCCTTCGACCAACTGATCCTCTTCGACAACGGTGGGGAGATACGTTTCTTCGGTGATGTCGTACAGGAGTGACAGCGCGCCGGTGAGGACCGCGATCGAATAGAGGTATTCGATGCGGAGCGCTCCCCGCATTGCCAGCAACGGGATCAATCCCAGAAGCGCGGCGCGACCGAGGTCAGCTGCGACGAGAAGCGGGCGACGGCGCGACCGGTCCACCAGAACGCCGGCGGGCAGGCTCAGCAGGAGACAGGGCAACGTCCCGCACGCCGCCAGAACGCCCATCTGCAGCGGCGTGGCGTGCAACAGCGTGACCGCCGTCAGCGGCAACGCCAGGAAAGTGATCTGCGAGCCAAAACTGGAGACAGAATTGGCGATCCAGAGTTTACGGAAGTCAGGGTTTTGCCACATCTCAAAGAGGATGAACCGGTCCTGGTGATCTGAATTGCACATCGGCGTGGCGCCTTTCCGTTTTTAGGGTTGCGGCGAAATATGCAGGGGATTGCCAAAGAAGTCGAAATAGCGCGGCAACAGGCGTCCCAGGTTTTTGTCCGTGTGAGCGTCAACGGTTGCGATAAAAGCATCTCCTGAGACGATTTTCCCTTCATAGAGGGTGCGATAGTCAAGGAGGAAGGTAAAAAACGCCTCGTCGCCCATTGTTTCCCGCAGGTCTGCCAGAAAACGGGCGCCTTGAGCGTAAACCTGGCCGACGTACTCCGGTGTGGCATTGAAGTCGTAGATCGTGCTATTGAGTGGCCCATCTATTTCACGGCTATAGATATGCCTTTCCCACCATTCCCTGGCCGTTTCTGGATAATAACGTTCGTAGAAGAGGTTTTCACTGTACTTGGCGAGTCCCTCGTCTAGCCAGGGTTCATGGACCTGATCGTTGCCCACCGCGCCATACCACCATTGATGGGCCAACTCGTGGACGGTTAACGTGGTCAACGATGCCAGAAGATCATCTTCATAGTGATCAAAGGCGTACCCGCTCATGCTTATCAACCCCGAATATTCCATAGCGCCCTGGTAAGCGTTTTGTGCAACGATCAGGCCGTCGGTGGGATAGGGCCCAAAATACTCAATGAACAATGGGATGGCTTGTTCCAGGGTGCGCAACACCGAGCGCGCCTCCCCGGCATAACCAGGCAAATAGTACACCCGCACGGCTACTCCGGCAATCGTCCCGGAGAAAAAGCGATACTCAGGCCCGGCCAGGAATGCAAAACAACGGGCGTTCTCAAGCCGGTAGCGCCGCAAGTTCCCCGTCCGTGAAGCGATTCCAGGCGCCGCAATCACGGTGTTGGGATCTGTGGTGAATGTGACGGTGTAATCCGCCGTGCTGTAAATGTTGGGATCGCCGACCAGATAATATTCCCAGGTTTGCCAGCCTTTGCCGGGTTCGTAGGGCGCCAATGTCGGGTGCCAATCTCCGGCCTGAATCAAGTGTTTGCCGGCGCCCAGGTTCCCCGCCGGCAGCCAGTCGGTAGGTGCGACCGGCGGGATATGGATCGTGAAGGCCAGTTGTAGCTGCAACACCGCTGCCGGCGCCAGGGGCTTGGGCAATCTGACGTGCAACATGGTATGCGCCAGGGTAAACGGCGCAGTGCGGCGCGCGGCGGCGGTGATCACGGCGATGGAGCGGATGTTCAACACGCCTTCATAGTGCGCCGGAGGAACGGCAAACACGACTTCGGTCCACGTCTCCGGGCTGGTGTTGTAAAGCAAAACCGTTTGAGTGACGACCATCTGCCGGTCGGCGTAATTGAGCGCAACGTCGAGGGTATATTGCGGCGTCGTATCGCTCGCTGGCGACGCCGACGGGGTAGCGTCCGGCGTCGCAGGCGCGGTCGGGGTTGGCGCTAGAGTCTTTTTGGGAGTCGGGGAGGCTTGTTCGACGGCGGCCGGCGAGGGGATGGCGAACCACGGTTCGCCCGCCGTGCACCCTGCCCAGCAGAACAATCCCAAAAGCAAAAATCCCAGTGCGCGCCAGTAGCGCGCCGGGAGAATGGAGATCAGTTTTGCGTGCATGTTGTTGCGTATATCCGATCTCTAATAATGCGTGACCACCGTCGTTCCCACCGGCGCCCAATTGTAAAACCATTCCGCATCCGGCAGCGAGAGGTTGACGCAGCCGTGGCTCATCGGAGTACCGAAGTTGTTGTGCCAATAGGCGCCGTGTATGGCGTATCCCCGGTGGAAGTACATGGTATGAGGAACATTGGGCAGGTAATAGCCCGGCCCGGACATAGGGGTGGAGAGGTACTTCACGTAGATCTGAAAAGTCCCCACGACGGTCGGCGTTCCCCACAGACCGGTCGAAACTAGCGTCGAATACACCGGTGTTTGTCCTGCGTAAGCCGTGATGGTCTGGGTGGAGAGGTTGATATCAATCCACTTTTCGCCGCTTATGCCGGGGTTGATCGGCGGGAGGGTTGGCGCGGGGTTGGCCGGAGCCACGCCGTTCGCTCCGGGAATGGTCAGGCGTTGGCCTGTGTAGACGATGTCGCTAACCAACCCGTTGGCGGCTTTAAGGGTCGCCACGGTAAGCCCATGGCGCAATGCGATGCGAAACAGGTTATCGCCCGCCTGAACGACGTAAGCGCCGCCCGGCTCGACTGCTGCCGGTGTCGCCACTGGCGCCGGCGCTGGTGCGGTCGCAGGCGTCAAACCGGGGATGATCAATTGTTGACCGGCATACACCCAGGCATTCCACGCCAGCCCGTTGGCCGTTGCCAATTGGCTGACGGTGAGGCCATGCCGCATGGCGATGGTCATTAAAGTATCGCCGGATTGTACGCTGTAGTAGCCGTCGCTTGGGGCCGGGATATTGGCCGGCTCTCCCGGAATCGTCAGGGCTTGCCCGACATAAACCCAACCCTGATCGCTTAGTCCGTTAGCCGCTGCCAGTTGATTGACATTAACGCCGTAGCGTCGTGCAATGCTTGTGAGTGTATCGCCGGGTTGGACGATGTAGCCGGCGCTGCCTTGCGCCGTTACCGTTTCCACCCCGCCGAAGAAAATAACCAGTAGCCACAAAATTCCTATAAAACGCTTCATACCAAACCCCCAAACTGCTGCCATACTGCACAAGGTGGGGGGCTTGGGGGCGGGC
>DAOUFX010000046.1:0-3703 GCA_034429675.1 Anaerolineae bacterium | reverse complement strand
ACCCCTCACCCCCCAGATTTTGAGATGATACAGATGAAGACATTCAAGATAATACCGAGAAATACAAGAATAATGACGGAGGTCGTTGTGAGCAAGAAGTGTGATTTGATTTCTCCTTATGGGGGAAAACTGGTAGATCTGGTAGTGTCCGGCGATGCGCGTGCGGCATTGTTGGCCGAGGCGAATCGGTATCCATCCATTCAGATTTCGCAGCGCGCGTTGCATGATTTGGAGTTATTGGCGACGGGAGGATTTTCGCCGCTGGATCGCTTTATGGGTAAGAATGACTATCAGCGCGTGTTGACCGAGATGCGTCTCGATAACGGCATGCTCTTTCCCATTCCCATTACTTTGACGATTGACAAAGAAGATTTGCCGGTGCGCGAAGAATGGGTGACGTTGCGTGATTCGCGCAATGACATCGTCGCAGTAATGCGCCTGGAGGAAGTTTTTCGATGGGATCCGGTGCGCGAAGCGCGTTTGGTCTTGGGGACGACGGATCACCGCCATCCGCTGGTTTCGGAGATGGGGCAGTGGCACGACTTATGCATCTCCGGGGAACTTAAAGTGCTCAATATGCCCAAGGCGTACGATTTTGTGGGGCTACGCCGCACGCCGGCGCAGGTGCGCAAGTTGTTAGAGAAAATGGGACATGCGCAAGTGGTTGCCTTCCAGACACGCAATCCGATGCATCGTATTCACGAGGAATTGACCAAACGCGCTGCGGCTCAGGTTGAAGGGAGTCTGCTCATCCATCCGGTGGTAGGAATGACCAAACCCGGCGATGTGGACCACTTTACACGGGTGCGCGTCTACAAAGCCCTGGCCGACAACTATTACGATCAAAGCAGCACGGTGCTCAGTCTGTTACCGCTGGCCATGCGTATGGCCGGGCCGCGTGAAGCGTTGTGGCACGCGCTGATTCGACGGAACTATGGCGCGACGCACTTCATCGTCGGTCGCGACCACGCCGGGCCGGGCAACGACAGCACCGGCAAGCCGTTCTATGGGCCCTATGAAGCGCAGGATATGATCACACAGTACGAAGAGGAGCTAGGCGTGAAAGCGTTGCCGTTCCAGGAATTAGTTTATCTTGTGGATGAAGATCGCTATGAAGAGGCTTCACGGGTTCCGGAAGGTGCAAAGGTCGCCAACATTTCCGGCACGCAGGTGCGCGATGAATATCTGGCAAAGGGCAAATTGCTGCCGGCGTGGTTCACGCGCCCGGAAACGGCGCAAATCTTGATGGAGGCGCACCCGCCGCGTCACAAACAGGGCGTTTGCATCTGGTTTACCGGCTTGAGCGGCGCAGGTAAATCCACGATTGCGCAGGCGCTCACAGCGATGCTCCTGGAGCATGGCCGGCAGGTGACGGTGTTGGACGGCGATGTGGTGCGCACCCATTTGTCCAAGGGGTTGGGATTCAGCAAAGAGGATCGGGATACGAACATTCTGCGCATCGGCTTTGTGGCCGGCGAGATTGTGCGCCATCACGGGACGGCGGTTTGCGCCGCGATCAGCCCGTATCGCAGCACCCGCAATGAGGCGCGCAAAATGGTGGGCGAAGAGCATTTTGTCGAGGTGTTTGTGAGCACTCCGATCGAAGTCTGCGAGCAGCGGGATGTCAAAGGCATGTATGCGCGCGCGCGCCGTGGAGAAATCAAGGGGTTCACCGGCATTGACGATCCTTACGAAGATCCACAGAATCCCGAAGTTGTCATCAAGACGGTGGAGTGCACGCCAGAAGATGCCGCACAGCAAATTGTCGCCTATCTGACGGAACGGGGATTTCTGGTGGTGAATCAGTAGCAGGGGTGTTCCTATGAATCTCTTACGTCATTTCTTCCGCCCAAAATCTCAAATGATCTATATCGTATCGGGGTTACCCAGGTCAGGCACATCGTTGATGATGAAGATGTTAGAGTCCGGTGGGTTGGAGGTATTGACCGATCACATTCGTGTGCCCAATGAGGATAATCCTAAGGGGTACTATGAATTTGAACGCGCAAAGAAATTGCCCGATGGGGATATCGCCTGGCTAAAGGATGCGCAAGGCCGCGTTGTGAAAATTATAGCCGGTCTTTTGATGCATTTGCCAGACACATACTCTTATCGGGTGATTTTTATGCGCCGCCACATGGCCGAAATTTTGGCGTCGCAAAAGAAGATGTTGGAAAACCGCGGTGAAGATCCCAACAAAGTGAATGACGAAGACATGGCGCGGTTGTTTGAAAAACACCTGGAACAGGTTTATGCCTGGATGCAGAACCAGTCGAATCTGACATACCTGGATGCGGATTACAATGCGCTGTTACGTGATCCGCATCCGATCGTGAATCAGGTCACGACTTTCCTGGATGCCGGGCTCGACGCGGCGAAGATGCTGACCGTGGTAGACCCGACGTTGTATCGCCAACGGCAGGCATAAAGCATGATGACTGAGGAAGCGATGGATCACCTTGAAGAACAAGTCGGGCGCTTGAAGGAGCGTCTAAGGCGCCAGGTAGGCTGTGCGGATGCGGACGTTCACGTCGTTTATGCGCCGCTGCGGATTTCGCCGTTGGGCGCGCATGTAGATCATCAGGATGGCCTGGTAACCGGCATGACGCTGAATCAGGCGATTGTCCTGGCGTTTGTTCCACGCACCGATCGCCAGGTGCGCGTCGAGAGCTGCAATTTCCCCGGCCAGGTGGTCTTCGATCTGGACGATGTGCCGCCGAAGGTCTCTGGCGACTGGGGAAACTATGTGCGCGGCGCGGTGGTGGCGCTGCAACAGGCTTATACGCTATCGGTAGGGATGGATGCGATCGTAGAAGGTTCCATGCCCATCGGTGGGCTGAGCTCTTCGGCGGCGGTGGGAATTGCCTATTTGATGGCGTTTGAGGCGGCGAATGCTCTGGCGATTACACCAGAAGCAAACATTCAATTTGACCGGTATATTGAAAATGTATACCTGGGCTTACGCAATGGGATTCTGGACCAATCTATGATTCTGATGGGCGAGCATGACTCGCTGACGTTTTTAGACTGCCAGACGGTAAAATTTGAGACCATTCCCATTCCTTCCGACAAGAACGGCTTTGATATTTTGGTCGTGTATTCGGGAGTAAAAAAGGCGCTGGTAGGAACGGATTACAACCATCGTGTGAATGAGTGCCAGTCAGCCGCCCAACAGTTGCTCGCGTGGGCCGGCCAGACGGTTCCCGACATGCCCCGGTTACGCTATGTGCCGGAGAATGTTTACGATGAGCTGGGAGAACGGCTTCCGGCTCCACTGAACCGACGCGCGCGGCATTTCTTTAGCGAGGTGCGTCGCGTACGTGCGGGAGTAGACGCCTGGCGCGCCGGAGATTTGCCTCAGGTAGGGCAGTTGATGCGTGAATCCGGGGCCAGTTCCATTTACAATTACGAGTCCGGATGCCCACAATTGGTGACGTTGTACCAGCTCTTGTGTGAACTCCCGGGAGTCTACGGCGCGCGTTTTAGCGGCGGAGGATTCCGGGGAGCTTGCGTTGGGCTGAGCGATCCGGCTTATCGGGAAGAGATCCAGACTTCGCTGACGGAGCGCTATTTGCGGGCGTACCCCGACATGGCCGAGACGTACAGTGTGCATTTCTGTAAGTCGGATGGTCCGGCGCGATTGTTGACTCACAACGGACAATAAAAAGGGAGAGAGTGGGGGGTTGGGGGCTGGCGCAGCCCG
>DAOUFX010000045.1:0-6129 GCA_034429675.1 Anaerolineae bacterium | reverse complement strand
AGAGATAAAAGGTAAGTGTTTTTCGAGCCGGGACCCCGGCTCGAAAAAACACCCCCCTTATATCCGGCTAACGGCTAAACGCCATTTTCAGAGGTGAGTATCGTCAGGCGGTTTCGGGTTCGGTCATGCGGCGCGCGTCCAGCAGCACATCCAGCTCCGCCGGGGGCATGACGGACCAGGCCAGCGCCACTTCGCGCACGGTTTGGCCGGTGCGGTACGCTTCTTTGGCGATCTCGGCGGCGCGATCGTAGCCGATGACCGGCGCCAGCGCCGTTGCCAGGGACAGGTTGCGCGCGGCGGTGGCGTCACAATGTTCGGCGTCCGCCTCAAGGCTGGCAAGACAGCGCGTGGTGAACATGCGCACGGCGTTGGCCAGCCACGCAATCCCCTCTAGCAGGTTGTGGGCGATGAGCGGCATCATCAGATTCAACTCGAAGTAACTTCCCAGCCCGCCCTGGGTAATCGCAAGATCGCCGGCGATGACCTGTGCGCACACCATGAGCAATGCTTCGGGAATCACCGGATTGACTTTGCCGGGCATGATCGAGGATCCGGGCTGCACCGCCGGCAGGCGCAATTCCCCCAGCCCGTTGCGCGGCCCGGAGCCAAGCCAGCGCACGTCGTTGGCGATTTTGTGCAGGCTGACGGCCACCGCTTTGAGGAGTCCCGAAGCTTCGACCAGAGCGTCGCGCGCGGCGTTGGCTTCGATGTGGTTGCGCGCTTCGACAAAGTCGCCGTTCAGGGCTGCGTTCAGATGTACCAGCGCGCGCGCCGCAAACGCCGGCGGACAATTGATGCCGGTGCCGACGGCGGTGCCTCCCAACGGTAGTTCGCGCAGCGCCGCTATGGCTCGCCCGACGCGCTCCAGGCTGTGTTCGACTTGCGCCGCGTAACCGGAAAATTCCTGGCCCAGGCGGATGGGGGTCGCGTCCTGAAGATGGGTGCGCCCGGTTTTGACGATGTCGTCAAAAGCCCGCGCTTTTTCCAGCAGTACCGCGCGCATTTCGATGAGCGCCGGCGTCAGATCGTCGCGCAACGCCAGCGTCGCTGCGATGTGGATCGCCGTGGGGATGACGTCGTTGCTGGATTGGCTCATGTTGACGTGATCGTTGGGATGCACCGGCGTTTTGCTGCCCACGACGCCGCCCAATTGTTGAATGGCGCGGTTGGCAATCACTTCGTTGGCGTTCATGTTGGTGGACGTGCCGGAGCCGGTCTGGAACACGTCCACCGGAAAATGCGCGTCCCACGTCCCGGCGATGATCTCATCGCATGCCTGTACAATCGCAGCGCTCAGACGCGGCGCGAGCAATCCCAGATCGGTGTTTGCCTGCGCGCACGCTCGCTTGACGTGGCCCAGCGCCTTGAAAAACACCCGGCCCAATCCCTGCCCGGAGATCGTGAAGTTCTCGACGGCGCGCTGCGTTTGCGCGCCCCACAACCGATCTGCAGGAATGCGCACCTCACCCATCGTGTCGCGCTCAACGCGCCAGGCCGGGGTCTCAGCGGTCTTGTTTTCCGTCATTTTTCGTTCCTCCAGGGTCAGCGAATCAGCGGATCAGCGGATCAGCGGATCAGCGAATTACGGATTACGGATTACTAATTTCCGATTTCACGCTTCACGTTTCACGCTTCACGCTTCACGCCTCTCCGCCCTTGCCTCCCGTTCTCAACCACGTTCCGCCGGTTTGGGCGATGAGGGCGTCGGCTTCTGATGGCCCCCAACTTCCGACCGGGTACAAGTGCAGCGAGCGTGACGGCGCGGCGAGGGGGTCTACCCATTGCCATGCCAGTTCGATTTCGTCGGCGCGCGTGAACAGCGAAGCGTCTCCCTGGATGGCGTCCAGCAACAATCGCTCGTAGGCTTCGGGGAGCGCGGCCTCGCCAAAGTCACGGGCGTAGTGGAATTCCATGTCCACCGGTTTGACCCGCATCCCGGCGCCGGGCAATTTGGTTGCGAAATTCAGATGGACCGCTTCATCGGGTTGGATGCAGAGGGTCAGATGGTTGGACGTCAGATCCACGTTTTCCGGGAACAGCAGATGCGGCGCCGGTCTGAAGCGCATGGTAATTTCTGTCACCTTGTCCGCCATGCCTTTGCCGGAGCGCAGATAGAACGGCACGCCTTTCCAGCGCCAGTTGTCAATGTAGAGCCGCAACGCGGCATAGGTAGGCGTCCACGAACCGGGCGCAACGCCGGTTTCGGTCGCATACTGCGCATACTGGCCCAATACCATCTCCTTCGCGGAAGCGGGGCGGAGGGCTTGCAGCACCTTGACTTTCTCGTCGCGCAGGGCGCGCGCGTTGAAAGCCGCGGGCGGTTCCATCGCGATCAGCGTCAACAGTTGCAGAAGATGGCTCTGAACCATATCGCGCAAGACGCCGGAGTGGTCGTAGTAGCCGGCGCGCTGCTCCACCCGCACCGTCTCGGCGACGGTGATTTCGACGTAGTCTACGTAATTGCGATTCCACAGCGGCTCGAAGATGGCGTTGGCAAAGCGCAGGGCGAGGATGTTCTGCACGGTTTCTTTGCCCAGGTAGTGATCAATGCGATAGATTTGATCTTCGTCGAACACGTCGTGAATCTGTGCATTGAGCCGGCGCGCGCTTTCCAGGTCGTGACCGAACGGTTTTTCGATGATGATGCGGCGCCATGCGCTCCCCTGAACGCTGCGTTGCATCCCGGCCCCGCCCAAATGGGTCACAATCGGCGGATACAGCTCCGGCGGCGTGGACAGGTAGAAAAGGCGGTTGCCCACCATGCCCTGTTCGCGCTCCAGGGTTTCCAGATAGAGCGCCAGCCGTTGGTAGGTTTCGGCGTCGTCGTAATCGCCGGACAGGTAGTGGTAGCGACCGGAGAAATCGTGCCAGAGCCGACAGACGCCGGAATCCAGTCGCGCATAAGTTTCCACGCCTTGATAGATGCGTTCACGAAACGCGGCGTCATCCAACGGTGAACGCGCCACGCCGACGATGTGCGTCTTGGGCGGCAACAGCCCCTCACACGAGAGGCTGTGCAGCGCCGGACCGAGCTTGCGCTGCGTCAGATCGCCGGAAGCGCCAAAAATGATAATGGTAACCGATTCAGAAGAACCCGGCATGGTCGAGTTCACCAGCGCACCGGGACTCTTTGGAGTTGATAGCGCCGGTCATAGTATTGCACGTAGTGATTTTTCTTCCCAAACTCGTAGACGTCGCGGGTCACGGCGACATCCTGTTCGCAATACTTAAAGATCTCTTCGATCTTGCCTTCGCGCCACCAGCGCACCGCCTGCAACCCGTCGGCGCTCTTGCCGACCTTCAAGGTGGCCGACGCCACTGAATCCAGGCCCACGCGGAATCCCAACGTCTTGTAGAGCACGTCCAGCATATCCACCGTCGGTAACTGGCGCAGGTCCACATCGCCATAGCGCATCACCACCGGGTAATCAAACCCGTAAAGATTGAAGCCGACGACCAGGTCGGCGCCTTGCAGTTCCTTGACCAGATCGGCGACGTCGGCTTCTGTGTAACGATGAAACGCCTGGTCGGCAGTGTTGTAAGAGACCACCACTGAAATGCGCAGGCGTTCCGGGTAATGCCCCCCGACTTCGTCGAAGGTGTTTTGCGTTTCGACATCAAAGAAAACCGTCATGTGTTTTTATTCTCCTCTGATTCGGATAAAGTTGGTGTCAGCATCTCCAAAACCTCATAGACGGGTTCGGGATGTTGTTGACCTTTCACAGTGATCGGCGGCAACGGTTTTGCGCGCACCATGTTTTTCACCATCTCGTAGGTGCCATGACAAATCAGGATGCCGCCCGGCGGGGCTTGTTCTTGCAACTGATGGGCCTTGCCCACTGTGACGCCCACCGCCGTATAATTGACCATCATATCGGTGCCCACGTTGCCCACGATGGCGTCGCCGGTAGCGATGCCGATGCCGTAAGCCAGCCGTTGCTGTACCGGCAAAAGCTGATGAATTTGCTGGAGCGTTTGTTGAATGCGCCAGGCTGCGGATACTGCGTGGAAAGCATACTGCGGCTGTGTTGCGGGAGCATTGAAGAGCGCCATCACTTCATCTCCCATAAACTTGTCCAGTGTCCCGCCTTCCTTCTGGATGGCATCCGCGGCAACCGCAACGTGCCGGTTCAGGATCGCGATGATCGTCTCCGGCGAAGCGCTGCGGCTGAAGGTCGTGAAATTGCGGAGGTCGGCAAAGAGCACTGTAATCGAGCGACGATGGCCACCGGGCCGCACATTGAGCGGCTGTTTCAGGATGCGATCCACTACGGAAGGCGCCAGATAATGTGAAAAACGGTCGCGCAGGTCGCGTTTTTCACGATCTTGCCGGGTTTCAATTTCGGCCAGCAGCCGGAAATTCTCGATGGCGATGGCGGCATAATCGGCCAGCATGCGCAACATGCGCTTGTTCTGCGGGTTCAAGGGCCAACGGTTGCGTTTATTGCTCACCGTCAACATGCCGATGGTCTTGTTGCCCAATTGCAATGGCACATTCATAATCAAATCCATGGTTTGCGTATCCAACGTGCTCAATGTGCCCTCGGTAACCCGTCCCGCGCCTTTGTTTTCGCGGAGCACTTGTGCGGTGACATCCCCGGTTTCCTGATCCAACAAAACCAGCCGGCCATCGGCGGCTCCGGTCAGATAGAGCGCTGCGTCCAGAATGCGCTCTAGCAGTTTCTCTCGCTCTTGCAGAGTGGTCACGGACTTGCTGACGTGGTACAAAATGTCGAGTTCTTTAATGTGCTGGGCTAACTGTGTGTTTGTCTGTTGTAGTTGCGCAAAGAGGGCGTCCCGTTCCTGCTCAAGCCGCACCGTGTAGAGGACGCGCTGGATGGCTTCCAGAATTTCATCCACGGTAAACGGCTTGGGGACATAGTCGCGCACTCCCAGCCGGAACACATCTACCGCTACGGATTCCGATCCATACGAGGTGATCAGAATGGTCGGAATGTATACTTTTTGCGCTACCAACGCCCGCAGCACTTCGACGCCATTCATTCGCGGCATTTCGTAATCCAGCAATATCATGTCGGGTCGCTGTTCAAGCGCAAGCCGCAATCCCATTTCGCCGTTTTGGGCCAGCGTGACCTGATACCCCGCCGGCTCCAAAACCAGTCGCTTAAGAAATTCCTGAATATCGTTACTGTCGTCAACCACCAAAATGTGCGCTTGATAAGCTTGCGTTCCCATCATTATCCGTTTCAAAAAAGTCCTATTGCGAAAATAACCTCTTCATTATAATGCCTTTTGCCGGGCCCGACAAAAAAAGTGGGGAATGGATGATTTCTCCATTCCCCACAACCGGCGAGTTTCTCGGCGTTTATTCGTGACGGCGTCGCGGTATGATCGCCCACAAAATCAAATAGGGAACCCAAGTTGCTACCTAACAGAACGAAGGCTGGCGGCCAGCACGAATAGAACCACCTTCAGTTCAAAGCCAGCCGCAGTCACTGCATGAATGGATTTCGGCAACAACTGCGACACCAAACTGGCGGTGGTTTCAACCATTTTTCGATGGGTGTGTTGTAGATACTGCTGCCAAGGCGGTACAGGACGTTTCGAATTAGCCTTGCGCATGGGAAGGAATTGACTGCCTTGTTGCCCATCCACATCCTTGAAATCGTCCTCAAACACATAATCAGTGTAGGCCCGATCCGCATAGATTTCCGAATTAGCGGGCAAATCTAGTAGCAAGTCTGGCAATAAGGTCACGTCGGCCGTTGATCCCGGCGTCAAATAGACCTCTACCGGCTGACCATCTTGCGTAACGACCAGATGCACTTTAACTCCATAGAAGTAGCGCTTTTTGCTGGCGCAATAACCCCGGTAGGCCTCATCGTGATAGAGTTTCGCACGCGGAATGCGGATGTTGTCGCAAACTGCCACCGGGAAAGAATCAATGCTGTAGATGGAATTCTCATTCAACGCTTTCCAATGTTCTGCCAACGCTGCGAATACCACTAAAACCAATTCGCGGATGCGATGCAAGCGGCGGTTGAAACGTCCCCTACTCAGCATTTTCGGCATGTACCCTTTTTCTTTAAGCATTTGGCAAGCTGTCGCCTGATTACCGGCATAAAACATCGCCGCAACTATCGCTGCTGTCAGCACTTCGGCATCACT
>DAOUFX010000044.1:0-17270 GCA_034429675.1 Anaerolineae bacterium | reverse complement strand
CCGGCTCGAAAAAACACTACCCTTTTATCTTTTGATCTGCAAGGCCGTGATTTTCATCCAACCGTTGGTGAACCTCAGAACTAACGATCGGGCAAAGCACATGACTCTTCCAATTGATCGGTCATATCGGTGAAAACATAGATGGAATCCCAGCTAGAAAAATAATTTCTATCTTCAAGCAGGCCCAAATTTGTGTCAAAGTAAGTGTCGAAAATCAGACGGAAGGCGTTGACCGGTGTGATCGAACGATACAACGGCGATGCGGCGGCGCCGGGCAAGTAGTAGGCGTTGAAGATTGAAAATCGTTCGCGCAGGCAGGACTCTTCAGGCGCTTCATAGCGCAAGAGCAGGCCGGAGCCGTGATCCGCCTGCAAGACGATGACGGGCGGAGTGGCGGAACGCGCCAAAATGTCGTCAATTGTCTTTTGCAACAAAGTGTTGATGTAAGAGAGTTCGTCGGGATAGCGCTGGCGATACTCCTCAAAAGTTCCCGGATACCCGCTGCCATCCCCGATGAAATAGGGGGACTCCGTCTCAATCAAATTGCCATTGCGATCCAATACAAAGGGCGGATGTGGCGCGAGAATATGGGCAAAGACAAATTTGGGACCGGGAATCGTCTCCGGGATTTTGGATAGTTGCTCGAATGAATACAAAATGCCGGCGCGGTGCGCGGCATAACCCGGCCAGGGAGCATCCAACGCAAAGATTTTTACAATCCACTGCGCCGCCGTGTGTGAAAGCATAAATCTTTCAAAATCGTTCATTCCTGTTTCGCCAAAGAATGAGAAGCGCCTGTCGGCGCCGGAAATGGACGTTTGGATTACCGACGACACCGAGACTACCGTGTAGCCGAGCGACCTCAAAGCGGCTTGCGCCCGGTTGTTTTGAATCAACGAAACCATCGGCCAACGATTGGCGGATCCCTGGAGAGAGGGCGTCCAATCGTTGACGTAGTCTAAATTCAGCGACGAGGCCAGCGAGAGGACCGTATGGACATAATTGCTGCGCGCAGCCGTCGCAACGTAAAATCCTCGATTCTCCAGAAAGGAAGTCATCTCCGCATTATCGGCGTCAAAAACCTCTTCCAGAACATCCGCACGCACGTAGCCATCCAGAATAATGTAGTAGATGTCGGGACGTTCGGTCGCCGGGTCAAGGCGCAAAGGAGGAATGGCGGATTGGCGACTTTGAATGGCCGCCAAAGAGCCGGACGAAGCAAGCAAGAATTGCACAATGTAGTAACCCGGCGCCAGCATCATTGCCAGCAGGACGACGTTTAGAAAGTTGATCAGATGAGCCGGTTCCTTAAGTTTCTGCCACAAAGAACGACGAGTGACAAGGATCGCTATCCCCACCCATAACGCCAATACCAGTATGCCGCGCCATGATTCTGACGCCATTCGCAGCGATGTTCGCATGAAATCGGAGATGTAGCCATAGTAAAGAAAAAAATAGAGGCAACATGCGGACAGAGCGCCCGCGCGCGGTGCGTCCTTGAGCAGACGATAGAGAATCCAGGTGAACAATGCCGCAACCACGCCGACTACGATGAGAGGTCGCACAATCTGAACGGCCTGAATCTGCGCAATATTGGGCGTCGTGCGGATCAGCACATAGTTTAACGCAATCCAAACGGGGAAAACAATATAACACTGCTTGGGGTTGGCTGTAGACATTTTCACACGCCTACTTGCGTTGTACCAGCAACGCCAGCTTGGGTTCGACTTCGTACCAGCTGATTTCCGATAGCCCCAGCTTGTGGCGCAGGTCTTCGGGCGACATCCCCTCGTTGAAATCGTGAACGGCGCACGTCCAGCGCAACATCTCGAAGGTCAGACGCAGCACCTCGGCTTGTTGCGCAACCGCCGTGAGCACGTACTCCAGGTTGCGGGCGGTGCACGGAAAAAGCGTCTGGCGCGGCTGGTACTGCGCGAGGTACTCTTGCAGGATCGCGGGCCACCAGGTGGGCAGCGCGATGCGACGCTCTTTGTGGCGGCGGCTGGGACGTTTGTAGCGCACCCACAACGCGGGATTGGCCTTGTCGGCCACATCGAGATGGTTGAGGTGTAGCTCCATACACTCGCTTTTCTTGATGCCGGTGTGCAGGATCAGCGTGAGCAACAGGTGTGGGCGAACGTCAGGCTTGCGCTCCGGGCCGCCGGCGCGCAGCGATTGCGTGACGTCCAGCAGCGCCTGAATCTGCGAGGCGTTCAATGTGTCAGGCAACGGCGCGGTGATGGCGTGATGGATGAGCGGCGCGGCCACGTCGTGGACGATGCTGCCATCTTCGGCCAGCCAGTTGAAAAAAACCTTGAGCGTGGTGATGCGGCGTTCGAGCGTCTTGGGGCGGCAGGGGACGCCGCGCTCATGCTCCATCCACTTGAGGTAAGCGTTCAGCTGTGCGGTGTTGATTTCGCCGAGAGGCTTGACCGGGCCGAGGTAGTCGGCCAGGATTTCCATGTCCAGCCGGAAAGCCTGCTGCGTGTTTTCCGTGAACCCGCGCTCGCGCATGTACGCGGCGAACGCTCCCATGGCTTGTCCCAGCGACGATTGCATCGTCAGGGACGAGGCTGCGGAGTTGGCTCCAGGCGTCTCCTCCGGCTCCGAAAAAAGCGGCAATTGTTGGGAATCTGTTTTTTCTGGCATACTCCCATTATAATCGGTTGCCGGAGTGAGCAAGCGCTGCAAACGCATGGAATAGTTGATAATCATCTCTTTAATTGTGGTATACTTGCACCAACCGAACACACAGCAGGAGGACTGTATGCTGTTAGATGCGCAAGCCATCCGCAAAGAATTTCCGATCTTTGAAAGACAAGTGAACGGCAAGCGGCTCGTCTACCTGGACAGCGCGGCCAGTTCACAAAAACCGCGCGCCGTGATTGACGCCATGGTGCAGGTGTACACACAGTACTACGCCAACGTTCACCGGGGACTGTACGCGCTGTCCGAAGAAGCGACCGCAGCTTATGAAAATGCGCGCGTCAAACTGGCGCGATTCATCAATGCGCCCGATCCGGCGGAGATCATCCACGTGCGAAACGCGACCGAAGGGCTGAACCTGGTCGCGTACAGTTGGGGCGAGACTTATCTGCGGGCCGGGGATCGCATCGTCATCACCGAGCTGGAACACCACGCGAACCTGGTGCCGTGGCAACAATTGGCGCATCGCAAAGGCGTGGAACTGGCTTACCTGCCGGTTTCGGATACCGGTTATGTAGATGTAGAAGCCTTGCCGCCGTTGCTGGCCGACAAGCGCACCAAGCTGGTGGCGTGTTCGGTCATGTCCAACGTTCTGGGGACGTTGCCGCCGGTGAAACAAATCGCAGCGATGGCGCACGCCGCCGGGGCCGTCGTGGTGATGGATGCCGCGCAAGCCGCGCCGCACCGTCCCGTGGACGTGCAAGCGTTGGGCGCCGACTTTCTGGCATTCTCCGGCCACAAAATGTGCGGGCCGGGCGTGGGAGTGTTGTGGGGCCGCCGCGAGTTGTTGGAAGCCATGCCGCCGTTTCTGTATGGCGGCGATATGATCCGCACGGTGAAGTCGCAGGACTCCCAGTGGAACGAGTTGCCCTACAAGTTCGAGGCAGGAACCCCGCCGATCGCGGAGGTCATCGGGTTGGGAGCGGCGGTGGACTTCTTGAGCGCCATCGGGATGGACGCCATCCAGAACCACAGCGATGACCTCGTCGCCTACGCGATGGAACGACTGCCGGAAGTGCCGGGGTTGCACATCCTGGGGCCCGGCGCCGGCGACCGCGGCGCCGTGATCGCTTTCTGGCTGGATAAGATTCATCCGCACGACATTGCCGCCATCCTCGACTCGGAAAACGTCGCCATCCGGGCCGGGCATCACTGCGCGCAGCCGCTCCACGATCGCTTCTGCATCCCGGCGAGCGCCCGCGCCAGTTTCTATGTTTACAACGACAAAGACGACGTCGAGGCGCTGATAGCCGCGTTGCACAAAGTCGTCAAGCTGTTAGGAGGAAGATAACGCATGAGTGGAGATCTGTACCGCGAACAACTGCTGGACCACTACCACAATCCCGAAAACTTTGGCATTCTGGAAAACGCCGACGTTGACATTGAAATGGACAATCCCACGTGCGGGGACATGATCCACCTGACGGCGCGGCTGGATGCGCAGGGGCGCATCGCTCAGGTGATGTTTGAGGGGCAGGGCTGCGTGGTGAGCATGGCGTCGGCCTCGATGTTTACCAGCGCTGCTATCGGCAAGACGCCCGCCGAGATTGCGGCGATGGGCCTGGCCGACATCGAAGAAATGATGGGCGGCGTGCGCCTGAGCATGGGCCGGGTCAAGTGCGCGACGCTCCCGCTCAACGCAATGAAGCAAGGGCTGAAAGAGGCGGGGATTGGGGAGTAGACAGTAGACGATTCTTCTACCGATCCTCGTCATCGAGCGGGGAGCGGGGAGGCAGCGAGAAAATTCTCACCGGCACCGTTTCGGGCAGAAGGTTCTGCACCCGCACACCGTCGGGCACTTTCACTACCGGCGTCAAGTTGTAGTCGCCGGGGGTCAGATTGGTGAGGTCGAGTGTGAGCCTGACGTCGGTGATGGGCAGCGTTTCCATGATCGTCAGCGGGCCGTTCAAAATCACCACGACCGACTCAATTCCCACCGTCACCGTAAACGGTTCGTGGAGTCCCGTTACCTCGGGTTTCACGTCTAATTTCAAGCCGCTCTGCACCGCCTCGATGCTCAAACTGGCCGTCACGTAAGGGCGCGGCGGCGTGATGACCGAAAGCCCTTCCATCATCTGCAATCCCACCGTTGTGGTCAAGCTCTGCGTGATGCCTTCCATATTGATCGGTAACGTCTGCAAGAACCCCGGCGCATTGCGCACCGCCGCCGAAGAGCCGATCACCTTCACGATGGGGGGAATCACTTCGAGGTTGGCGATGCGATAGCCGGGCGCCGGTTGCCCTTCCAGCGACACACTGACGGCAAGATCGCGCATATAGCCCAATTGTACAATGGGCACGTTGACCGTCACGGTTTTGGGCGCCGTTTCCACATTGATGACAGGATTGTCTTCCGCATCCAACAACAACGGCTCATAGTCTCCGATCACGTCGCTCTGTTTTTCGTCAATTTCCACGCGGACCTGCGCCTGGGCCACTCGTCTGACCACCGAAGCCGGCCCCTGGACGCGCACCACCTGCGGCGCGACCATCGCGGCTTCGGCCTTATACCCCAACGTTGGCGTCCCCTTGACCTTGACGGTAATCGGGAACTCCTTGTACGTGATCGGCTCGAAATTGAGCGTGATGTAATCTGGCGACACACTGACGACGCGTACCGGCTGCAAGCGCACATCCACCTGCACCGGCAGGGTGATCGTGCCCGTTGTCGCCGTGGCGAGATCCACATAAGCGTGAATATCCTCACCGGTCAGCATCGTCCAAACCGACTGCGGGGCACGTAGTTCCACCCGCACGCGGGCAGTATCCTGGTCGTACACGGCCATATCGTCAGGCTTGTGTTCGATGGTCAGGGGAATCGTCGCGCCCAAAGCTTTCTCGATGGTTGGATTTTCGGCTTCTGTGGCGACCGCCCAAAAGAAGAAGGCCAGGAGCAGGGAAACCACGACCAGACTAATGTTTTGTCCTAACCAGCGATTCATAAGTTTTCATTTCCCGCGGCGAGTTGCCGTTTGCGTGGATCCTTGAACGCGCCAGAACCAACGGAACAGGCGCGGCGTCACGCTCCGGGGACGTGGAAGAAGGAAAGCGCGCAAGATGGAGGTCAAGCGTTTCGCGTCAATGTTACGGATCATGCGCCCGTTGTGAGTGAGCGAGACGGCGCCGCGCTCTTCCGAAATCACCACTGCCACCGCATCGGTATCTTCGGTGATGCCCAATGCGGCCCGGTGTCGCAAACCAAGTTCCCGATCTTCCAGAAAGGCGGCAGTCAGAGGTAGAACACAAGCTGCCGCAACCAGACGTCCGGCGTTGATGAGAACCGCGCCATCGTGCAGCAGGGTGTGGTGGTCGAAAATCGTCGTCAGCAACTCAGGCGTCACGTCGCCGTCAATATGTACGCCGGTTTCCACGTACTCTTGCAGGCCGGTGTGGCGCTCGAAGACAATCAGCGCGCCCACATTGCGCGCCGCCATCTGCGTCGCAGCCGTAACCACGGCATCAATGGCGTGCGCGATGCGTTCATTTCCCTGCTCCGAAACCAGGGACAAACGTCCCCGCCCCAGTTGTTCAAAGGCGCGCCGCAATTCCGGTTGGAAAAGTACGGGGATCGCTACCAGAAAAGCCGGCAGCAGTTGTTCGATCATCCAGGAGAACGCCCGGAGTTTGATCACACGCGAGAGGAGCGCCAGAGAAACCAACAAGGCCGTGATTCCACGCACCAGCGGCACAGCCCGCGTGCCGCGAATGGCATAGAAGAGCCAGAAAAAAAGGACAGCCACCATGGCAATATCCAGGATGTCTGCCCATGACAAACGCTGAAGTAACCAACTTAAATCCCACATGACTTATTCAACAACAAAACAGCCTTCCCTTCAGGAAGACTCACATGGCCCCGTATCGGTTAGAGCGACCGTAACGCGCCCGTTCCCCGCAGCGGCGGCTCGTGGCCAGTCATCTCTTTGTACAAATCAACATAGGATTGGCGATTGGGCGGGTTCAGCGCCAGAATCGCTTCAATCGTTTTGGCGGCGGCATCTTGCTGCCCGGCCTCCATCTGCAAATCGCCCAAAACATCCAGGTGCTCCAACGCTTTGGCGCGATTGCCGACGTTGAGATAAAGTTGCGCGGCTCTGGCCCGCAAAGGAAGATTGTCCGACATCTCCTGGATCAAATCCTCCAGGATTGCCAGCGCCTTGTCCGCCTTTTGATTTTCCAGGCAGCGTTTGATGAGCTTATCCAACGCGCCGACCGCCAAATGCGGGCGACCGGTGCGCGGATAGAGCCGGAACAGCCCAAGATGGGCGCGCTCGTCATCGGGGGAGACGCGGACAATTTCTTCGTAGTCCTTGATGGCCGCCAGCCAGTCCAGGCGTTGCATATCCAGATCGGCCAGCTTGTGCAGGATACGCACTTCCCACTGCCGGTGATCGGTGCCGCGCGGCGCCAGCCGGATCGCTTCATTGTAGGCTTCACGGGCGCGTTCGGGCTGAGCCAGTTGATAGTAAGCGTCGGCGACTTCGAGATATTGCTGCAAGGCCTCGTCAATGCGACCATGTTTGATCAACAGTTCAATAATGCGCTTGAGCACGGCCACATCGAGCGGGGAAAGCTGCAGCAGCTCCTGGTAAGTCGCCAGAGCCAGTTGCACCTCGCCGCGGATTTCGTGGGTGCGCGCCACCGTGTGCAACTTCTCGCTGGCTTCTTCGACGCTGCCGTTATCGTAAAAGAGCGTCGCCAGCAGGTGATGCAGCGGCAGATAGTCGGGGGCTTTGCTGATGGCATGGAACAATTCTTCCAGCGCGCTGTAGACTTTGTGGCGCCGTTGATATTCCTGGGCCAGCGCCAGCGAGCGCAAGACGTCCTCGGACCCCGACAGGCTGATCAATTCGCCCAAACTCAACACCACACCGGCGCGGGCCATTCCGTCGAGGCGTTGGCGAGCTTTGAGCGCTTCGTCTTCCCATCCACGCTGCCCCAAAAAGCCCACCAGCGTTCCGGCCAATTTTTGGATACGCTCCGGGCGACCCTGATTGATCAAATTTTGCGCCAGCCCTTCGTAGACGCGAAGCAAATCCCCCACCTGCGCCCGCTGAACCGTTGCCAGGTCCACCACCTTGATGGCCTCCAGGAAATGGCGCAGCGCCGGTTCAAACTCGCCCTTGGCCTGGAAACATTCCCCCAATGCGAAGCGACTGCCCAGAACGTATTCGGGATCGGAAAGGGATTTCTCGAAAAGTGGGATGGCGTCGTTGAAACGCATCTGCTCTTTGTAGATCAGCCCGAGGTTGAAACAGATGGACGGCATCGAAACCCCGGCGCCCAACAAACGCTCGTAGGATTGTTGTGACGCCTGGAAATCGCCACGGGTCTGGGCGTCAATGGCCTTTCCGATGAGCATATCCACTTCCATTTGCGAGAGGCCCTGCACCTGAGGTTTGTCTTCGTCAAAGATGGATTCGGCCAGCTTGGCCAGCGCGCGCTGCCGGGCGATATCCACCGGCGTCCCGCTGTCCTCTTCGACGGTTTCCTCCATCGCGTCGGCAGCGCTTTCGGCGGCCTGTTTGCTAACCCGCGAAGGTTCAGGAATCGGGCGATTGCTCTGTAGCGCCGTCATTGCCTGGCCGATCCGCGGATCGTGCTGGATGAATTGTTGCATCTGGCGGCAGATCTCGATGGCCCAATCGTGATGCGCGTCCTGGTAGAGATAGGCCAACCACAACGCCGCCGACACCGCTTTGTCAATACTCTTGTCCTGCTGGTATTGCTTCAGGAGCTCGGCCCAGGCGCGATCGTTGCGGGGGTCAATCCGTACGGTCGCCTCAAAAGAAGCCACCATCTTGACCGGCAGGTTCTGCTTGCGGTAACGCTGGCCGGCTTCCAGGTAGGTGGCGGCGGCCTTTTCCATCTCCCCTCGTTTCTCACAAATTTCGGCGATGCGCTCATAAGGGCCAGGATCGGAAGGGTTCAGCCCGGTCAACCGCTCGTAGACGGTCAACGCATCATCCATTTGCTTCGCGTTGAGCAACGCCCAGGCGTAGCCCATCAGCGCCGAAACATCGTCAGGGAACTCGGCCAAAGCGCGACGGTAGGCTTTGACGGCATCATCCCATCTTTCTGCCCACACAGAATCGTTAGCCTTCTGCATCGCATCATCAAAGCGTAAGCGGTTTCCTGCCACAGGACACCCCCTCAAAGATAGGGATTAGAAATTAGGGATTAGGGAAGAGGGAATAGTTTTCCCTGGCTCCAGAATTCCCTTGGGATCGCCCCGAATGGTCGGAGCGATGATCATGATTAGGCAGCGACTTCCAGCGCCCAGACCAGGATGGCTTTTTGGGCGTGCAGGCGGTTTTCGGCCTGATCGAACAGCACCGAACCCGGCCCGTCGGCGACGGCGTCGGTGATCTCTTCGCCGCGGTGCGCCGGCAGACAGTGCATCACGATGGCGTCGTCTTTGGCGCGGAACAGCTTGGCTTCGTTTACCTGGAAGGGAGGGAAGACCTTGCGCCGTTCCTCGGCTTCTGTTTCCTGGCCCATCGAAGTCCAGGTGTCGGTGTAAACCACGTCGGCGTCGCTCACGGCCTCCAGCGGATCGTAAGAGCGGGTGATCCGGGCGCCGGTCATCGCGGCGAAGCGCTCACCGATGGCCCAGACGGCGGGGTGCAACTCGTAGCCGCGCGGCGTTGCAATGGAGAAATCCATGCCGAGCAAGGTTGCGCCGAATAGCAGCGAGTTGGCGACGTTGTTGCCGTCGCCCAGATACGCCAGTTTCCGCCCCTTGAAATCCCCCTTGTGCTCCAGGATTGTCAGGAAATCGGTCATGCCCTGGCAGGGGTGGGAATAATCAGAAAGCCCGTTGACGATGGGGACGGTGGCGTATTTTGCCAGCTCGACGGCGTCGCTGTGGGCGAAAACCCGCGCCATGACCGCATCCACGTAACGCGAAAGAACCCGGGCGACGTCCGCCGTGCTTTCACGTTTGCCCAACTGAATTTCATTGGGGGAAAGGTACAAGGCGTTGCCGCCGAGTTGCAGCATGGCCACGTCGAAAGAAACCCGCGTGCGCAGGCTTGGTTTTTGGAACACCATCCCCAGGACTTTGTTTTTGAGCAAGGGTTGGCTCTCGCCGGCCTTCCACGCCGTTTTCAGTCGTACAGCCAGGTCGAGAATGTGGCGCATTTCATCAGACGAAAGATCTGCTAATGAGAGGAAGTGCTTCATGGAAATTATGCCTCCTAAAACAGTCTAAAGTCGAAAGTCAGTGACTCGTCCTGACTTTGCACGAGAAGCTAAAACTACGCTAAGTATACCATGAAGGCTCAATCCAGAAAAAGTGACCTTGCCGCCGGGGTGCGTTACACATGTCATTCCGGTTATAGTCCGATGCCCGTTGAAGGGGAAAAAAGGAAATGTTATACTTTTCAGGGATTGAGGGATTAGGGGAATGGGGATTGGGAATTTCTGATCCCAATCCCCATTCCCTAATCCCCCAATCCCCATTCTCTATTGTAAGGAGCTGCGTATGACCACTATGCAAGCAGTCGCCAAGCTGCACCCCGGCCCCGGATTCGAGATGATTGAAACTGCCATTCCCGAACCCGGCCCCAGAGATATTCTGGTTAAAGTACTGGTTGCCTCAATTTGCGGCACTGACGTACACATCTACAAATGGGACCCGTGGTCGCAAGGGCGCATCAAGCCGCCGCTGATCATCGGGCACGAGTTTGTCGGCGAGATCGTGGCGGTGGGCACGCAGGTGCGCTCCGATGAGCCACGTGTGGGCGACATCGTCTCGGCTGAAAGTCATATTGTATGTGGAGTGTGCCAACAATGCAAACTCGGCCACGCCCACATCTGCCCCAACACCCGCATTCTGGGAGTGGACGCGAATGGAAGCTACGCCGAGTACCTCGCGCTGCCGGTGGAAAACGCCTGGAAGAACCCCAAGGAAATGCCGTTGCAGATCGCCAGCTTGCAGGAGAACTTCGGCAACGCCGTCCACACGGTTTCGGCGGTGGATATGCGCGCCAAGACGGTGCTGATCACCGGCTGCGGCCCGGTCGGGCTGATGGCGATCCCGGTGGCGCGCGCCTTTGGGGCGGAGGTCGTCGTCGCCACCGACGTCAGCGCGTACCGCCTCGATCTGGCCCGCAAGATGGGGGCGACCGTGACCATCAACGCCGCCGAGACGGACGTGGAGGTTTGCGCTCAGGATGCCGTGCGCAACAAAGGATTTGACGTGCTCGTGGAGATGTCGGGGGCGCCGCAGGCGATGGTTCAGGGGTTGAATTTACTCAAACCCGGCGGCGAAGCGGCGCTGCTTGGTCTCACCCCTTCGGCATTGAACGCCTTCGACATCAATAACCTGATCATCATGAAAGGCATCACCGTCCACGGCATTGCCGGGCGGCGGCTCTGGGAAACCTGGTACCAGATGCGCGCGCTGATTTCATCCGGCGCCGTCAACCTCGCCCCGCTCATCACTCACGAGTTCCCGCTGAGCCGCTGGCAGGAAGCGCTGGACACCATGGCGTCGGGGAAGAGCGGCAAGATTGTGATGTATCCTGGACAGTAGACGGCAGACAGTAGACGGTAGACGGGGGAAGAGGGGGAAACGTGAAACGTGAAACGTGAAACGTGATCCACATCTTAACTTGCAACTTGCAGCTCGACTTTTGACTTTCTGACTTTTGACTATCTGCGGAGGAGTGCCATGACTGAAACGCAACTGAATTGGATTGCTGAAGAGATGCAGACTTTGCGAGAGAGCGGGCTGGCCATCAATCTGCGCCGCATTGACTCGGCGCCGGGCGCGTGGATGGTGGTGGACGGCAAGAAGGTGCTCAATCTGTGCACCAACAACTATCTGGGGCTGGCCGATAATCCCCAGATGATCGCCGCCGCCAAGTCCGCGCTGGATCGCTACGGCGTCGGGCCGACGGCGGTGCGTTCGATTGCCGGGACGCTGGACATTCACGAGGAGCTGGAGCGCAAGATAGCGGCCTTCAAAAAAGTGGAGGACGTGCTTTACGTCCAGAGCGGCTTCGTCGCCAATCAGGCTGCTATCGCGCCGCTGGTGGGCAAAGAGGACGTGATCTTCTCCGACCGGCTCAATCACGCCAGCATCATTGACGGCGCACGGCTGAGTCGCGCCAAGATCGTCGTCTACGAGCATTGCGACCCCGCCGACCTTGAAGCTAAGATCAAGGAGAACCTGCCGCAGTACCGCCGGGGGCTGATGATCAGCGACGGCGTCTTCTCGATGGACGGCGACGTCGCGCCGCTGGACAAGCTCTACGCGGTGGCGCAGAAATACAACGTGATGACGATGGTGGACGACGCCCACGGCGAAGGCGTGCTGGGTCAGGGCGGACGGGGCATCGTGGATCACTTTGGGCTGCACGGGAAATTCGACGTGGAGATCGGCACGTTCTCCAAGGCCTTCGGCGTCGTCGGCGGCGCCATCGCCGGGAAGAAGCTGATCGTGGATTACCTGCGCCAGAAAGCGCGGCCGTTCCTGTTCTCCAGCGCCGTCACCGCCGCAGACACGGCGGCGTGCATGGCCGCCATCGAAGTGCTCTCGACCTCCAGCGAGCCGGTGGATCGCCTGTGGGAGAACACCCGCTATTTCAAGACGGCGATGAAAGAGCTGGGGTTCGACGTGGGCAACAGCGTCACGCCCATCACGCCGGTGATGTTGGGCGACGTCAAACTGGCGAAAGAATTCAGCCGCCGTTTGTTCGACGCCGGCGTCTTCGCTATGGCCCTGGGATTCCCGACCGTGCCGCAAGGACTGGCCCGCATCCGCGTGATGGTTTCGGCGGCGCTTGGCAAGGACGATTTGGATTTCGGGCTGGAGCAGTTCGAGAAGATCGGCAAGGGGTTGGGGGTGCTGGCGTAGGATTGAGAGCCACAGAGGGCGCAGAGAAGGATAAAAAAGTGGTGTTGTGTGAAAACATGCCCCCCGATTCAGGAATCGGGGGCATGTCGTTTGTGATCGTCAGCGAAGGACGAGCGGGAGAAAGACTTGTTGTGGTTCGCTATTTTGCTTTTCCACTGCCAACCTCCTTAGTTTGGAATTTTGGTAATCCCGTGTACTATTGTAATGAAACGTTGCGCCGAAGAGCCGGCTGAAGCCAGTGAATAAAATCACGTAAGTACACTCCGACTTCAGTTGGTCTGTTTGCGCCAAATAACCGTTGTATCGTTCCCAATAACTTAGATAAAAGGAGCCCAACCCATGTTCACACACCGTAAAATCTCAGGACTATTTTTGCTTTTGCTGTTGCTGGCGGCGTGCCAGACCTCGGCCACACCCCCGGCCCTGCCCTCTGTTATGCCCTCTGCCACACCCGCTACCAGTACCTCTCCTACGCGACTCAATATTTCCCTAAACAGCGAGCCGGTGACGTTAGATATACACCAGACATCTAGCCAGGAAACTTCAACGGTCATCAACTGGATTTGCGAGCCCTTGGTTTATCTGGATATGGATCTGACCAACAAACCGCTTTTGGCCGAGGGGTGGAAAATGGCGGCGGATGGACGCGCGATTACCGTCACGTTGCGTCAGGACGTCGTTTTTCACGATGGGACGCCGCTGACCGCCGAAGCCGTCAAATTCACGTTTGAACGCCTGCAACAACCGACCAGCGAGACCTCGCCCTTATACGAAAACGTCAAAGGCGTCCGCATTCAGGCCGCCGACCAGCACACGGTCATCTTCCAATTCGATGAACCTTACTTCGATTTTCTATCCACGCTGCGCAACGTGTACGCCGTCATCCTCTCCCCGAACTCGCTGGACGAGAACGGCAATTTCAAGCAGTCGCCGGTGTGCACCGGGCCCTATAAGATTCAAAAATGGGCGCCGACGCAGTACATACGGCTGGAAAAGAACCCCGCCTATGCCTGGGCGCCAGCTTATTACGAAAATCGCGGCGCGCCCCACATAGATGAAGTCCAGATCAACTTCATCCCCGACACCAACGCCAACTATCTGGCCTTGAAGACCGGCGAGTTGGACGCGTTGTCGCTCAGCACGACGGAGGAAGTCGCCGAGATCGGCTGGATGCCGGAGAAGTTTTCGCTCCAAAAAAGTTGGTCCGGCGGCATTTCATTCCTGGGCTTCCGGTATTCCCGCGGCGTCACCGCCGAACCGGCGGTGCGCCAGGCCATCGCCCACGCCATTGACAAACAAGTCATCGTTGACACCTTCTTGCCGGACATCGCCGAGCCGGCGTTCGCGCCGCTCACGCCGAGCACTTACGGATTCACGACCACGCTGGCCAGCGCCGGCTATGCTTTCGATCCCGACAAAAGCCGCCAGCTGCTGGCCGAGGCCGGATTCAGCGACGACAACGGCGACGGCGTTTTGGAGCGCAACGGCGAGGCGCTGCGGTTGACCCTGCTGACCACCACCAACAGCACGTATGGGAAAATCTTTGTACTTCTCCAAAATCAATTAAAAGAAGTCGGAGTCGCCATTGACATTCGCGCCGTCGAGACGGCCGAGATTCCTTCTATCACCGCAAACTGTGACTTTGACCTGTTGCTCTACCACTACAACTGGCCTTTCCCCGACGCGCTCCAGGTATTCCTCGGCACTGAGAAGATCGGCGCCAGCAACCGCGTCTGTTACAGCAATCCGGAGATGGACGCCGTGCTGGCGCAGGCGTTCCAATTGCCCGACGAAGCGCCGGAGAAATTGCCCCTCCTTATCCAGGCGCAAAAGATGATTCTGGCCGACGCTCCCTGGCAACCGCTCTTTGCCCGCAAAAACATCGTCGCCGTCAACCAGCGCGTGCAGGGAGTCAAAGTGCATCCCGCCGAGGGTGTTCTGTGGCTGGATGCCTTCATCGCGCCCGACGCGCCTTAGAAACGGGGACACTATGCTGGCGATGATTGCGCGGCGTCTGCGCGATTTGCTCTTCATCCTGCTGCTCATGCCGTTGCTCACCGTTGCGATGCTGGAAGCGGCGCCGGGCCGCTATTGCGATTACATCCTGCCGGAAACGGCCTCGGCCGAGACGCGCCAGGCCTGCTACGACCGCGAACCGGGCCTCCTCGAGAAATATCTGCGCGCCTTGCGCAATTTGTTGCGCCTGAACCTGGGGCAATCCCTGCGTTCGGGCCGCCCGGTGGCGGACGAACTGGCCTGGAATTTCCCGGCCACCTGTGAACTGGCCCTCATCAGCCTCGCCCTGAGTCTGGCCGGCGGGGTCGCCGCCGGCGTCGTCGCAGTCAAAGGGCGTTACCGGCTCTGGGGACATTGGCTCAACTGGAGCGGGGTCAGTCTGTTGGCCCTGCCTTCCTTTGTCCTGGCCGTTTTGCTGAGAGATGTCTTCGTGGCAAGGTTCCAAATGACGACAGTGATTGGCAGCCCGTACAACCTCAAGCAACTGCTGTTGCCGGCATTGACTATCGCCATTCCGCTGGGCGCTTTTTTTATGCGCGTGACCCGCAACGCGCTCCTCGAAACTCTCGACAAGGACTACATTCGCACGGCGCGCGCCGCAGGGTTGAGCGACTGGCGCATCCTCGTCAGACACGCGCTGCCCAACACCGCCGCCACCCTGGTTCCGCTCACCGGCTTGATCCTGGCAAGTTTGTTGGATGGCACGTTGCTGGTAGAAAGAGTCTTTGGCCGGGCCGGATTGGGGAGTTACGTCTTCAATGCATTGACCAGCAAAGATTACCCCGTCGTGCAAGGCGTCGTCTTGCTGGTCGCCGTTCTCACGGCTCTGATCAGCCTGGGGGCGGATCTGTTGCAGGCGGCGCTGACGCCGGCCAGCCGCGCCGAGTTGTTGAGCCGATGAGCGATAACCACGACAAAGCGCCGGCGCGCGGGAAATGCCGCCGGTTGAATCCGGCCCTGACCTGGGGCATTATCCTGCTCATCGCGACGGCCATCCTGGGCTGGCTCGCGCCGGTCGTCGCGCCCTATGCTCCAGACGACCTGGTGGCTCGCCCCCACATACCGCCGTCCGCCGCATATCCACTGGGGACCGATTCCACGGGGCGCGACAGCTTCAGCCGGTTGCTGTACAGCATTCGGATGGCCTACGCGAGCGCCCTCGGCGCGGTTTTGATCACGGCGCTGGGTGGGATCGCGCTGGGCGTGCTGGCCGGTTACTACGGCGGGAAGCTGGATGCGCTGCTGATGCGCTGCGTGGATATCTGGCTTTCTATCCCAGGATTGCTCTCGATCCTGATGCTGGTGGCCCTTCTCGATCCTGTCGTGAGGGATGGCGCGCACTGCGTCGTCATCGCGGTCGGATTGGGCGGCATCCCGGCTTACACACGCCTGGTGCGCGGGCTGACCATTCAGGAGAAATCCCAACTGTACGTGGAATCGGCCATCGCGTTGGGCGCTGGCCCGCTGCGGATCATGCTCAGACACATCGTTCCCAACCTGCTCTCCGGGATCTCTTCGTTGCTCGCCATCCGCTTCGGCTACGCCATTCTCGCCGTGGGCAGCCTGAGCTTTCTGGGGATCGGAATCCAGCCGACCGTCCCGGAACTGGGCAACATGCTCAGAGACGGCGAGGAGTCTTTCAACTTTTACCCGTGGGCGATTCTTGGCCCGGTCGCAATCTTTTGGATCACCATGTTGGGCGCGAATTTGATCAGGGATGGATTGGCGGAAAAGGCCGTGTAGCCCCCCATATTGAAAAAATGCCGGCGCGAATTCGCGCCGGCATTGTGTGTCCTCGAAACCGCGCTGCGTCGCCCAGGGGGTGGTCCATCTGACCGAAGCGTTGCGTCGAGTTGACGGCGCAGCAAGACCGGACCGTCCGCCGCGCATTCCTAGCACCGGGGTGTAAACATCTCTGTACCTATTCTTTACTGCCCATCGCCGGGAAATTCGCCGGGTGAACAACTGCGACCGGACAGCCCGGAAAATCGGATTCGTCGCGAGTGAGAATATACACAGCGTTGGCGGCAACCGCCGCAGCAGCCTGCACCGCATCCTCGAAATCGTTCCATCCCAGTATCAATGCGGCTTGAATCACTTCTTGATCCACCGCCGCAACGCGAAAAACGTGGAGCACATCATGCAACGCAGCTTTTGCCTGGGGCATCCCCAAATGGCGGCGCAGCAAATAAAACAAAGTCGTGACGCTGTGCGCGGCCAAGAGCCCTTCAATTTGCCCGGACTCGGCGTAGGCCCATACCCGCGCAGCATCGTCATAATGAGGGGCGCGCCGCGCCAATACATCCAAAACCACATTCAGATCGAACAAAACGCGTAGCATTGGCCCGTTAACCATATTTTTCCGCCAGGTAATTTTGATAAGCGTCCGTTGACACATCCTCCGGCAGAATGCCGCTCAGCCGATTTAAGACCGGCAAAGCGTCCGGCGCCGGTTCCTGACGGGTCAAATAGCGCAAATAGGTTGCAATCAACTGCGTCACTGTCGTCTGATGGTGTGCCGCGTACTGTTTCGCATCCTCAATGAGGCTTTTATCCAGTCGTATCGTGAGTTTATTGGCATTTTCCACCTTGCACCTCCCTTTGCCGTACATTTTACCTCATTTTTGCACGGCATCAACTCAATAGAAAAGGGAGAAAGCGGGGGTTTGGGGACGGGCGCAGCCCG
>DAOUFX010000043.1:0-5123 GCA_034429675.1 Anaerolineae bacterium | reverse complement strand
TTCGCACGGGCCGGCCCGTGCGAAAAACACCCTTTTTGTTTCTCTCCTTCTTGACAATTAATTCAATAAGAAGTAAGATAAATCTTGTATACAAGATAAACACAATTGACACAATTGACACAATGGATATTAAGGAGGGAGATTTTTTACACACGGCGCCCCGCGCGCAAAAAAAATCCCCCTTAACCTGGCCGCCAAAAGCGGCCAAAGACTGTCGTAAACTCTTGACTTGCAACTTTTAACTTGCAACTTGCAACTATCTTTCAGGAGGCACCCCATGAAACAACCCGAAGGAAAGCGCTTCTATGGCGCAGTAACCGTCAGCGAGCGCGGGCAGATCGTCATCCCGGCGGAGGCCCGGCGCGATTTGGGCATCGAGATCGGCGACAAGTTGCTGGTGCTCGGAGACCTGGAAAAAGGTCTGGCGTTGATGAAAGCGTCGGTGCTCCTCAGCATTGCGCCTGAGGTAAACGGACTTCTCCAAATGTTGGGCGAGAAGGGAGACAAGGGCAATGTTGAGGATAAGTAAACCAACCCGACGGATCATCGTCATTATCGCGGCGAACATCGGCGCCCCACTCCTCGCCATCTCCGCCTTCAGACTTGTCGGCGCAGACCACCTGATCCTGGCGCTTCTCGCGAGCTTCATCGGCGGCACGGTGGGCTACCTGTCGTTCAGCGCCCTGGCGACGTGGGCGATGCGCTTCGCCGGGCGGCGCGTGCAGGAGCCGGCGGACGCGCCGGTCTACGCCTTCGGCAAGCTGCCGCAGGCGGCGGATTCGCGGGCGGGCGGCAAAGGACGGACGCTGGCGCAGCTTTACCAGGCAGGATACCGCGTCCCCGACGGCTGCGTCATCCTGTGCACGGCGTTCGACGGCGACGAGCTGCGCGCCGGCGTCTGGCCGCTGGTCGAGGGACAGCTCACCCGGTTGCGCCGCGCCGGCCCTGACGCGACCTTCGCCGTGCGCTCCTCTGCGCTCAGCGAAGACGCGGCGCAGACGTCGTTCGCCGGCGAATTTGAGACTGTGCTGGACGTGAAAACCGACGCCGACATCCGCGAAGCCATCCGCGCCGTGCGGCGCTCGCGCCAGAACGCGCGCGTGCGAGCCTACGCCGAAGCACAGGGGTTGAGCGAGACTGAAACGCAGGACATCGCCGTGGTCGTCCAGCGTCTCGTCCAACCGGATTACGCCGGCGTGCTCTTCACCGCCGATCCGGTCACGGGCGATCTGGCCCAGATGGCAGGCAACTACGTCGAGGGTCTGGGCGAAAAACTGGTCTCGGGCCAGGCCAACCCGTTCACTTTCACCCTCAAGCGCCCGGAGGGTGAGTACGAGGGGCCGGCGGCGCTCAAGCCCGTCGCGCGCGTCCTGCACACCAGCGCCTGCGATCTGGAAGACGACCTGGGCGGGCCACAGGACATCGAATGGGCCGTCGTCGGCAAGCGGCTGTACCTGCTCCAGGCGCGCCCGATCACCACCCTGCGCGGCTACGACCCGGAGACCGGCGCGCGCAACGACACCCTGACAGGCAATTTCCTCTGGTCCGGCTCCAACCTCATAGAGGCGTGCCCCGAAACGATGACGCCGTTCACCGCATCCCTCACCGAATACGTCGGCGAGCGGGGGGCCGCTGCGTTAAAAGTGAGAAGTTACCCGCTGACAGGCGTTATCGGCGGGCGCCCCTACGCCAACGTCAGCGTCCAGGTGTCGGCGTTCCTGCGCATGTTCAAGGGCGACGTGCGGCGCGCCTACCGCGAGATGTCGGGAATGTGGGGCGAAATCCCGGAGGACATGGTCATTCCCCTGGTCCCGGTCAGCCAACAGGAATGGTCGCGGCTGTCCCTCGAACTCCTGAAAATCTTGTTCATCACCAGCACTGACCGCAGAAGGATTCCGCGTTTCATCGCCGGAAACCGGCAATGGTGCGCCGGCATGCGACAAGAAATCCAACAGATCGTGGATGGCGCCGCTCTGGCAAATCTCTGGGAAGAGGATATCCGGCCCCACTACCTGAACGGCCTCGCGCTGGTCTTTGCCTCGGCGGAGAAAACGCAGGTGCCACTCGAAAGCGACCTGCGCGAGATGGTCGGCGCCGACGACGCCAACGCCCTGCTGTCGAACCTGAGCGGACTTTCCTCACGCCTGGAAAGCCTGGGGCCGGTGGTCGGGCTGAGCCAGGTCATCCGCGGCCAGATCAGCCGCGAGGAATATCTCGACGCCTACGGCCATCGCGGCGTTAACGAGACCGAATACGCCTGGCCGCGCCCGCTGGAAGACCCCGCCTGGCTCGACCGGCAGATCGCCGAAGCAAAGAAAGCGCCGCTGGACTTTGAGGCGCGCTTCGCCGCGAGACAGGCCGCGTACAAAGCCGCCTGGGAGCGCTTCTGCGCGCAACACCCCAAACAGGTGAAGAAAATCGGACAGCGCCTGCAGAAAACAGCGCAAAGCGCGCAACGTCGTGAAATCGTCCGCTCCGAGGTCGTGCGGATCGGGATGGTCGCGCGCCTCTTCGCCCTGCGCGCCGCCGAACTCACCGGGTTGGGCGAGGACATCTTCTTTCTGAGCATCGCAGAAGTTCTGGGCGAGCTGCGCGGCGACCGGGCGGCGCGCCGCTTCATCCCCGCCCGCAAGGAAACCCACCGGAAATACCACGCGCTGCCGCCGTTCCCCACGCTCATCTGCGGGCGCTTCGACCCGTTCCAATGGGCCGCCGATCCCAACCGCCGCAGCGACATCTACGCCGCCGACGCCCCCGCCCAACAGACTGCGGGCAATGGCGTCGTCAAAGGCGCGCCGGGCGCGATGGGCATCGTCGAAGGGACGGTACGCCGCCTGGAGCGCCTGGAGGACGGCGACCAGTTGCAACCGGGCGAAATCCTCGTCGCCCCCATGACCAACATCGGCTGGACGCCCCTCTTCCCACGGGCAGCGGCCATCGTCACCGACCTCGGCGCGCCGCTGAGCCACGCCGCCATCGTCGCGCGCGAACTGGGCATCCCCGCCGTCGTCGGCTGCAACGACGCCACCATGCGCCTGAAAACCGGAGACCGTGTGCGCGTCAACGGCGGACAAGGGGTTGTGGAGATTCTGCCGGTCGCCACGACAAAAGCAGCCGATGATTAAAAAATCATAGAGTCACCCCACCGAGGCGGGATTGGTTTACACCAGTCCCGCCTCGCCGTTTGTCAAAGGCGCGACAGTATGTGAGCCCGGTCATAGTCCCCTCAGCCAAACTCGATTACGATAAAAGCATCAAACCCAAGCAAACACACCCGCCAACCCAACCAACACACCCAATTCCCGATTCCCGATTTCCAATTCCCGACTTCCGATTTCCAACTTTGGACTTTCAACTTTGAACTTTCAACTATTCTGAAGGAGACTAACGATGAACACAAATCCATTGACCACCGGTACTGTCATCACCCCGCCGCCGGATTTCCCGGTTGCGTGGGCGAACCCTGAGGACGCGCACTATCACTGGACGCGCGATCGCGAGCACATGCCCGACCCTATCACGCCAATGTTCGACAGCGTGGCCGCGCTTACCGCAACGGAAGGACGCCGCCGCACCATTCCCGTCTACGAGGAATCCGTCCTGGCGCGCCGCGACTGCCAGTTCAACACCTACAACTACACCCGCCTCATTCCCTTTACCGGCTCGCCGGAAGAACTCGATGCTCGCGCCCGCCGCTACCGCGAAAAGGTGTGGGCCGTCGCCGGGCGGCTGCGCCAGATCTGGGAAAACGAATGGCGCCCGGCGCTGGAAGACGATTGGGCCTTCTGGGCCGCCTTCGATCCGGCGACGGCAGACCTGAAGGCGCTGGCCGTCCACCTGGAAGAAAGCCTGCCGCGCGCCACGCACCTCTACGAGATCCACTATTTGATGGGGCCGCCGATGTGGTTCGCCATTGACGAGTTCACGACGTTCTACTGCGAACTCTTCCCCGGCAAGACGCCGCTGGACGCCCATCGCCTGTTGCAAGGCTTCGACAACAAGACGCTGGAGATCGGTCGCGCGTTGTGGCGCCTGCGCGATCTCGCCAAAGCCACGCCCGCAGTCTGTCGCGTGCTGCTCGAACGCCCGGCGGGCGCGGTGTGGGATGCGCTCGAAGCGTCAGCGGAAGGGCAACGGTTCCTGGAGAAGCTGCGCGGCTTCCTCGCGGCTTACGGGCGGCGCAGCAGCCTGTGGGATTGGGGCTATCCCAGCTGGGAAGACGATCCCGCTCCGGTCGTCAACAACCTCAAGAACTACCTGGCGCAACCCGACCGCGACCTGCACGCCGAGCTGACGCTCGCCGCCGCCGAACGCGAAGTCGCCATCGCCCAGGCCCGCAGCGACCTGGCGAGCTACCCGCAACCGGTCGTCGCCCGCTTCGAGCGGCTGCTGGACGCGGCGCAAATCGCCCTCACGCTCACCGAAAACCACACCTACTACATTGACTTCAACGGCTTCGGCTGGCTGCACCGGCTGATCCACGAATGCGGCGAACGGCTCGCCGCTGCCGGTCGCCTCGACGCGCCGGGAGACGTCTTCTACCTCACGCTGCCGGAGCTGCGCGAGATGCTTGCCGATTCCTCGCTCGACCGGCGCAGTCTCGCCGCAAACCGCCGCGCACAAGTGGAATACTGGGCCGCCTACCCCGAACCGGCAGAACTGGGGACGCGCCCGGCGGAACCGGCCCGCCTCTACTCGGCCGAAGGGCGCCGGATGATGCGCTACGTCGGCGGCGTGGTCGCCGACGCATCCCTGCCCGCGCCAGAACCGGGGCAACTGCGCGGGCAAGCCGGATCGCCGGGCAAAGCGCGCGGCCCGGCCCGCGTCATCCGCTCACTGGCCGACGCGCACCGTCTGCAACCCGGCGACATCCTGGTGACGACCACCACCGCCCCGCCGTGGACGCCGCTGTTCCTCACCGCCGCCGCCGTCGTCACCGACGCGGGCGGGCTGCTCTCGCACGGCGCCGTCGTCTCCCGCGAATACCGCATCCCCGCCGTCGTCGGCGCCCACGACGCCACCACCCGCATCGCAGACGGGCAAATGATCGAAGTAGACGGCGATCACGGCACCGTGTCGTTTATCTAAAGAAACGTGTTTTTTCGTGCGGGGGTACCCGCACG
>DAOUFX010000042.1:0-2914 GCA_034429675.1 Anaerolineae bacterium | reverse complement strand
CCCCGCCCGCGAAAAACCTTTATATCTCTGGCATGTAGGAGATACTCTTACAGGTGAGTACCCATTTACTGACAACCAAACTTTACATCCCTGCGCCGCGCGCCAACGGTGTGGCGCGGCCCAGGCTTTTGCAACGCCTGGACGAGGGGGTGCGACAGAACCGGCGCCTGACGTTGCTCGCCGCTCCCGCCGGGTTCGGAAAAACGACGTTAGCCGCGGACTGGGTATGTACGCTGGCGCGCGAGGTTGCCTGGATTTCGTTGGACGAGAGCGACAACGATCCGGTTCAGTTTCTTTCGTATCTCATTGCCGCCTTGCAATCCATTGATGGGCGCATCGGCGTTGGGGTTCGCTCGTTGCTGCAATCTCCGCGAACGCCGCCGGTTCTCAATTTGCTCACGCCGCTCATCAACGATGTGGCGGCTTCCGCAACTTCCCTGCTGCTTGTGCTGGATGACTATCACCTGATTGACTCCGAGGAAGTCCAGCACCTGGTGCAATTCCTGCTAGATCATCAGCCGCCGGCTCTGCACGTTGTCATCAGTACGCGCGAAGACCCACCGTTGGCCTTACATCAGTTGCGGGCGCGCGGGCAGCTCTCCGAGCTCCACGCGCGCGACCTGCGTTTCACGGCGGCGGAGACCGCGTCATTTCTTGAACAGACCATGCATCTCCATCTGCAACCGGGTGTCGTTGCGGCGCTTGAAAACCGCACCGACGGATGGGTGGCGGGCCTGCAACTGGCGGCGTTGGCGCTGCAGGAGAGCGCTCAGGATGCGCAGGACTTTGCGGAAACGTTCCGCGGCGACATGCACTATGTCTTGGAATACCTGGTCGCCGAGGTCTTGCAACGGCAACCGCCGGATTTGCGCGATTTTGTTCGCCGCACGGCCATGATCGGACGGGTCAATGCCTCGTTGTGCGCGGCGCTCACCGGGCGAGAAGACAGTCAGGCCGTGCTGGAGCAATTGGCCGGCGCCAACATATTCCTCAGCCCGCTGGACGCGAACCGCGAATGGTACGAATACCATCGCTTGTTTGCCGAGGCGCTGCACACAACGCTGACGGCAGAGGATCGTCAGAGTTTGCACCGGACGGCGGCGCAGTGGTACGCGGCGCAGGGCATGGAACAGCAGGCGATTTCTCACGCACTGACCGCCGGCGATATGGATAGGGCTGAAGCGCTTATCGGGCAGGCCGTGGAACGCACCTTTCTGAACGGCGGTCTGGCGACGATGCGTGTGTGGTTAAACGCGCTCCCGGAAGCACGGATACGCGCTAACGGCGAGTTGGCGACGCATCAGGGATGGATTCTGGCGTTTGCCGGCGACTTGCCGGTGGCGGCGGAGTATGCGCGACTTGCGGAAGAGCACTTTCGTCGCCAGGCGCAGTCTGCCGGGGCAGAGGTGGAACCAGCGACGCCGGTAGCGCTCAATCTGAGCAAAGCTCTAACCCTGCGCAGTTTCATTGCTTTGAGCCGCCATGAATATGCGGACGTGTTCCAATTGGCGACCGAGGCGTTGCGTTTGCCGTCCGGACATTTTTCTCATTGGCGCATTTTCGCTCTCTGGTCACTGGCCGAAGCCTACGAGCGCACGTATAACCTCGCCGCTGCCATTGCTACATTCCGTGAAGCGTGGGAGGCCGGGCGTTCTCTGGGCAATACCTTTGTGATCGCCATGGTCGAAATCTCGCTGGTGTTGGCCCTCAACAACTACGGCCAACGCCTGGAAGCGCTGGCTTTCTGCCGGCGGGCCATTGAAGAATACACAGATGGCGCCGGCAACATCTCGCCGGTGGCGGGGTTGTTGTTCGTCCGACTGGGATTGTTGTATTACGAGTCCAACCAGCTCGACCTGGCTTACGCCTGCTACCAAAAAAGCCTTGCCTCCGGTGGACAGCTGGCCCTGGACGACGACGATCTTGTCTTTATCCGGGGAATCGCTGCGCCTACGCTGTATCTGTGCGGCGAAAAGGAGACGGCGTTGGAAGCGCTGCGCGCGGCCTATCGCCTGGCGCAGCAGACCGGTTACACCGATGCCGATTGGTTCAGTGCTGGTGAAGTCAATTTGCACCTGCGACAGGGCGATCTGGAATTTGCGCTGCGTTGGGCTGAAGAGGCAAATCTCACGCCCGATGATGCGCTCGAACCGGTTCACATGGAGCGCCATCTGGCCTATGCGCGGCTATTGTTGGCCCAGGGATGCCTGCCGGAAGCGCGGCGCTGGTTGCTGCGATTGGAGAGCTTTTCCGAATCGCACCGGCTTTATCGCTGGCTGATTACCACTCACGTCTTGCTCGCAATCACCGCAGACCGGCTGGGTGACGCCCGCGCGACGCGAGAGTATCTGTCGCAGGCGCTTCAACGCGCGGCGTCTCAAGAGTATGTGCGCGCATTTCTGGATGAAGATGTGGTGTTGCCGCTGTTGCCGGGCGTCCAGAACATCGCGCCGCGCTTTGTGGAGCGGCTTCTGTTGGCCGCCGGACAGATTGTGGCCGCTTTACCGCCAACGCCAGGGTTGCTTGAGCCCCTGAGCGAGCGCGAACTGGAGGTCTTGCATCTGCTTGCCGCTGGTTCTGCCAACCGCGAGATAGCCGGACGATTGTTTATCACGGTGGGGACCGTCAAACGTCACATCAATAACCTTTTTGGGAAATTGGGCGTTCATAGCCGCACTCAGGCCGTTGCCCGCGCTCGTGAACTGGGACTGTTGTAGTTTTACGGCGCCGTCTCAGAAATGAGTAGCCTCATCACAAACCAAGCTGATAAAACGTGCGGCAATTGTTAGTTAAATTTCAAAATATAGCTCATAGTCATCGCGCCATTGCACAAACTTTCTCTTTCGTGTACAATAGAGAATATAAGTATCATCTCAATAAAACGGGAAGGGGTGAGGGTTGGGGGGCGGGCCTA
>DAOUFX010000041.1:0-4912 GCA_034429675.1 Anaerolineae bacterium | reverse complement strand
CCCAAACCCCCACCCCCAAGATTTTGAGAAGATACCTTTGCGAAACTTCGGGCAGTATAGCATTGACCCTGACGGTGTCAAGAACTGGATGTTTCGCCTAGTGCCGGGTGAGCTCCTCTTTGAAAGCCCATCCCAACCGGCGAATTCCTTCGACAATGAGATCGGGTTGCGCGTTGGAAAAGTTCAATCGCATGGCGTTGAACCCGCCGTCGGCGTAGGGAAAGAAGTGCACGCCGGGGACGAAGGCCACCTTTTTGGCGATGGCTTTGGGCATAAACTCCTGGGTGTTAATGGCCTCCGGCGCCCTGGCCCACAGAAATAGTCCGCCCTGCGGGCGAGTCCAGCTGCACTCTTCGGGCCAGAATTCGCTAAGGCTGTCCAGCATGGTGTCGCGGCGCTCCTTGTAGACCTGGCGCAGGCGGCGCACGTGCATTTTGAGGATGCCGCGTTGTGCGATGTCGTTGGCGATCATTTGATCGAAGGTGCTGGAATGCAGGTCGGCGCCTTGCTTGGCCTGCACCAGGCGATAGGCGATCTCGGCGGGCGCGGTGATCCAGCCGATGCGCAGGCCCGGCGTCAGTGTCTTGGAGAAGGTTCCCAGGTAGATCGTGCGTTCGGGCGCCAGCGCCGCGATCGGCGCCAGATCCTCGCCTTCGTAGCGCAAGGCGCCGTAGGGATCGTCTTCAATGATGATGAGATCGTGTTTGCGGGCGATTTCTACCAGCTGCTCGCGCCGTTCCTGCGGCAGCGTTGTTCCGGCGGGGTTGTGGAAGTTGGGCAGGATGTAGATGAAGCGTACGGCGACTTTTTGCACGATCTCTTCGATCAAATGAACTTGCATGCCGTCATCATCCAGCGGGACGGTGGCGAATTCGCCTTCGTAGGCGCGCCACGATTGGATGGCGCCCAGATAAGTGGGGCGCCCGGTGACGACGTAGGCGCCCGGATCAATGAAAATCTTCCCGATCAGGTCGAGCGCCTGCTGCGATCCGGTGGTGATGAGGATATTGTCGGCGGTATGCATAATGCCATATTTGTGCATGGATTCGGCGATGTATTCGCGCAAGGGTAGATGGCCTTCGGTGGTGCTGTATTGCAACGCCCATTTGGGCTCGTTGTGCAGCAGATAACTGCACGCTTCTTCGATCTCACGCACCGGGAAAAACTCCGCCGCCGGCAATCCCCCGGCGAAGGAAATTACGTCGGCTTGCTGGGTGATTTTCAACAGCTCGCGAATGGTTGAGCTCTGCATTTTCTTGGTGCGCTGTGCCATGAAACGTTCCCATTGCACAGGGTTTTGCGAAGAATCGGTACGGACTGTCATCATGACCTCCTGATTTTTTTTTGTGTGTGAGCGGATGTGAACAGAGTATCTTGAGTGTCGCGTTTTCATGGTATGTGATGGACATGGCAATGTCAAAGGTAAACTGTGTATGAACCAAGTGATGTTCTTCTTGATATGGAATTGCTTGCCGCATGGCTTCTCTGTGTTAGAATACCCAGGCTATGATTGGTTAGCTAAAGGTGAGGTGTGAGCTATGCGGACCGAGCGCGCGAACTGGTTTTTTGTTTTCTGCCTGGTTTTGACCGATTTATTGATGGCGGCTCTGGCTTTTGCGTTGGCCTACATTGTGCGCAAATCCTTGCCGTTCCCAGACCCGGCGCAGGAAATGAGTTCTTTCTCTATGCACGTCCCCATGCTTCTGATCCACACATTTTCGCTGATCGGCGTGTTTTTCTTTGCCCGGTTGTACCGGCCATCGCAGGACTCGCGCGTGGACGAGTTTTACGTCATTGTGGTAGCGGCGACGTTGGGGACGCTGATCGGCGTGGCTTTTGCGTCGCTGAGCCTGCGCGATTTTTACGTCGGGCGGGAATACTCGCGGGTGATGATTGTTTATGCCTGGGTCTTTTCCATCCTCGACGTGATGTTGGGACGCCTTTTCAACGCCTGGCTTCGCAAGCGCCTGGTGTTGTCGGGGTGGGGACGCCGCCGGGCCCTGATTGTGGGCACCGGCGATGTGGCGCGCATGATCTTGCAGAAGTTGCTGTGGAAGCCGGAACTGGGGTACGCGGCAGTCGGCGTGGTCGGCATGAGCGAATCCGATGGCGATTCTTTGTTGGGCGTCGCCGTCGTGGGGATGGCGACCCGGCTGAGTGAGATCATCGAGGAGCACCAGGCCGATGAGGTTATCATCGCGTTGCCGGAAGAAACTTCTCACCGTGATATTCTGTGGCTCATTTCGGAGTGCGAGCGCGGGCGGGTGACGATTCGGGTGTATCCCGATCTGTTCCAGATTATGGCGGGACCGGTCAGCATCGGCGAGATGGGCGGATTGCCGCTTCTGACGGTGCACGAGATCGCTATGACCGGCTGGCGCCGTGTGGCGAAACGGGTGATGGACATTGCCGGCTCCGCCGCTGCGCTGGTGGTTCTCTCGCCGCTGATGATGTTGTTTGCGATTCTGATTAAGTTGGAGTCGCCGGGGCCGGTCTTTTATGTTCAGGAGCGCATGGGGCTGGATGCCAATCCCTTTCCCATCCTGAAGTTCCGTTCGATGCGGTCGGATGCGGAAAAACACGGTCCCGGTTGGACAACGCAGGACGACCCGCGCCGCACAAAGATCGGCACGTTGATGCGCAAAACCAACATAGACGAGCTGCCGCAGTTCATCAACGTCCTGCTGGGCGACATGAGCCTGGTCGGCCCGCGTCCGGAACGTCCGGTCTACGTGGAGCAATTCCGTCGCAGTATTCCACGCTATATGGACCGCCACCGCGAGAAGGCCGGACTGACCGGGTGGGCGGCGGTGAACGGCTATCGCGGCGATACTTCGATTGCGGAGCGCACCAAGTATGACCTCTGGTACATTGAGAACTGGTCTTTGTGGCTGGACATTAAGATTATCATTCGAACGGCTTTGCAGATTTTTCATTCCCCAAATGCCTATTAGTGGATTGGGACGAGGAGCGATCGGTTGGACAAACAATCTTCTGGAGTAGTTCCTTCGGTACTGTACGACGAGAAGTATTTTCTGAGTGTTTGTGAGGGTTATCAAGAGTTTCTTTCCAGCGAGGGGGAATATCTTTCGCGGCGCTTGGCCGAGGCGCTATCCGTTGCCGGAATTGCGCCGGGGATGCGGGTGTTGGACGTGGGCTGCGGCCGCGGCGAGGTGCTGCGCCAGACCGCGGCGTTGGGCGCTCAGGCTTACGGGCTGGACTATGCGTCCGTCGCGGTGCGGCTGTCACGGGGCATTGCGCGCGAAGTGGCGGTGCAGCGTCCAGCGGACGGGCAACCCATCGGCGTTTACCACGCTTCGGCGCTGTACCTGCCCTTTGATGCGGCGACTTTCGATCGCATCCTGATGTTGGACATTGTGGAGCACCTCTATCCCAAGGAGTTGCGCCGGGCGCTGGTGGAGGCGCGCCGGGTGCTCAAGCCCGGCGGGCGCATCATCATTCACACGGCGCCCAACGTCTGGTACGATCGCTACGCTTATCCTCTGGTGCGTCTGGTGCGTCTGGCGATGGGACAGGGCCAGCGTTATCCCAAGGACCCCCGCGCCATCATCCCCGAAAATTTGCGCGTCCACGTGAACGAACAGTCTATGGTGAGCTTGCGCCGTTATCTGCGCGATGCCGGTTTTGGCGACGTGAAATCCTGGCTCAGCACGCCGCCGCAGCACCGCCAGGAGAACGCGCTGTTCCGGCTGGCGCGCCGGCTGCTTTTTTCGACGGCGCCTTTCCGCTGGTTTTTTGAGCGTGAGGTGTTCGCTGTGGGAGAGAAGTGACGGATCATCGCTACGTTGACGAACTGAGCATCGAGGAGCTTGAGGAGGCGCTGCGGGTCAAGCGGCGCCAGGAACGCCTGAAGCGGCTGAGCGCCAAGAAGACGGCTCCGCACTTTGATCCTTTGCACGCGACGCCTCCGTCCGTGCAAGAGCGACCGGTCCCCGGATTGGCGCGGCAAAGCGGCGATTTGTCCCAGTACAGCGCGCTGGTCGAATCCGGTCACAAGCGCGTCTGGCGTCCGATTCGCTGGCGTTGGATATGGGATAAGATGCTGTTGCTGGTCGAGATCGTGGCGTTGTTGGGAGTTGTGCTGCTGGTGATGCAACTGTTCTCGACCATACAGAAAGTCAACGAGGATAGCCGCGCGGAGATGGCCACACCTACCGGCTCGCCGACTCCTATGATCGGGGTGATCGGCATCTTGCCGGGCGGGCACACCCCGCCGGACGAGCAGCGGCGCTCCGCGCCGGCGCCGATTCCGGCCCACTTGCGCTCGCTCGTGGAAGAAATCACGCCCATGCCGGCGCCGACCCCGGGCCCGGAACAGGCGCAGCGGGTGGTGATTCCGTCCTTGGGCGTGGATGCGCCGGTGGTCGAAGGCGACGATTGGGAAGCGCTCAAGAAGGGGGTCGGGCATCACATCGGCAGCGCCAACCCCGGCGTGCGCGGCAACTGCGTGGTCTCGGCGCACAACGACATCTACGGCGAAATCTTCCGCGATCTGCAGGAAATGAAAGTAGGCGACGAAATTTTCGTGCACACCCAGACTCAGCGTTACCGTTACGTGGTCGAGCAAACGCGCATCATCCGCCCCGACGAGGTCAGTGTGATGGACCCGACCAGCACGCCGGTTCTGACGTTGATTACGTGTCACCCCTATGGCGTGGATTCCCACCGGCTTGTGGTCATTGCTACGTTGCAACCTTAGGCAAGGTAAGTGTTTTTCTGAGCCGGCACCCCGGCTTGAAAAACGCCCCCTTATCTCCGGCTAACGGCTAAAAGCTAAAGGCTAAACACCATTTTTAGAGGAATTCATCATTAACCTGCGGTTCACCCGCAGTTGGATGAAAATCACGGTTTACATGTCAGAGATATAAAAGGGGGTTTTGCGCGGGCGGGT
>DAOUFX010000040.1:0-6813 GCA_034429675.1 Anaerolineae bacterium | reverse complement strand
GCGCGGGGAAAGACGCAAAATTTTGCGTCTCTACGCCTTTGCATTAAAACGTTTCCTTGAAAGTCATCTTTGTTTGGAGTGGTTCTATACTGGGGAGCTTAGGGATATGCAAAAAATTGTTGGATGGGTGACGCTTTGCGCCCATCCGTTAGGACAAAAACAGGAGGTAGATATGAAATCCAAGTCAACATTGCTGTTAAGACTAAGTCTCATGGCCCTGGCTGTGCTTGTCCCGGTGGTTATCGCCGGGCTGTCGCTGGGGAAGTCGGCGTTGGCCAATGCGCCGGCAGCCTTGTCTGCGGCCACGATTCCTGTCACCACGACGATCCAGGCCGCCATTGACGCCGCCAGCGACGGCGATACGGTGAGCATCTCCGCCGGCAGCTACGACGAAAGCCTGACGATCAACAAGAGCATTACGCTCACCGGCGTGAGTAGCGCCACGACCATCATCCACGCGGTGGCGGGACAGCGCGTGATCACCGTTACGGACTGTCTGGTCCGCTTTGAGAACTTGCAAGTGACCGGCGGGCAGTCCGACGGCGGCGGCGGAATCTGGGCCAGTAACAGCGACGTCCGGATGTTTTCGTGCTGGATTGTTGACAACGCCGCAGGCTATGGCGGCGGTGTGTTCCAGGGCGGCACCGGTAGCGTTGAACTGACGGACAGCCGGGTCGAGGCCAATGACTCCGTCAATCACGGCGGCGGCATCTATGCGAACGGCAACCTCGCCTTGACCCGTACTGTGGTGATTTCAAACACGGCAGGTGGGCATGGCGGCGGGGCGATGTCCGCGGCCGGCAACGCCAGCATCTACGACAGTACGTTCGAGCGCAATGTGGCCGGCATTGATGGCGGCGGTTTGAATGTAAACAATACGATCACCCTGCGCCGGACGACTTTTATCAGCAACACGGCGGCCAGCGGCGGCGGGTTCTCGCAATGGAATGAGGAGCGGCAGGTGGACGTGATCGAGAGCATTTTCGCGCACAATACGGCGGGCAGCGGAAGCGCGCTGCGCGTGCGGGCGGGGCTGAATGCGGTGAACGATCTGTTCGCGGACAACGCGGGCAGCGGCGGGGCGCTATATCTGGCGGGATTGTCGGGAACGCAATCGCTGCGTCACGTGACCATCGCCGTCCCTGACGTGAACGGCGGCGCCGGGATTTATGTCGCGGATGGCACGGTGGATCTGATGAATACGATCGTTGCCAGCTATACCACCGGCATCCGGCAGATTACGGGCACGGTGACGTACAACTCCAGCCTGTTTTTCGGCAACGGCAGCGATGTTCTGTGCGACTGGACGTGCAGCGGGGGCAGCTCCAACGTCTACGGCTCCGACCCGCGCTTCGTGAACCCGCTCGCCGGCGACTATCATCTGCTGGCGGGCTCGCCCGCCATTGACGCCGGCGCTGACCTTGGCGTCACGACCGATCTGGACGGCCTGCCGCGCCCCGACCCCGGCACTGGCGTCCCCGACATCGGCGCGTATGAATTCCATTCGGCCGGGATCACCGGGCGTATGACGTCCGCCCGCGACGGCTCGCCGGTTACAAACGTGGCCGTCACGCTCTACTCGGACCGGAGCGGCACGTTTGCGGATTACGTGCATACGGGCGGCGACGATGACTATGTCTTTGCCGACGTCACTCCCGGTACCTACTATCTCGAATTTAGTCCGGACTACGGTTCGGGATTGCTGGATGAGTTTTACAACAACCGGCTCGACCTGGACACTGCCGACGCGGTGGTGGTGACGGAGGGGCAGCTGACGGTCGCCGACGTCGCGCTCGACGCTTACGGGCTGATCACCGGGCGCGTGACTGTGGCGGACAACGGTGCGCCGTTGCTGGACGTCACCGTCGAGGTTTACACCAGCACGGCTCCCGACTCCACTTATGTGGACAGCGCTCAGACCGATGCTTCCGGCGTGTATACCATCTCCGATCTTGCTCCCGGGACCTACTATTTGCATTTCGACCCACCGGCCGGCGATTACGCCGGCGAATATTACAACAACCGGCCCACGCTGGCCTACGCCGACCCGGTGGCCGTGGCGCTCAACACCGTGCAGACGGCCGACGCGGCGCTCGGTCGGGCGGGACGGGTGGTGGGCGTGGTGACCGCCGCCGATATGCACGCGCCGCTGGCAGACGTGAGGGTCCGGTTGTGGACTCTGAATGATTGCGGTCTGTGTGCGACGCAGGTTGATTCGGAGGTGACGGACGCCTCGGGGCGGTATACCGTCACGGGCCTGACGTCCGGCGTGGTTTACGCGGAGTTCGAGCCCCTTGAGAGCGGCGACGCCGCGTTCTATCTGCGCGAATATTACCACGATCAACCGTCTCCGTGCGGTGATCCCATCACCGTGACGTTGGGCGCGACGCAGCAGGTGGACGAAGACCTGGATCGCGGCGGCGTGATCACCGGACGGGTCACTGCCGCCGACGGCGGCGCCAGCCTGCCCGCCGTGAAGCTGTTTTTGGACGGGTTCCTCGTCGAGGGGCAGACGAACGCCAGCGGCTACTACACGATCACCGCACTGCGCACCGGCGACCATACGCTTCAGTTTGCGCCTGACAAAAACGGCGCCTCGGCGGCCTACGCCTGGCAGTACTACGACACCCGCAACCGCGAAAGCCTGGCCGATCCGATCCACATCACCGCGCCTGAAGTCAAAACGATCAACCAGGTTTTGTCGCGCGGCGGCTGGATTACCGGCAAGGTGACGGCGAGTGATACCGGCGATGAACTGGAAGACTATTTTATCACGGTGTACGACGAGGATCACGCCTATATCTCCCAGCCCGACGTCTACGGCAGCACGGACGCTTCGGGAGTGTATACCACCGGGATGCTGCCGGCCGGTTCCTATTTCATCGAATTCGGGGATCTGGCCCTCTACTCGTCCGACTACCTGGACGAGTACCACAACGGCAAGTTCAGCCTGTTGACCGAGGTGGCGGACCTGACCGACGCTGATCTCGTCAGCGTGAGCGGCGGGAACGCGACGACCATCAATGCGGCGCTCACGCGCGGTGGGCGCATCTCGGGCCGGCTGACGTCCGCCGACACGGGTTTGCCGCTCGAAGGTATGGTCACGCGGGTCTATCGCGCCAGCGACGGCGAGCAACTCTATGGCCTGTCCGGCGGCATGACGGACGCGACGGGCGTCTATACCACGGCAGCCCTTCCTTCAAGCAACTACATTCTTGCCTTTGTCGCTTCCGTGGATATCAATGATTCGCTCTTCCCCTACGTCTCCCAACAGTTCTACCACACCGTAGGCGGCATGGCCGAAGCCACCCCGCTCACGGTGACGGCGCCTGACGTTACCACGGCCGATGACGTGATCCAGATGGGCGGCTATATTTCAGGCCAGGTGGTCACCGCCGATACCGGCGAACCGTCTCCTTACGTGGGCGTGTACGTGATGGGCGCCACCGACCCCATGTCGGCGACCATCGCTTATACCGCCACCACCGTGAATGGAACCTATCTCACCCAAGGACTGTGGCCGGGCGACTACAAAGTGGAATTCAAGAAGAACCTGGGGTGCGGCGCTATGACGCAGTACTATTACCTGAAATCCACCTGGGACACGGCCGATCCGGTGCACGTGACGGCGCTCAACGTCACCCCCGACATCACCGGCGTGCTCGGCCTGAGCAGCGGCGGCGACTGGACGCAGCCCGTGTCGCAGCCGGTGACGCCGGGCAGCGCCATGACCCTGGTCTACGTCGGGCGGCGCGGCTCGGTTTACACCATCAAGGCGCCCGCCGGGACCGTGACCGGGGCGCTGGATCTGGTGCTGACGCCCATTCTCGCTCCCACCGAATTGCCGCTGAACACACTGGACTATGCCGGCGAAGTGTTTGACCTGGATTTCTACCACGACGGCGCGCTGGCGAGCGGCATCAGCCTCCAGAAGCCCATCTCGGCGACGATCCGTTACGCCAACGCCGACCTGGTGGGGCGCGACGAGAGCACGTTCAAACTGTACCGCTGGACGGGGAACTGGGAGGAGGTGGGCGTGCAAAGCGGCGAGAGCCAGACCCTGGACATCGCCGGCAATCTGCTCGCGGCGCGCCTGACGAGCCTGTCGCGCTTCAGCGGCCAGGCCGCCCTGATCGGGATGCTCGACCATCAGGTTTACCTGCCGTTGGTGCTGCGACAGTTCTAGCGTCGGATTCCCGAACTTGTTCGGGTTCCCCGCTACAGTGAGATAACGCAAACGCCCGCTCCAGCACGGAGCGGGCGTTAGAGTTTCGCAACATGTCGTCCGCACAGAACCCAGGGCTAAAGCCACAGGGCCAAAAACACGAGGCCCTTCGGGCCGGGAAGTACTTACAAAGCTTCTTCAGCCCGAAGGGCTTCGTCTGTTTAGCGCCAGGGTTTTAACCCGGTGTCTGCTCAAGCGTTGATGGCGTAAGATCGTTGGATGGGGCGATTTCTGAGCAACATCAAGGCAACCACGCATAGAATCAACTCCGAAATAGCTTCCGAAACCCAGATGCCGTTCAGGGCGAACCAGCGGGAGGCCAGCAGCAGAACCGGCAGTTTGACGAGAAGGGCGCCGCCGAGTGTAAGCATCAGCGCTTCCTTCGCTTTGCCGACCGCTTGAAAATACGCCGCCGCCATGATCGCCACGCCACTCAGGGGATAGGATAGCGCCAGCAGCCGCAAAGCTATTTGACCTTCGGCGATGATGGCGCTTTCTTTGGAGAGCAGGGCGATGAGAGTGGCCGGGATCAGCAAACAGATACTACAGGCAAGGATTCCGTAGACGAGGGTTGCGCCCAGGGACAGTGTGATGGTCTGCCTGACTCTGTCGAAGCGCTTCTGCCCGAAGTTGTATCCCACCAGCGGCTGCATGCCCTGGACGATGCCGGTCTGGGGCATGCTCAGGGAGGCGTAAAGGCGGTTGACGATGGCGAAGACGCCCAGGGCGCTGTCGCCGCCCATCACCTTGAGCAGATTGTTGGTGATGATGACGATCAGGCTGGCGCTGAGGCTTTTGAGGAAAGAGGGCAATCCGATCATCAGGATTTCGCCGATGATGGTTTTGTCGGGCTTGAAACTGGCGTCGTTGATCCGGTAGGACCGGTTGGGGCGGAAAAAGAAGAAGTAGACGCTCATCCCGGCGGAGATGGCCTGGCCCATGACGGTCGCCATGCCGGCCCCGCCAACGCCCAGCCGCAAGACGATGATGAAGAGCCAGCACAACACGGCGTTGGCGGTGACCGGGATGACCCAGATGGCGGTCGAGAAGCGGGCGTTGCCGTCCGCCCGGATGATTGCCGAATAGCCGGTGCTGGTGAGCGCGCCCAGGAAGATGATCCGGCCGTAGGTGATGGCATAGGGCGCGATGTTTTCGGTGGCCCCGAGCAGGTAGACGATCGGTTTGATGAACAGCGTGCCGACAATTGTGATGGTGATCGCCGCGGCCCAGAAGATCAGGAAGGTGTTGGCCACGGTCCGCGACGCCTTCTCGACATTTTTCTCGCCAAGCGCCCGGGAGACCACGGAGGCGCCGCCGACTCCGACGATGGTGGCGACGCCTCCGAGCGCAATCAGCACCGGCGAGATGATCGAAGCGCCGGCGGCGGCCAGCGAATTGATGCCCACAGAGAGGAAGTAGGTGTCGGTGATGCTGTAGATGGCGTAGACCAGCAGTGAAAAAGTGGTCTGGGAGGACATTTCCAGCAGCAACTTCCAGATTTTCTCCGTGCTCAGGCGTTCGACTTTGGAGGAGACGGTCATAAGCGCTTAGTTGCTTTTCAGCCAATCCATCGTGGCGTCCAGCAATTGTTTGGCAAGGTTGAAGGCGAAATCGCTGTCGTAGTTCCGGTAGAAACATTCCGTGTACATCACCAGGGCGAGGTGTAGCGTGTACAAGTGATTGCGCTGATCCTCCGCAAAGGTGAACGTGGTTTTTCCGTAACCGCGCAGGCTGTCGCTGATGCCCTCGCCGGAGAACGGCCTGAATTGCGCCTCCATCAATGGATCGGCCCACAGCGCCCTCTCGAAGTCGAGGATGCCGGTAACCCGGCCGTCTTTGACGAAGACATTGGAGTACCAGGCATCCCAGTGTACCAGGCGGGGTGTGGTTATCTCGTCCAGCGCCGGGGCGTGCTTTTGGATGGCGGCGCGAATTTCGTCGTAACCGTGGCCATACTCAACGGTTTTCCTGCGGCCATCTTCCAGAAGGGACTCCATAATTTTCAGGAAGGCCGACTTCCAGGTGGCGCCGCGCAAATCGGGATTACCCGGATATCCGAAATAGTCGCCGGTAAACCCATTGATCTCGCGCACAATCTCACCGGTTTGAAATTCAAGGTCTGCCTGAGTTTCCGGGGGCAGGGTGTCTTTCGCGTGTGTATAGTTGTCCCCGCTCAGTTTCTCCATAAAGAAGTAGGCCGAATCGCACAGCTCCATGGTCTGATCGAAGAAGTAGATTTCGGGCGTCGGGATGGCCGGATTTTCACGGACCAGGCGCATGGTGGCGACTTCAGTTTCCATGATGTCTTTTTCGTAGGTCATAACCTCGGCGTCTTGCGGCGGCGCGATCTTGAGGATGACCTCCCGGCCGTCGGCCAGCCGGACGTTGTACGCTACGTTGTACCAGCCTTCTTTTAGCTCAACGACGGCGTCTTCGCCCGCGGCGAGTCCCACGCCGTTGAAGGCCCGGAGCGCCATGCTTTCGATTTGTTCTCGCGTTTTCTTGTTTTTGGTTTTGCTTTCCATTGTGCTCCTTTGAAAATGACCCGCTCACGCGGAGGGTTAACGGAAGGTTTTGCGCGGGCGGGG
>DAOUFX010000039.1:0-8500 GCA_034429675.1 Anaerolineae bacterium | reverse complement strand
GTGCGCGGGCGTCAACGCCCGCGCAACGGAACCACGCCCGCTGAAGCGGGCTTCCGGAAGCCCCGTTTACGGGGCGTGAGCCTGTAGAACGGCGATTTATCGCCGTGGCGAATGCAGATTGACATTTTAATTCGGCAAGTGGGTTCGCCGCCCACACGCGGGCGTCAACGCCCGCGCAACGGAACCACGCCCGCTGAAGCGGGCTTCCGGAAGCCCCGTTTACGGGGCGTGGGCTCGTAGAACGGCGATTTATCGCCGTGGCCACAAACCCAATCGGAAGCGTGACTCCAGGCAAACCGGACATCACGTTTCACGTTTCACGTTTCACGTTTCACGTTTCAGGAGATATTATGCCCAAACGTACCGACATCAAAAAAATTCTGATCCTCGGCTCCGGCCCCATCGTGATCGGGCAGGCCGCCGAATTTGACTATTCCGGCACGCAGGCGCTCAAGGCGCTGCGCAAGGCCGGGTACCAGCTGGTGGTCGTCAACTCCAACTCGGCGACGATTATGACGGACCCGGAGCTTTCGGACGCGGTCTACATCGAGCCGCTGACGCCGGAGTTCGTGGAGGCGATCATCGCGCAAGAGCGGCCCGACGCGCTGTTGCCGACGCTCGGCGGGCAGACGGCGCTCAATCTGGCAGTGGCGCTGTCCGAGAATGGGGTACTGGAAATGTACGGCGTCGAGTTGATCGGCGCGCCGTTCAGGGCGATCCAGCTGGCCGAAGACCGCGCGCTCTTCAAGGAGACGATGGCCGGCATCGGCCTGGAGACGCCGCGCAGCCGGCAGGTCGGCAGCCTGCGCGAGGCGATGGAGACCGCCGACGAGCTGGGCTATCCGCTGATCGCCCGCCCCAGCTTTACGCTCGGCGGGACGGGCGGCGGCATCGCCTACAACGCCGCCGAACTGACCGCGATCGTCGCCCAGGCGCTCATCGAGAGCCCCACGGCGACGGTGCTGCTCGAAGAGTCGGTCATCGGCTGGAAGGAGTACGAGATGGAGGTAATGCGCGACAACGCGGACAACGCCCTCATCGTCTGCTCCATCGAGAACCTCGACCCGATGGGCGTCCACACCGGCGACTCGATCACGGTGGCGCCGGCGCAGACGCTCACCGACCGCGAGTACCAGCGCATGCGCGACGCTTCGATCGCGGTGCTGCGCGCCATCGGCGTGGACACGGGCGGCTCCAACATCCAGTTCGCGGTCAATCCGGCGGACGGGCGGATGGTGGTCATCGAGATGAACCCGCGCGTCAGCCGCTCGTCGGCGCTGGCGTCGAAGGCCACCGGCTACCCCATCGCCAAGGTCGCGGCGCTGCTGGCCGTGGGGTTCCGCCTGGACGAAATCCCCAACGACATCACCCGCCGCACGACCGCGGCCTTCGAGCCGACGCTGGATTACGTGGTGGTGAAGATTCCACGCTTCCAGTTGGAGAAATTCCCCGGCGCCGACCCACGTCTCAACACGCAGATGAAATCGGTGGGCGAGGCGATGGCGATCGGGCGGACATTCAAGGAGGCGCTCGGCAAGGCGCTGCGCTCGATGGAGCTGGACGCCACGCCGAGGCTGGACTTCGACCACATCCGCGAGTACCTGGCGAACGCCACGCCGGAGCGGCTGGCCTACGTGTTCGCCGCAATGCGCGGCGGATTCACCGTGGACGAGATCAACGAGATCACCGGCATTGATCGCTGGTTCCTCAGCGAGCTGGAGCGCTTCATCGGTTACGAGAAGCGCCTGTACGCCACGCCGTGGGAAGCGCTGGACGCCGATCTGCTGCGCGAGGGCAAGACGCTGGGGATGTCCGACCGGGAGATCGCCGACATCTTCAAGCGCAGCGTGGACGAGGTGCGCCAACGCCGCGCCGACCTGGGTGTGTGGCCGGTCTACAAGATGGTGGACACCTGCGCGGCGGAATTCGAGGCCGCCACGCCCTATTTCTACTCGACCTACGGCGGCAGCGAGAACGAGGCGACGCCGTCGGAACGCCCCAAGGTCATCATTTTGGGATCGGGGCCGAACCGCATCGGGCAGGGCATCGAGTTCGACTACGCCAACGTCCACGCGGCCTGGGCGCTGCAAGAAGAAGGCTACGAGGTGATCATGGTCAACTCGAACCCGGAAACGGTCTCCACCGACTACGACACCTCCGACCGGCTGTATTTCGAGCCGCTGACGCTGGAGGACGTGCAGACGATCATCGAAAACGAGAAACCGGTGGGGATCGTGGTGGGTTTCGGCGGGCAGACGCCGCTCAAGCTGGCGCGCTCGCTGGTCAAGCAGGGCGTGCCGCTGCTGGGCATGCGCTTCGAAGCCATCGAGCTGGCCGAGAACCGCGAGGAGTTCGGCGCGCTGCTGGAACAGCTCGGCCTGAAGAGCCCGCCCTACGGTATGGCCACCACCGTGCCCGAAGCGCTGGTCGTCGCCGAAAAGGTGGGCTACCCGGTGCTGGTGCGTCCCAGCTACGTCCTGGGCGGGCGCGCGATGGAAATCGCCGACTCCGCCAGCGAGCTGGAGCGCTTCGTGCTGGAAGCGGCGCGCGTCTCCGAGGGGTACCCGGTGCTGATTGACCGCTTCCTGGAGAACGCGCTGGAGCTGGACGTGGACATCCTCAGCGACGGCGAGGACGTGTGGGTGGCCGGGCTGATGGAGCAAATCGAAGAAGCCGGCGTCCATTCGGGCGACTCGGCGTGCGTGCTGCCGCCGGCCAGCCTCTCCGACCGCATGACGGCGCGCATCGAAGAGGCCGCCGCGAAGCTGGTGCTGGCGATGGGCGCGCGCGGCCTGGTCAACCTCCAGATGGCGGTCAAAGGCGACCAGCTCTACATCCTGGAGGCCAATCCCCGCGCCTCGCGTACCGTCCCCTTCGTCAGCAAAGCCATCGGCATCCCCCTGGCCAAAATCGCGGCCAAAATCCTGGTGGGACGGAAGCTGCGGGATTTGTTGGCGGGGTATGAGTGGCGAACGGCGAATGGCGAGATGCGGGGGAAGAATCATGAATCAAGAATCATGAATCAAGAGCTTGCGAATCAGCGAATCAGCGAATCAGCGAATCAGCGGGGCGGCGAGTCAGCGGGGCAGCGGGGCGGCGAAGAAGGCCATCCACGAATAGGGCACGAATACACGAATGGGCAGAGCGACGAAGCGACAAAGCGGGGAGAAGCCGAATCACGGATTACAGATCACGTTTCACGTTTCACGTTTCACGAATCCACCATCCAAAATCTAAAATCCAAAATTCTCCCCACCCCCTGGCCCGCCACGGTCTCGGTCAAAGAGGTCGTACTGCCGTTCCGGCGGTTCCCGGGGAGCGACGCGCTGTTGGGGCCGGAGATGCGCTCGACCGGCGAGGTGATGAGCTTCGGCGACAACTTCGCGGAAGCGTTCGCCAAGTCCCAGATCGCGGCGGGCAATCGCCTGCCGACGAGCGGCGCCATCCTGGTGAGCCTTTCCGACGCCGACAAGCGCGAGGGCATCGCGCTGGTAGGCCAGCTGCACGACATGGGCTTCGAGATCGTCGCCACGCGCGGCACGGCGCGGGCGCTGCAAGCGATGGGCATCCCGACCAAGATCGCGCCCAAAGTCGGCGAGGGACGCCCGGACTGCGTGGACGTGATCGCGCAGGGGCGCATCCACCTGGTGGTCAACACCCCCTCATCCGGTGAGACGTCGTCCGGCGGCGAAGGGCATCCCACGCCGGTGTTCCCGCTGCCGGATGCGGCGGAATTTCGCGGCGTGCCATTGCCGGTCGCCGGGCCGCGCAGCGTGGGCCAGCGCATCCGTGTCGCAGCGCTGGATCACCACGTGCCCTACGTCACCACGCTGGTGTCGCTGCGCGCCACCGTCGCCGCCATCCGCTTCCTGCGGGCCGGGAAATTGCCGGTGCGGGCGCTCTAGCTTGCGCGCCACGGGCAATAGTGTTATAAGGGATTCTCATAGAGTAACCGCGCCAACAAAGACGAAAAGCGGTTGGCTGAGAATTTCACCACGGAGTCACCGGGATCACGGAGTTTTTCTTCATATTTCTCTGTGACTTCTGTGTTCTCTCTGTGGCTATTTTCAGAGGTGCTTATGAACTATGTAACTTCAGAATTGTCGGAAACAGCCGTCCAACAGCAGAAAAGGGCTTACACCGCGCTGCTGCAAACCCTGGGGCAAGCGCCCATTGAGGAAGTGCGCGCAGTGTTGGACGAGCGTGAATCGGCCTATCCTGAGCGGTCGCTCAATATGGAAGTCATTCAAAAACTGCGAGAACGAATCAAAGACCAGTACAAATAAACACCTACGACCTTTGCCGTTTTCATATTACGCATAGAAACCGGGTTTCTGGCCAATGCTGATCAGATTTCTGGCGCAAGATACGGTTCATGAATGTGTAAGAAACCCGGTTTCTTCTGAAAAGTGCAAACATCGTGAAACTCCGTTTCGAGGTTAAACCATGAACAAATCCAAATCATTTCCACGTACTCTGCTAAACGCCGTGGGCATCTTCGCCCTCTGGCAAATCATCATTCGTGTTGCCCGTAAGGTGTGGCACTTCCCGGCGCCGGCGTTTATCGGCTTCTTTCTCGACAGCGACTACCGCCGGGCGTTGCAGCCGCCGGAGCAGGTGGTGGCGCGCAGCGGCGCGAAGCCGGGGATGAAAGCGCTCGAAGTCGGCTGCGGCAGCGGCGCGTACACGCCGTTCTTTGCGCGCGCCGTCGGCCCGGAGGGCTCGGTGGCGGCGCTGGACATTCAGCCGGAAATGCTGGCGCAAATCGCGGCCAAGCTGGCCAAACCGGAGAACCAGGACATCCACAACATCACCCTGCACGAAGCCAGCGCCTACGAGCTGCCGTTTGAGGACAACACGCTCGATCTGGTGTATATGATCACCGTCTTCCAGGAAATCCCGGATCGCGCCCGGACGCTGGCCGAAGTACGGCGCGTGCTCAAGCCGGGAGGCATTCTCGCCATCACCGAATGGATTTTCGATCCGGACTATCCGTTTATGAGCACCACCGTCAAAGAGGGAACGCAGGCCGGCTTGCTGGTCGAGGCGGCATTGGGCAATTGGTGGACGTACACAGTACGGTTTAAAAAACTCTGAAAGGAAAGATAGCTGTGAAAGACTCAAAATCTCCATTGCGCACTGTTTTTAATGTTCTGTTTGGATACTTCATTTACCAATTGCTCCTGCGTTGGGTTCGCAAGACCTGGCGGTTCCCGGTCCCGCCGGTTTTCGGTCGCATCCTCGACAGCGATTTCCGCCGGGCCGTGCAGCCGCCGGACCAGATCATCGAACGCAGCGGCATCCGTCCGGGCATGAAAGTGCTCGAAATCGGCTGCGGCAGCGGGGCGTACACCACCTTTGTAGCACGCGCCGTGGGGGCAGAGGGCGAAGTGACGGCGTTGGACATCCAGCCGGCGATGCTGGCGCAGATCACAGCGAAGCTCGCCCAACCGGAGAACCAGGACATTCACAACGTCAGCGTGCGCGAAGGCAGCGCCTACGACCTGCCTTTTGAAGAAGGGACCTTCGATCTGGTGTACCTGATCATTGCGCTGCAAGAGATGGATGAACGTGACCGCGCGCTGGCCGAGATACGGCGCGTGCTCAAACCGGGCGGACTGCTCGCCGTCACCGAATGGCTGGTGGACCCGGACTACCCGTTCATCAGCACGACGATCAAACAGGGAACGCAGGCCGGGTTGTTGGTGGAGGCGGTGTTGGGGAACTTCTGGATGTACACGGTGCGATTCAAGAAATTTTGAGTAACTATACAGGGAAGCGCTTCTTACCGCTGAGAACGCTGAGAGCGCAAAGAAAATATGAGAAATCTTTGCGGTCTCTGCGACCTCTGCGGTGAAATCTTAATGCGCCTGTATAGTTACAACTCTATATGGAGAAAGACTGAGTGAGCTAATGAACGAACTGGAATTCTTAGAAAAGCTCCTCGCCATCCCCAGCCCATCGGGCGGCGAGGACGTTTTTGCCGAGTATCTGATGATGCAGATGCGCAAAATGGGGTTTGTGGCGCATCGCGACGAGGCCGGCAACGTCGTCGGGACGGTGGGCGATCCGAACGCGGAGCGCAACATCGTGCTGTTGGGGCACATGGACACGGTGCCGGGCTTCATCCCGGTGCGCTGGGAGGACAGCGTGCTCTACGGGCGCGGCGCGGTGGACGCGAAAGGCCCGCTGGCGGCGTTCGTGCTGGCGGCGGCGCAGACGATCGCCAAACTGAACGGTGCCCGGATCACGGTCATCGGCGCGGTGGAAGAGGAATCGCAGGGCTGGGGCGGGCACTACCTGGCGCAGACGATGCCGGCGCCCACCTGCGCCATCATCGGCGAGCCGAGCGCCTGGGATTGCATCACGTTGGGTTACAAGGGCCTGCTGGTGATGGATTACCACCTCATCCAGCCCGGCGGCCACAGCGCCGGTGAATTCGCCGGACCGGCGGAACACGCCGTCAAGTTCTGGAACAGCGTGCGGCGTTATGCCGGCGCCTTTAATCAAGAAGCCGCGTTACAGGGGAAACGGGGGCGCTTCCACACACTCGACCCCGCGTTGCGCGGTCTGCAAACGTACAGCGACGGCCTGAACGATCACGTCGAAATGGCGATTGTGGCGCGCCTGCCGCCCGATTTCGATGCGGACGACTTGCAAGAGAAAATGGAGGTGTGGGCCAACGCCGCCCCGTTGACCGAAGGCGCCCGGCTCACCTTCCGCGGCAGCGACCCGGCGTACCAGTCGGACAAGAACACGCCGCCGGTGCGCGCGCTGTTGCGCGCCATCCGCGCCGAGGGCGGCAAGCCCTCGTTCAAGCTCAAGACCGGCACCTCGGACATGAACACCGTCGGCCCAGTGTGGGAATGCCCCATCGTGGCCTACGGGCCGGGCGACTCGTCGTTGGATCATACACCGAACGAGCACATCGCCGCCGGCGAGTTTCTCAAAGGCATCGCCGTGCTGGCGCGCGCATTAGAAACACTAGCAGGGAATTAGGGATTGGGGATTGGGGATTGGGGGACTAAGGGACTAGGGAAGAATGCCCTAATTCCCCAATCCCCTAATCCCCCAATCACCCAATCACCGTTTTTCAAGGAGCCACTATGAACAACAACATCATTCGCGATTTAGGCAACCATTTGATCTTACGCTCGGCAACGGCGGCAGACGCCGACGCCCTGGCCGAATTCAACGGCCACGTCCACAGCGACTTCGGCTGGGACGAGTCCGACGAAGGCGTCGCAGTCTGGACGCGCGATCTACTGCTCAAGCCCCATCCGACGTTCAAGCCGGAGGACTTCCTGGTGGTGGAAGACACCGCCGCCGGCCGGATCGTCTCCAGCACCAACCTGATCGCCCAGACGTGGTCGTATGGCGGCGTCGAAATTCCGGTGGGTCGCCCGGAGCTGGTGGGAACGCACCCCGACTACCGCAATCGCGGCCTGGTCCGGGCCCAGTTCGAGGTGTTGCATCGCTGGAGCGAGGAGCGCGGGGACAAGATGCAGGGCATCACCGGCATCCCGTACTACTACCGCCAGTTCGGCTACGAGATGGCGCTGGACATGCACGGCGGATACGCCGGACCGCTGTTCAGTGTCCCATCCTTGAAGGAAGATACCGCCGAGCCCTACACGGTGCGCCCGGCGACGCCGAAGGACATCCCTTTCTTGCAAACTGTGGATGCGCACGCGGCCAAACGCCACCTGATCCACTGTATGCGCGATGCGGCGATGTGGCGGTACGAGATGGAAGGACGCTCGCCTGAAAGCGGCGTGGGAATACAGGTGGGCATCATCGCCGACGCAGAAAACACGCCGGTGGGCTATCTGGCGCACCCCAACGTCCGCTGGGGCAACACCCAATCGCTGTGGGTGTACGAACTCGATCCGGGTGTTTCGTGGTGGGAAGTGACGCCGTGCGTCATGCGCTACCTCAAAACGGTGGGGGCTACTTACGGGACCTACCACAAGTCGGACACCGACACGCCCTTCGAACGGCTGATCTTCTTGATGGGCCGCGAACACCCGTGTTACCCGATCGTATCGCAGGAATGGCTGCCGCAATACCGCAAGCCGTACAGCTGGTATGTGCGCATCCCCGACCTGCCGGGATTCCTGAAGCTCATTGCGCCGGTGCTGGAAGAGCGCCTGGCGCGCTCGGTGATGGCGGGGTATTCCGGCGAGTTGTGGCTGAATTTCTATCGCAGCGGCCTGCATGTCACCTTCGAGAAAGGACGGCTGGCAGAAGTGCAGCCCTGGGAACCGGCCAACACCGAGTCATCTACCGAGTTCCCGTCGCTGACGTTCCTGCAACTGGTGTTCGGCTACCATTCAATGGCAGAACTGATGGCAGCTTTCCCGGACTGCGGAGGCCGGCTCGAACCGCGCCTGCTGCTAGATGCGCTGTTCCCGAAGCAGGCGTCGTATGTGTGGCCGGTAGCATAGTCGAAGGTCCAAAGTCAAACCAGAGGTATAAGGAAGTGTTTGCGCGGGCGGGT
>DAOUFX010000038.1:0-11546 GCA_034429675.1 Anaerolineae bacterium | reverse complement strand
GGTATTTTTGCGGACGGTACCCCGTCCGCAAAAATACCCGCCTTTAACCTGTCGCGTTAGCGGCCTGTTTTCGAGCGAATCTCAAGTCCAGGGTTGAAAGGACATCCGGCATTGTAGTGCAAAGGACGCGAAATCGCAAGGCTTGTTTTGTGTTTGCTCATTGACAAAATCCGCTATTTCCGTTACGATACGAAAAACCTATAAATTTTTATTTATGGATTGGAAATGGCAGCGTATACGGATTGGACCGAGGAGGAAATTCAGCGTCGCGCGCATGCGCTCAAGGCTTTGCGCTCGGCTTTGCGGCTGCGCATTCTGGCGGCGTTGGCCGATGCCGAGTCGAACGTGCGCGATCTTGAGCTGCATCTGCGGGTGAGCCAGCCCTTGCTTTCGTGGCACCTGAGCCAGCTTCAGCTCGCCGGCTTTGTGGACGTCCGGCGGACGGGGCGCGAAGCCTGGTATTATCTGCGCCCGGAAGCTTTTCGCGACCTGGTTGCCGACCTGGAAACCTTGCTGAAATTGCCGTTGGGGACGAATGAGGTAGACGTGAAACGTGAAACGTGAAACGTGAAACGTGAAGAACTTATTTCCATGATTCATGATTTGGTGACCGCTGATTCGCATACCAACTTTCTAACTTGAAACTTTCAACTTGAAACTTTCCGACTTTCGACTTTCCGACTTGAGACTATCTTTAAGGGGGGACTTATGTCAGGCTTTAAGAGTGGTGAATACGAGACGTTGACCGATTGGGTGCGCGCGCAGGCCGTGGTGGTGACGACGCCGGTGGCGCGTTTTTTGAATCGTCTGGGGCTGCATCCCAACACTGTGACCATTCTGGGAATGTTGTTGACGGTCGGGGTCGGGGTGGTGATTGCGACGGGGCGCTTGCAGTTGGGCGGCTTGCTGCTGCTGTTTACCTCGGCGGTGGATGGCCTGGACGGGGCGCTGGCGCGGTTCTCAGATCGAAAGACGCGCTTTGGCGCGTTTCTCGATTCCACCCTGGACCGCATTTCCGAGGGCGCGCTGTTTTGGGGATTGCTGGTGTGGGCGGCGCCGCAGTCGCTTTATCTGGAATCTTCCCTGATTTTGCTGTGCCTGCTGGGATCGCTGATGGTCAGCTACATCCGCGCCCGCGCCGAAGGGGTAGGGTACGCCTGCAAAGTGGGGATTTTCACACGCATGGAGCGCATTCTGATGTTGGGCATCTGCCTGATGTTCGGCTGGGTCCGCCCGATGTTGTGGATCATGACGGCGCTGGTCTGGTTTACCGTCGGCCAACGCATCCTTTACGTCTACCGGGAATCCTTGCGCAACCCGTAGAGACGCAATATATTGCGTCTCTCTGCGGAAGACGCAATATATTGCACCTCTCTGCGGAAGACGCAATATATTGCGTCTCTACAGTGGGGGCAGGATTTTGCGCCGTCCGGTCGTTTTTATGGTACAATCTTGCCGATGAAGGCAAAGCATGGACTCGTTCCTCTAATTCTGTTGCTTTTGTTGCTCCCGGCGTGTTTGACGTTGCTGCGCGGCGACGGGCTGCCCTGCACCCACGACAATATCTGGCATTATTACCGCATCACGGTGATGCGCGCTGCGCTCAACCACGGGTGGCTCTTCTCGCGTTGGGTCCCTAATCTGGCGCTCGGCTACGGCTACCCCTTTTTCAATTTCCGCGAGCCGTTGCCGTATCTGCTGGGCGAGCTTTTTTATCTGATCGGTTTGCCGTTGCCGTTGGTGCTGGGGTTGATCTACACCGGCTGTTTGCTCGCATCAGCCTGGGGCGCTTACCTTTTGGCGCGCGATCTGTTTGGCGCCCGGGCGGGATGGGTGGCGGGGATCGGCTACGGTCTGGGTCCCTATTTGCTGCTGGACGTGATGCGGCGCGGCAATATGACCGAGTCTATCGCCCTGGCATTGTTGCCCTGGTTGTTGTGGAGCTTTCGCCGGTTGATCGTTGGCGGCGGTTTTCGCTTTTTTGTGACCTCGGTGGCGTTGCTGACTGCGCTCTTTCTAAGCCACAACATTTCTTCGCTGATTTTTGCCCCGTTTCTGGGCGGTTATGTCCTTTTGCTGGCGTACCTCTACCGCGATCGTAAAGCCTGGCCCTGGGCTTTTGCGGCGGTGGCGCTGGCGTTGCTCTTGTCGGTGTGGTTTCTGCTGCCGGCGCTTCTGGAGCAGGACACGGTGCAGTTGCACCTTTCGCGAACCACCCGCAACAACGATTTCCACTACAACTTCGCGACCTGGAAAGAGCTGCTATTTTCCGGCCTCGCGCCTTACGATCCCGACTATCTCAATTCGCCGATGACGGCGCCGCTTGGGCTTGCGCGCTGGGTGTTGGCGCTTGCCGGGCTGGGCCTTGGATTATGGCGCAGTGGCGTTGTTCTTGCTTCCGTTCGCCGGCAGGGGCGCGCTTTGGTTGGGGACGAGCGGGTTGCGCTCGAACGCAGCCTTTCGCTGCTCTTTTTCGCCCTGGTCGCCGGCGGCTATCTTTTGCTGAGCACTTCGACTTCTCTCCGCCTCTGGGACGCATTCCCGCTGCTCTCGTTTGTGCAGTTCCCCTGGCGACTGGTGGGCCGCGCGTTGCTGCCGGTCGCTCTGCTCGGCGCTGCGGCTTTCGCGGAGGACGGCGCCGGTGACCGGGTTGCCCGTATTTCGTTGCCGCTTGCACGTTTCTGGGGCTTTGGCTCGCGCCTGGTCTTTCTGGCCGTCGTTGCGTGGCTGGTCGTGGTGGCTTTCCCCGATATGTACCCGCCCAAGGGCTTTTGCCCGATGGAGCCTTACCCGGATTTGAGCGACGTTTACGCTTTCGAGAGCGCCGGCTGGATCGGGATTGACCCCGAAAGCAGCTATTTCCCCGTCTGGGTGGAGCAGCATCCCCAGGATATGGCTCTGGCCGAAGCCTGGATGCGCGGCGAGGAGCCGGAGCGCTTCGACCGGGCCGCTCTCCCGGAGGGCGCGCTGCTTTTGGAGGCGACGTACCATCCCCTGCGCGCCTCGCTGCGTTTGCAGACGCCCTCGGCGTTCCAGGCGCGCTGGCTGGGCCTGTACTACCCCGGCTGGCAGGTAACGATTGACGCCGTCCCGGTCACGCCGGCGCCTGAGGACAACACCGGCTTCCTGACGTTCCCGGTCCCTGCCGGCGAACACACCGTGGCGGTGGCGTTCGGCCCGACCCCTTTGCGTCGCGTCGCCGGGACGATCTCCGCCGTGAGCTTCTGGGCCTGCGCGGCTCTCCTTGTCGTTCTCGGCATGCGCCGGGCGCTGGCATCCCGCGCGCCGGTTCGCGTGCGCCTGGCGCCGCTCTCGTTCAAGGATTTTCTCCGGGCGGGTGCGGCGTACGTCTGGCGTTTCGTCTCTCGTCTTCCGCGCGCTCTGATGGCGTTGACGTTGCTGCTGTTGCTCTACAAAATCGCGTGGGCCGACCGTGGGCTTACGCCTTTCCGCCGTTCACGTCTGGCCTCCGGCGAGCTGCCTGACGTGAGCGTCGCGTTGGCGCAGCCCTTCGACGCCGGTCTCACCCTGCTCGGCTATACGCTCGGCGCCGGCTCTCTCCCCGCCGACGGCGAGCTACAGGTGGATTTGCTGTGGCAGGCGACGGCCTCTTCCCGGGCGGAGTACCGCGCGATGGTGTTGCTGGTTGGCGAAGACAATCAATCCTGGAGTCCGGCGGGGACGTTGCGCCCGCGCGGCTACGAGTCGCCGCCGCCCACGACGCAGTGGCTGCCGGGGCAGTACAGTTTCGATCCCCACCTGGTTTCGTTGTTGCCGGGGACGCCGCCGGGGACTTACCGCGTGGTCGTCTCGCTGTTCGACAAGGAGACCCTGACCCCGGCGTCGCTGATTGGGCCGGACGGCAACCCTTTGGGGCCGCAGTTGGAATTGGGAACCGTTGACGTCTTGCGTCCCCAGGTCACACCCGATTTGGCCGCTCTGGGCGTGACCGATCCCGCTGCAACCCGGATGCGCTGCGGCGATTTCGGACTGCTCGCGCTGTCCCTGGATCGCCAGCAGGCCGCGCCCGGCGACCTGGTGAGCGTGCGTTGGGCCTGGGAATTGACGTTGCCCCAGAGCCTTCTGGCGCCCGCCGATCCGTTGACGGTCACGCTGGCGCTCTACGACGAGCAGGGCAAGCTGCGGCGGACGTGGGATTTCCCGCCTTCGGCTTCCTGGTGGCCCAGCAACCTGTGGGCCGGAGGCGAGCGCTGGGTGGGACGGCATTCCCTCTATTTGCCCGCCGGTTTGCAGAGCGGCCATCATCGTCTGGAAGTGCGTCTGCCCGGCTGCGATCTGCCGCTGGGCGAAGTTGCGCTGGAGGTGACGGCCCCCGCGCGTTCCTGGACGGTTCCCCGCGATTTGAAGCCCGCCAGCGCGGTGTTCGGTTCGCGGATACGCCTGGCCGGCTATGCGCTGGATCCGTCGCAGCCGTTGCCCGGTGAAAAGTTCCAGGTGCAACTGGCGTGGCAGGCGCTCGACGAGATTCTCGAATCGTACCGGGTCTTCGTGCACGTGATCGGCCCGACCGGTTGGGTCGCGACGCAGAGCGACGGCGTGCCCGCCGCGTGGTCCCGCCCGACGACGGGATGGATGGTGGACGAGGTGGTGACGGAAACTCGCGAGTTGACCCTTCCCGCCGACTTGCCGCCGGGCGAGTACCACGTGTGGGTGGGGTTCTACGTGTTGGGCGGGCCGCGCCTGCCGGTGGGCGATGGCGACGCATTTTTGTTGGCAACTTTGGACGTGAGGTGAGCGATGCGCAGGTATACAGGCAGTGTCTTGACGGCTGTGGCCTTGACGATTGTGCTCTGGATGATCTGGAGCAAATTGCGGATCGTCGTTTTTGTGCACATGCCTTGGTGGGGATTTCTGATCATGGCCGTGTTACTGTTTCTGGCCGTGGACTACATCCTTGACCGGTTGTTCAACCGCCCTTCCTCGTAGTTTTTGTTTTGGCGATGACTCCACGCTCGTTTTGGCGCGCTTCCGTCCCCTGGCTGGCCTTGCTGGGAGCGGCGTTGGTTGCCGGCGCGCCGTTACTTTCCGCCACGGCCGTTCCCAATGGCTACGATACCGCCTTCCATTTCTGGCGCGCCGTTGAAGCCGAGGCTTTGCTGCGCGCCGGCGTCCTTTTTCCACGGCTGGCCCCTGCCATGGCCTGGGGCTACGGCTATCCTCTGTTCATTTTCCAGGGCGCTTTGTCGGCGCAGTTGGCAGCGGGCTTACACCTCACCGGCTTGCCGTGGACCGTTGCTCTGAACGCCGCCTTTTTTATTGGGTTGGCCGGTTCGGCGTTGGCGCTGTACGGGCTGGCCCGCGCCCTCTGGGGCAGGATCGGCGGCTGGTGTGCGGCGGCTCTCTTCCTCTATATACCTTATCATCTCTATGTCGCCTATTTCCGCGGCAGCCTTTCCGAGCTGCTCGCCTGGTGCTTCCCGCCGGTGATCCTGTGGGGGCTCACCTGTTGGATGGCCGGGCAGCGGCGCGGCCTTTGGGCCGGCGTTCTGGCCTGTGCGGCGCTGGCGATGACACATCCGGTCTCGCTGTACCTGTTCGCGCCGCTGTTCGGGTTGTGGGCGCTCGCCGAGGCCCTGGGCGCGGAGAAGGGCGCGCGTTGGCCCGCGTTTGGGCGAGGCGCCTTGTTGCTGGCGTTGGGCGCCGGCGCAAGCGCTTTCGCCTGGGGGCCGGGCCTGTTCGAGCAATCGTCGGTCCAGTTGGGACGCTCGACTTCGGCGTGGGTGTTCGAGTACGCGCGCAATTTCCTGCCCCTCGATCAACTCCTGGCGCTTCCGCGCAACGCCGACCCGGTGTTGCTCAACGACTGGCCGGCGCGCGGCCTGGGTGGGCTGTTTGTGCTGGCGGCGCTGTGCGGCTTGCTGACCTGGCGCGGGCAGGATCGGCGGGGGCAGCTGCGCCTGGGTGCGTTGGCGTTGGCGCTGGTGGTGTGCGTCTTCCTGTCGCTGGAAGTTTCGCAGCCGCTGTGGGATACCCTGCCGTTTTTGCCGTCTTTCCAGTTCCCGTGGCGTTTCCTGGCCCCGGCGTCGCTGGCGCTGGTTCTTCTGGCGGGCGCCGGGATCGCGCGGCTGGCGACGCTGCGCCGGCGTGGCTGGGCGCTTCTGGCAACGGGTGCGCTGATCGTGTCGCATTGGGGTTGGCTCTACCCGCCGCCCGGAACTCTGCCGGCGGACGCTTCGACGGCGGGGATGCTGGCCTGGGAGCGCGCCACCGATACCGTCGGGACGACGGCCAGCCGTGAGCTGTTGCCGCGCTGGGTCGAACATCCACCTGACTGGGACAATCCGTTGACGCTGGGGTTGCTCGCCGGGACGCCGGCGACGCGCCTGGCGGAGTTGCCGGAAGGCGCGGTCGTGTCGAACGAGGTCTATCGCAATGGCGCAACACGGCTAGAAATCACAACTCCCCGCGCCTTCGCGGCTCACTATCTGGCCTTCTATTATCCCGGCTGGCGCGCGCGCATAGACGGCGCGCCGGTTGCAACGACGCCTGCAGACGACACCGGCCTGGTCAGTTTTGCGGTTCCGGCAGGCGCCCACGTCGTCGAGGTGGATTTCACCGAGACCCCGTTGCGCTGGGGACTGGACGGCGTGTCGCTGTTGAGCCTGACGCTTTTGGCCGTTTTGTTGCTTGTGTGGCCCAAAAAGAGCCTCCCATTGCCGGCGTCCCCGGTAAAAACCGGAGCGCTCTATCCTCTGCTGGCGCTTGCGGGCGCGCTGCTGTTGCTCAAAGTCGCCGTCTCCGATGTGGTCCCGGTCCCCTGGCGACGCGCGCGGCTGCGGGCGGACGGCAGTCTGGCGACGGTGGCCGTTCCCCTCGACGTCAATTTCGACGGGCGGGCGGTGTTGTTGGGCGTGGATGCGCTCCCAGCCGCTTTTTCGGTGGACGATGCTCCGTTGTTGCGTTTCTACTGGCGCGCGCTTGCCCCGGAGGGGCGTGACTGGCGCATGGGCCTGTCGCTGATCGGGCCGGATGGCAGCGCGCAGGCGTTGGCGTTGCAGGTCTGGCGTTGGGGCCGCGAGGCGCCGGCGCTGTCCGCGTGGCCGGCGGGCAGGTATGCGCAGATGGCTTACACGGTGCAGGTGGAGCCGGGCGCGCCGCCGGGCGACTATACCCTGGCTCTTTCGTTGTTTGACCGCCAATTGCTGTCGCCGGCGTCGCCGTTGGGCGCCGACGGCAATCCGTTGGGCCCGGTCTACCGCCTGGGCGAGGTGCGCCTGGAGCGCCCGCGCCAAGCGTCGGTGGCGTTGCCGCCGGGTGCCGTGATGCGCCCCTGCGGCGATCTGGGCCTTTGGACGGCTGCGCTCGACCGCGCTCAGGCCGCCCCCGGAGAGCAGTTGGTCGTGCGGTGGCTGTGGGAGGCGCTCGCTGCGCCGTCAACGCCGCTGAGCGCGACGCTGGCGTTGCGCGACCCGTCCGGCGCGCTGGTGCGAAGCTGGGATTTCCCGCCGGCGACGGCCTGGTGGTCCACCGATCAATGGCTGGCCGGTGAACGCTGGGCCGGGCAGCCGTCCGTGCGGTTGCCGGGTTCGTTGGCGGGCGGCGACTACTGCGTCGAGGTCTATGGGCCGGGCTGCTCCGGCGCGTTGGCGTCGCTGCCGTTGCGCGTCGTAACCCCCGAACGGTTGTGGGAGGTTCCGCCGGATTTCACGCCGTCCGCCGATGACTTTGGGCAGAAAATTCGCCTGGCCGGATACGCGCCGGGCGCTTCTTCCCTTGCGCCCGGCGAAACCCTGTCGCTGCGGTTGGCATGGCAGGCTCTGGCCGAGATGGACACGTCCTACCGGGTGTTTGTCCACCTTGTCGGGCCGGACGGCCGGGTGCTTGCCCAGAGCGATGGCGAACCGGACGGGTGGACGCGCCCGACCCCCGGTTGGGCCGCCGGCGAGGTGGTGCTGGACGACCGCGCGATTGCCATACCCCTCGATGCGCAGTCTGGGGTGTACGAGTTGCGCATCGGCTGGTACGTTTTGAACGGCGATCGTTTGCAGCTCTCCGACGGACGCGACGCCGTTGTGCTTGCTGCCGTGACCGTGACCAGCCCCCCGTAACTCATTCGCCGGAACGGTAGCCCAGATCGGCGGCGCGGATGAAGTCCGCTTGGGCTTTTTCGGGTTCTCCGGCAACCTGGAGGGCCAATCCGCGCAAGTAATACACTTCTGCCATCTCCGGCGCCAGGTTCAGGGCGCTGCCCAGCGTGAACACCGCGCCGCTTACGTCTTCTCTGGTCAGGTAGGCCCATCCCAGGAGCATGCGCGCTTCGGCGTCCTGAGGCATCCGTTGGACGGCGCCTTCGGCAGCGCGCAGGGGGAAGTCTCCTTGCGCCAGGTTGCGCTCCAGATAAAAGCGCGCGGCGGATTTCCAGATGTCGCCGTCGTCGCCGGCGCGTTCCAGCGCCGCCTCGATCCAGGTCTGGGTTTCGTCGTACTGCCCGCCCAGCGCCTTGACCTCGGCGATGGCCAGACAGATGGCGGGATTGCCGGGATCGAGCTTGTGCGCGCGCAAGAGCGCTTCCCTGGCGGCAGGCGCGTCTCCCTGTCGCAAGAGATGCGTCCCCAACAACAGCCAGCTCTGCGGCGCCTCCGGGTCCAGTGATGTGGCGCGCTCAAGATGGAGCCGCGCTTCCTCGGGGTACCCCATCCGCGAAAGTGCTTCTCCCAACCAGGCTGCGTTTTCCGCATTGTCCGGCGTCGCAGCGAGCGCGCGATCCAGGACGCAGGCAGCTTGCGGCCAAGCTTCCTGGCGCAGCAAGAAATATCCCCAAAACCGGTCGCAGTCTGGGCCGCACTCCGGGATACATGAGGGGCTTCCGGCCTGACAGAGCGCGTCCATATTGCCGGTCAGCGCGGCCCAGGTCTCGCGCGCGTTGTCCGGCGCGATGGCGTACCACTTCCCGGCGACTTCAGCGGCCCTGGCGCACTGGCGCACCTGCATGTAGGCTTGCGTCAAGGCTTCGAGAACCCCCGCGTCGTCTCCCTGAGTTTGCCGAAAGGCTTGCGCCTCGGCCTGAACCTGTCCCCAGTTTTCGTCCGCTGCCAGCAGCGTAATCCGCCAGCGCAACACATTCCGATCTTCGTTGCCTCGATTGACGGCTTCCGCCAGCGCCGCCAGCCCTTCTTTTGGGCGTCCCCATACCGCATAGAGTTGCGCCAGTTTCAACGCCGGCGTTGGGTCCTCGCTGGCCGTTTGCAGCGCCTGGCGATAGGCGGCCTCGGCGGACGTGTATTCGCCGGCGTCGCGGTGAATGTCGCCGGTTTGAAGGTAGCGGCGCGCCAGAGTCTCCGACGAGGGTGTGCACCCGCTGCCGGCGATAGTCAGCGCCAGCAGCGCCAGAAAGACCGTCATTCGAATTGTTTTTGTCATGGCGCACGCTTTTTCAGCGCAAGCGGAAGGTAAATGCGCGCGTGCGCCAGTCGCAACGTCTGGTGAATGGCGACAGGTTGCGCCTGCGTCCCCGGAGTGACCCAGAACTCGGTCCTGGCCGGCAGGCGCCCGGCCTGCGTGATGGAAACGTGATGTTTTCCAACCGGGACCGTCGCGCTCACCACCCACGGCGTGCCCAACGCCATCGTCTGGCTTTCGCTGATGGCGGAGAAGGTTTGGAGCGTCTGGGAGACAATTGCGCCGTCCGGCGCTTGCCAGCGGATCGTCGCCGGAGGCAGCGGCAGGAGGATGGTTTGCGGGCATTCGGTTTCAAACGTGACCGTGAGCACGACCGTCTGCGTGAGTGAGAAATTGCTGCTCACTTCGGCCATCTCCGGCCAGGCTTCCCAGTTCCCGACCTTGTCCCTGGCGCGGGCGCGGAAGTACCAGGGGTGGATGTCTCCCTGGTAGCGGAGCGGGACTTGTGCTTGGGTGACGCCGTTGGTGCGATCCCAGCCAGCGGCATGTTCCCAGGGCCCGGTGGGCGTAGACGCGCGTTGAATCTCTTCGTAGGCGTACCCGGAGCCTGTGTCGCTGGCCTCCCAGCTCAAGGTGATGCTGTCGGTGTACAGTCCCGGCGGCGGTTGGATGAGCGCTGAGACGGGGCTGATTGTGTCTTCCTGGAGCAACAGGAGTGGGGGGCCGCCGATCATATAGATGCCGTCAGGATGCATGTTAGCCGTCGCCGGCGCCAGCGGGAGCGTGTAGTAGCCGTTGATTGCGGTCAGGGTTTGCGTCTGGCCGCGGTGATTGATCAGCGTGGCCGTCGGCAGGATTGCCGTTTGGGTGTAGACGATCGTCGCGGCGCCGAGGGTGTTCCAGAGCACATCCACGCGGCCACGGGGGGTTCCGAAAAAGGTGACCCGTTGGGCGCCGGAGTTGTAGGTGAAGGGGCCCGAAACTTGATTTTCCGCGCGCAGATACCGCGCTGCGACCTGATAGGCGAGGTACGCCGGGCGGAGGGAATAATCGTTGCGGGTCAATCCAAAGAGAAGTTCTTGAGGGCCGCCGCTCATGCCCTCCTCGTCGTGTAGCCGGAAGAAGAAGAATTTTTCTACACCGGCGGCGCGCGCGCTTGCGAATCCTTCGATCACGTAAGCCGCCGCTTCTTCTGCCGTAGCGTCGTAGAACTGGGGCGGCACGCGCGTTTTCTCGTCCCAGATCGGCACGCCGACTTCGGTGAGCCACAGCGGGTGTTGACCCACGCGGGCAGTCACGTTGTTCATAATTTGGGCCGAGATGCTTTGATTGTGGTAGACGTTGCTGTAGAGGTGCAGCGACATCACATCGAAGTAGCCATTTTTGGAAATGGTTTGAGGATCTGTTGAGAGCAGATGGGCCAGAACGTTATCGGGAAAATTCGGATTGCCCCAGTAGGCAACCCCGCCGAAAAGCACCGTTGCCGTCGGGTCGGCGGCCTTGATGGCCTGGTAGCCTACTTTGAGGAGCTGGGCGTACTGCTCAGGCGACCCGGCCCAAAAATCCGGGCGATCCGGCTCGTTCCACAATTCCCAAACGTGGACCGTATCTTTGAATTCGCTGACGACGCGGTAGACGTACTGCCCCCAATAGTTTTCGTTGCTGTCCCAGGGCAAATTCAAATTGCACGGGACGCGTGAGCCGGGGTCTGCATATTGGACACGCTGCCGCAAATAGCCTGCCGGGAGCGCTGCGCGGTATGCTTGAATCGTTTTTTGGTCGGCGACGCTGCTACAGGCGGCCCAGGTCGGCGTGGCCCACAGAATGCCGACGACGTTGATCTGGTTGGGCAAATCCATGTTGTCTACGACGTTGTGGTGTGCGCTTGCGTCAAAGGCGCCTGCGGATTTTTGGATGGCGTCCCAACGGAAATCAAAACGATCCCAACGCGATCCGGCTTTGTAAGCCTGCGGCGCTCTGGCGCCGTTGTCGTAAAACGAAAAACACGTGCCTAATTTGCCGTCGGCTTCCGTCACGTCCGGCAGCGGCGTGAGTTCTTGGGCGTAAACATCAGTTTTACTTGTCAGTAGAATGAAGAGAAGTGCAAGCCAGCATAAGTTTTTCTTCATAAATTTCCTCGATCTTTTCCTGATTTCTTTAGTGTCTTCTAAAAATCTGGGTGGGGG
>DAOUFX010000037.1:0-2747 GCA_034429675.1 Anaerolineae bacterium | reverse complement strand
TTCAACTTTCAACTTTTAACTATTTTCAGAGGAGCAAAATGTTTCCAATTCTGCGCTATCCCTTGACAATCCCCCGCTTTCCGTTACCATACACACCGATCAGTTTTTTAACTGGGGAATATGTCTGGCAGACGATGCTCGACGGGTATTGAGGACTGGGGCCTACGCGGCAGTAACCTGCGAACCCCGCCAGGTCCGGAAGGAAGCAACGGTAAGGAGGCCATACTGGGCGCCGTAGTGTGCCTGGTCCTCAATACCTTTCGGGTATCGTCTCAAATAGGGCGATGGGAAGTTCCTGTCGCCTTTTTTTGTATCTGATGTGATGAAAAGATGAACTGGCAACGCATTGCAGTTGTATTCGTTGTGTTATTAGGGTTGATGGCGCTGGCCATGGGGTATCGCACGACCCTCACCTCGGTGACGCTCGTAGTCAACGGCGCACCGCGCACAGTGCTCACCCATCAACCTACTGTGGGGTTACTGTTGGCGGATCTGGGCGTCACGTTGCGCCCGGAAGATACGCTTTCCCCAGACGCCGACACGGCGCTGTTTTCCGGGAGTGAAGTGTCCATTGACTATGCCGCGCCGGTCGTCCTCATTGTAGATGGCTACGAGCGCGTTATCTACGCACACCACGAGAACGCCGCCGATTTGTTGGCGCAACTCGGGGTTGTCGTCGGCGAGCACGACAGTGTGGCCGTCTACGCGCCGCTGGCTACCGACCCACCGGGAACGCGGCTGCGCGTCGTGGTGACGCGGGCTATGCAAATTATCCTCGAAGAGGGCGGAGTACGGACCACTTCTTACACGCAGGCAAAAACCGTCGGGGCGGCATTATTCCAGTCGGGAATCCGGCTCTATCGCGCCGACAAGGTTTACCCCGATCCGGCTACACCCGTCCAACAAGGGCTACACGTCCGTATCGAACGTTCGATCCCGGTCACAGTGCGGGTGGACAATCACACGTTGCGCACTCGCACGCACCGCACTCAGGTCGGCGAGGTGTTGGCGGACCTGGGCGTTACCCTCAACGGGCAGGATTATTCTACGCCGCCCCTGGATGCCGCGCTACAGGATGGCGGCGAAATTCGCGTGCAGCGAGTCACCGAGAGTGTGATTGTCGAGCAGAGCCCCTTGCCTTTCGAATCGGTTTGGCAGGCGGATCCCAATGCTGAGATTGACACCCAGAGTCTGCTTCAAGAGGGCGAACCGGGAGTTTTGGAGCGCCGGATCCGTCTGCGTTACGAAAACAACCAGGTGGTAGCGCGCCGCGTGGAGGGTGAAAGCGTGGTATTGGCGCCGGTCAACCGCGTCATGGGCTACGGTACGATGATCGTTGTGCGCCAGCTCGCGACGCCTGGCGGAACGGTTGAATACTGGCGGGTTGTACGCATGTTGGCGACGTCGTACAGCGCGGGCACAGCCGGCACGCCCAAATCATCGCCCTACTATGGGCGCACAGCGTTGGGATTGCAGATGCGCCACGGGATCGTGGCGGTAGACCCAAGCGTGATTCCGCTCGGTAGCCAGGTGTACGTGCCCGGCTATGGCGTGGGCCTTGCCGGCGACACCGGCGGCGGCATCGGCGGGCGTCACATTGACCTCGGCTACGACGACGACAATCTGGTTCTCTGGTATCGCTGGGTGGATGTTTACTTGTTGACGCCTGTGCCCAACAACGTCAACTATGTGGGGCCGTGATGGAAAATCCACACGTTCTGTTAAAACGTTACGGCCTGACGCCGCGCAAATCCCTGGGGCAAAACTTCCTGATCGAATCTGGCGCGCCGGCCCGCATCGTCGAACAAGCCGGGCTTGACGCGGAAACGACGGTGCTCGAAGTCGGCGCCGGGCTGGGCACGCTGACCACGGTACTGGCCAGGCGCGCGGCGAACGTCATCGCCGTCGAAACCGATCCTCACCTGTTGCCCATCCTCGAACAAGTCCTGAGTTCCTGCGACAACGTGCGCATCGTCCCCGGCGACATTCTGGAACTCAACCCGGCCGATCTGTTGGGCGCGCCTGTCTCCGCGCCGCCGCTGTGGGGGACGCTTCTGCCGCACTACGCTGTGGTCGCCAATCTGCCCTACTACATCACGGGCGCCGTGATGCGGCATCTGTTAGAAGCGCCGGTGCGTCCGGCGCGGATGACGCTGACTATGCAACGTGAAGTTGCCATGCGCATCACCGCTGCGCCTGGCGACATGAGCTTGCTTGCAGTCGCCGTGCAGTTTTACGGCAAACCCCACATCGGGCTGCGCCTGAAGCGGGGCGCGTTCTACCCGCCGCCGCAAGTCGAGTCGGCAGTGGTTTCGTTGGACCTCTACGCCGAGCCGCCGATCCCGGTGAGCGATGTGGCGCGCTTCTTCGAGATTGTGCGCGCCGGCTTCTCGCAACGCCGCAAACAACTGCACAACACGCTGTCATCCGCCCTGCAACTCCCTGTCCCCGATATCACAGCGGCGCTGGCGGTTCACGGCATAGACTCCACCCGCCGCGCCGAAACGCTGACGCTGGCCGAGTGGGGGCGGGTGGCCGAGGCGCTGGCAGAGAGTTCGACGAGCCGGTAATTCGCCGCCGGCGATTCCCCTTCAATTCTCCAGAAATCCACAGTATGGAAAAATTTCCCCTTGACAAATTGTTCTCTTGATATATGATTAGTCCTATATAATACAAATCTTATAAGGACGAGTCCAATATCAAATTGCCTGTCAGAGGTATAAGGAAGTGTTTGCGCGGGCGGGTAC
>DAOUFX010000036.1:0-6125 GCA_034429675.1 Anaerolineae bacterium | reverse complement strand
GGGCGGGATCAGCCCGCCCCCAACCCTCCAGATTTTGAGAAGATATCCAGCGGCAATATTCTGGTTATTGCTTTAACGCCTCTGAGACACGGGTCGTCATCTCCGCAATACCCTCATCTACGGAAACAGACTGGGTCATAATCAATTCGTGTTCTTCGTTCAGAATCTTTTCGACGGCGCTGACCTGAGGATGCATGGGAAGTTCGAGGCGGACGGTTGCCGTCTGCAAGGCCTCGGTTGCCTCGGCTGGGACGCCGGCGAGGGAGGAGAAGATTTTCAGTATTTCCTCGTTGCGGATGGCGGGAAGGTTGCCGGTGCCGGCCAGGATTTTCGCGCCTTCAGGCCCGCTGTAGAATTTGATGAAGTCCCAGGCAGCGTCCTGGTTCGCCGATTTCACATTGATCGCCAGAGAGGTCAGCGTACCCGCAGTTGTCCCCGCCGGAACGCCTTCGGGGTGCGGATATTTGGCGACGCCCCAATTGAAACTGAATTCCCCCTTCTCCTTGGCCGCTTTCAGCGTGCCGATGAACCACGAGCCCATCGGGAGCATCGCTACTTGCTGATTCTTGAAGACGCCGGAGTAGTGGACGTTCCCTGCTTTTAACGAGCCGTAGTCCATAATGATGCCGTCGTTCTGCATGGCGACCACCATATCGTACATCGGTTTCATAAAGCTGTAGTCGGTGGCAATGACCGTGTTCTTGCCATCCTGCACGGTCGGCAATTCGACGGTTGAGCGCCAGGTGTGGAAATGGGTGCCGTAAACCTTGTCGGCACCGCTGCCGCTGGTCATTTTGCGCGCGATCTCGTCAAATTGCGCCCACGTCATGTCGTTGGTAGGATAGGGGACGCCGGCTTTGTCGAAGAGGTCTTTGTTGTAGTAGAGGATCCAGATGTCGCTGCGGAACGGAAGCGCGTAGATCGAGCCTTCGTACATCAGTTCGTCGGCGGCGCCGCTGTAGGCTTTCAGGTCAACTTTGTCCGTCTCGATGTAGCTGTTCAGCGGCACAATTTGCCCTCGCGTGAGCATGGCGGAATAGCCGGGAATATCCTTGACCGTGATGATGTCCGTCGTATCGCCGCCCGACAGCATAATGTTGACCTTATCCTGGTATTCAGCCGAAGAGATGTCCACCAGTTCGATCTTGACATTGGAATTTTGAGCCTGATAAGCATCAATCACAGCCTGCCAGTACGGCGTGGTGGCGACGTCCCACGCCGTCATCTTGAGGGTGATCGGTCCGGGCGCCGCTTTCTCAGCCGTCGCTTCGACGGTGGCTTGGGGTTGCTGCGTCGGGGAGCCGCATGCCGGCAATACCAGCGCCAACAAAACTAACAGGGTCAGAAAAGTATAGAACCGTTTCATCAATGTCCTCCTGAATTTGGATTGACTATCGCAGTGTGAAACTTACATATCAAAACACGTGAAAATTATACAGTTTTTCACGGGGTTTGTCAATTGTATTCTTGATTTTACAGAAAGTTTACAGTATAATTAACCCAAATTACACGGTAGAGATCAGGGAAACGTGTTTTCTCGCACCGGGGTACCGGCTCGAAAAAACACCCCTTTTATCCAGCTAACGGCTAAAAGGAACGTGTTTTTCGCTCACGGTACCCCGTGTGCGAAAAACACCTCCTTTAACCTGGCCGTCGAAGGCAACTCCGGACTTTCGACTTTTTAACTTTCGACTATTTTCAGAGGAGCGCAGAATGACGCAGGAAAAACACCCAACGCTTGCCGATGTCGCCCGCCATGCCGGGGTTTCCACCGCCACTGCCTCGCGGGTGCTTCGCAACACCGGCCCCGTCAGCCAGGAGCTGCGCCAACGGATCGAGGCGGCGGTCGCGGCGTTGGGGTACACACCGCGCGGGCAGAGTCAGGATCATTCCGATATGGGGACGCTGGCGCTGTTGGTGGGGGATTTGCTCAATCCGTATTTCCTGGAAATCGCCCAGGGGGTCCAGGATGGGGCCGACAGTCAGGATCTTATTCTGACCCTGTACAACGTCACCGACCACCCGCAACGAAGGCGGCAGCTCTTGCAGAAGTTGAGCAAGCCGCCGGTTGATGGCGTCATTCTGGCCGGGTTGTCGCCGTTTCCCGAATTGCTGGCATGGCAGACGCGCCACAAGATTCCCATGGTGCTCTTCAACCGGCGCGTCTCTCAGCCGGGGGTGCATTGCATCGTCGTGGATTTTGAAAGCGCCATGGTCCGGGCGACCCTGCATTTGTTGGCGCTGGGGCATACGCGCATCGGCCATCTGGCCTCGCCCAGCACGGGTGAAATTGCCGAGGCGCGCCGGCGGGGCATCCAGGCGGCGCTGGCGGAATCCGGTTTGACGCTGCGGACCGAGTGGTGTCCGATCGTTCCGCCCGGTCAGGCAGTGGGCGGTGGGTTCCAGGCCATGCGAGTCTTGTTGGACCTGCCCGAAGGTGAGCGCCCCACGGCGGTGATTGCGTTCAACGACATTATTGCGGTGGGCGCTTTACACGCCATCCACAGCTACGGCTTGCGTGTGCCAGAAGACATCTCGATCATTGGGGTGGACGACATCGCGCTGGCCGCCCATACCGATCCCCCCCTCACCACCATCAGCCAGCCCAAGTATCAGATGGGCAAATTGACCGTGCAGACATTGCTCAGAATGCGCGAGGGCACGATCAGCATGAGCAATAATTGCACGCTGCTGGAAATCCCGTTGATCGTCCGCGAGTCCACCGGCCCTTGTTCGGGTTGATCGCTATAGGCGATCACACACAAACCACACGTGACAGCTCTTGTGCGCCCGGCCCGGCTCGAACCCTGCCACGAGGATTCGAGAGACCCGCAACCCATTCTTCTCCAGGATACTCTGCCACTCCATCACCGACCTGAAAGCGAAGGGCATGTTCATCTCAGGAATACCCTGCGCGATGGCGTTGGCAAAGAAGTCAATCAAGATGAGCGTTTGGTGCTGCATGATAGTTGGCATCTGGACGAACGTCCGCAGCAAGGGCTGCGCGTTTAGCGTTTCGCCCAACCCCGGAAGATTCCCCGGCAGATCGTAACTATCCTCTTTGATCAAAACGTGGGAAGCAATGTGCGCCAGGCGTTGGATGACGTCCGGCAGCCGGTCGGGCGCAATGTGGTGCAGCACGGCCTGTACCAGGGCCGTCTCAACGCTGTCATCTGGATAGGCGATGTCGGTGGGCGAAGTCATCTGGACAAAGGGCAGGTGTCTGGCTTCGTCATAGCGATAGTCCAGCACGTCTGTGGTGAAGACGTCGTATCCGCCACGGGCGAGCCGGGCCGCAAGATACCCGCTGCCGCAGCCGTAGTCGAGAACACGTTTCCCGACAATCATCTCCCGGAGCTGGCGGAAATCGGTCTCCGGCTTGGTCCGGGTTTTGTATTCGTGATAGCTACGGTTGAACCAGAACGCGGCGTCGCCCTTCTTGAAGACGTTTTCGAGAAGGTCCGCCGTGGCTTCAACCAGTTGCAGGTGATCCATCGCCTCCCTCTGGCTGTTGACCAGCCGGGCGAAGGCAGTCTCCACCAGGTCGTCAATTTGCCCGGCAGGCGCCGAGAGTACCTCGCGGTAGCCGGCTTTGACGGAAGCGCGGACGAAGTCAACGACGGATTCGTTTCTCAACGTCTCGCAAACGGCGTGCAGGGTATGATCGTGCATTATTTTCTATCCTCACTTCTTCGCTTATCTCAACAAGCGCGGGATCACGCTCACACCGCGTGATCCCGCGCAGTTCACCACCATTACATCTCGATTTGGGAAACCTGGTAGAGCAACCCGGCGACGATTTCTTCCGGGGATGCCGGCAGCAACGCTTCCTGGAAGTACAGAACATCCCGCAGGGGCATATCCATCACCATATTCAGCATATCCACACCGATCATCTCGTGGGCATCCGAATCCCCGCTCATGGATTGATCCATGCCTGCCTTCATCTGTTCGAGCATAGGTTCAAAGACAATCTTGCCGCGCGGATCGGCCAGCCATTCTTTGACGGTGGATTCGGGATTGAGCAACGACGGCAGCTTTTGGGTGGATTGCAACGTGACGGTTTGTTTACAGCGAATGTCCGCAGAAGAAGCTCCGATCAAAATATCGAATTCGCCATCCTCCGTAACCCACTGCCGGTAGCCCGGATGATAATAGGCAAAGGCGCGGCCATCGAGCGAAAGCGTGACGGTTTTGGTCTGCCCCGGCTGGAGTTCGACCTTGGCGAAACCTTTCAGCTCTTTGTAGGGGCGGATCAGGGTGGACTTGTGATCGTGGACGTAGACCTGCACCACTTCCTTCCCGGCGACCGAGCCGGTGTTGGTCACATCCACACGGACGGTCACGCCATTGGTGTCCTGAAAGGTATTGGCCGAGACGGCCGCATTGTTATAAGCGAAGGTTGTATAACTGCCGCCATAGCCAAAGGGGAATTGCGTGGGGATTTGTTTGGCTTCGTAATAGCGGTAGCCGACGAACATCCCCTCGCCGTAAATCACTTGCCCATTTTCGCCCGGATAGTGGATGTAGGCCGGCGTATCCGGGAGTTTCACCGGGAAAGTCTCGGCCAGTTTGCCGCTGGGGTTGACCTTGCCAAAGAGCACATCGGCGATGGCGCCGCCGCCCGCCTGACCCATCATCCATGCCTCCAGGATGGCGCCGACGTTCTGTATCCATTCGCTCACCGCCACCGCGGAGCCGTTGTTCAGGATCACCACGGTGTTGGTCTGCGCGTTGCCGACGGCTTTGATCAAAGCGATCTGTTGTTGGGTCAGGTCAAGATCGGCCCGATCGTAACCTTCGGATTCTTTGTAACCGGGGAGCGCCACATAGAGCAACGCCACATCCGCGCCGCCGGCGATAGTGACGGCCTGGTCTATCAAGTCCTGGCGGAACCGGTCCTCGTCCGGGTAGCCCTCGGCATAAATCAGTTCTGCGTTCCCGGCCTGCTGCCGGAGTTCATCCAACGGCACGGCTACCAGCGTGGGGTTGATGTGCGAACTGCCGCCGCCCTGGAAATGCGGCGTCTGGGCCGCGCGCCCGATCACGGCGATGCGGCTGAGCCCTTTTTTCAAAGGCAAAACGCCATTGTTTTTGAGCAACACCATTCCCTCGGCGGCGACCCTGCGGGCCAGCGTGTGGTGCGCCGGTTGGTCGAACGGTTTGCCCTTCGGCGTTTCCGCCGCTTTGAAGGCAACCTTGAGGATTCGCCGGACGGCCTCGTCCAGCACCGCTTCCTCCAAGGTTCCCTCTTGCACGGCCTTGACGATGGCCTGCACGCGACCTGGCTTCGGCCCGGGCATTTCCAGATCGAGGCCGCCCTTCATGGCCGCGACCCGGTCGTGAACCGCGCCCCAATCTGATACGACCAGTCCTTCAAATTCCCACTCTTCTTTCAAGATGTCCACCAACAACTCATAGTGTTCGGAGCAGTAGGTTCCATTGAGCTTGTTGTAAGCGCACATAACCGTCCAGGGTTTACCTTTCTTGACGACCTTTTCAAAGCCGGGCAGGTAAATTTCGCGCATCGCGCGTTCGTCTACTTCCGCGCTGATCGAGAAGCGTTGGTATTCCTGATTGTTCAGCGCAAAATGCTTGAGCGAAGTACCGACGCCCTTGCTCTGAATGCCCTCGACCAGGGCGGTCGCCATTTCGCCGGCCAGATAGGGGTCTTCGGAGAAATACTCAAAGTTGCGGCCGCACAGCGGCGTGCGCTTCATATTGTTGCCCGGACCGAGCAATACGCCCACGCCGAGCGCGTTGGCTTCCTCTGCCAGAGCCTGTCCCATTTCGCGCACCAACGCGACATCCCAGGTGCAGGCGAGGCTCGAAGCGGTGGGAAAGCAGGTCGCCGGATGGCTGAGCGCGCCAATTTTGTTGATGTCCACGGGATGGCGCACCCCGTGCGGCCCGTCGGAAACCACCAGGGAGGGCACGCCCAGGCGCGGGATCGCCGTGGTTGTCCAGGGGCCCTCGCCGGTGCACAAGGCCGCCTTTTCTTCCAGCGTCATTTGTTGAAGGATGGATTCAATGTCGGACATGGGGAACTCCTTTTCTCAAGGGATTGAGATTACAAACAGTCCGCGATAAAAAGAAGAGAAGTGGGGGTTTGGGGGCGGGCTGCG
>DAOUFX010000035.1:0-13240 GCA_034429675.1 Anaerolineae bacterium | reverse complement strand
CATAACACTCGAAAGCGCCTGCCCCTTTGTGAGTGTTATGGTGTCTGGCGCATGACCAGCGGCAGGTAGAGTTGGAAGCCGCTGCTTTCCGCTACAACGGTGACGCTTACCGTGTCGCTGTTGTTTTCGAGATGCAGATCCACTGCGCCGCCGGCAGGGGCGACGTTGACGGTGTTGGCGAGGGTTCCGCTGAAGTTCGTGGCGGTGGTCAGCGCGACGGGAATCAGCATGGATTGCGACGTGCCGGCTTGTTCCAGGGCGCACGTCAGGCTTCCGGCGCTCTGGTTGACCGTGCAGGCCGATGGCGCGTTGACGCTCACGACGGCTCCCGCCGGTTCCCAGATGTCCGCGATGGTCACGCTCACCGGGTCGGTCGGCCCGAAGTTGACGATGGCAAGGGTGTAGGTGATGGTCTCCCCGGCTTGAACGTCGCCTGCGCCTGCGCGCGACTTGGTCACGCTCAGGTCAGCCTGGTCGGCCAACGCGATGTCGTCGAGGTAGAGGCGCCCCTGAACGCCTCCCATAAAGCCGAAACCGAAACCCCACATCTCGCTCAGCGTCAGCCCGTCGTCCGGCGCGCCGCCTGGTTGCCAGCTCTTGCGCACGAAGGCGCTGAAGGGGATGTCGAAGTAGCGCCAGCCGGTGAAGTTGTCGGTGATGAACTCGTAGCTGAAGCGTTCGGCGGTGTCGGCGGTGCTGCCGGGCGCGCGGTTGTCGAAGAGGTCAATGTAGATGGAGGCGCCGGTGTTCGTGCCGTACATCCAGAAGGTGATCTTGTCGCGCGAACTCCAGTTTTTGCTGGTGTCGTAGGCGCGAGAGAACCCGCCGTAGCCGCCGGGGGCGATGATGTAGTCCACCCGCAGCGCCCGGTTGTTTTCGGGGACGCCGGTGCGCGTCGGCGCCGTCGTGACGGTGAGGGTGATGGCGGTGGTGGTGGTGGGGTTTCCTTCGAAGTCGCCCCAGAGTTTGTATTCCCCAGAGAGCGGGTCTTCAAAGTCGTCCAGCACCGGATATTCCCCGGCAGCTTTGACCTGATCCAGGTAGAATTCGCCGGCGCCGGCGGGAACCGCGAAGGCGTAACCCCAAACTGTGTCGCGGCCAAAGCCGTCGTTGGGGGCGTTAGCCGGCTGGACGGCGCTGCGCTGGAACTGCGAGAACGGCAGCGTAATCTGTTGCCAGCCCTCCGCTGTGTCGCGGAAGGATGCCTCGAAGCGCTCGGCGCTGTCGGGCGCCTGGTAGACGCGCACGTAGTCGGCTTCCATCGTCTGCGGGAAGGTGGAGGTTCCGTCGGGGTAGCCGGGCCAGTAGCCGCCCACGGCGATGTTCATAATAAAGAAGAAGGGATGATCGAACACCCACGTGTTGCCCGCTCCCTCGACCTGGGCGCGGGTGACGGTGAAGTAGTGGACATCATCCACATACCAGCGGATCTCGTCCGGTTCCCATTCGATGGCGTAGACGTGGAAATCCTCGGAGAGCGCGGTGGTCAGGGTGTACCCGCCGCCGATGCCGTTGCCGCCGGAGTAGTTGGGGCCGTGGACGGTGCCGTGGACGATGTTGGGTTCGCGCCCGATATTCTCCATGATGTCAATCTCGCCGCAGTTGGGCCAGTCGGCAGTGTCGAAGTTGCTGCCCAGCGTCCAGAAGGCGGGCCAGATGCCCTGGCCGTACGGCAGCTTGAGGCGCGCTTCGGCGCGACCGTAGGTGAAGGCGAACTTGTTGTGGGTGAGCAGGCGGGCGGAGGTGTATTCGCACGCGCCGTAGTGGCATTCGTAGGGCGTCGTCGCGGTGTTCTCGGTGGTGGCGGTAATGACCAGGTACCCGTCGCCGTTCAACGCCGAGTTTTCGCGGCGGTCGGTGTAGTATTCGCGCTCGGCATTGCCCCAGCCGCCGCCACCGAGGTCGTAGCCCCAGTTGTCGGGATTGGGCGCGGCGCCGGCGGTGCCGCTGAATTCGTCGCTCCACGCCAGCGCCCACCCGCTCGGCCCCGGATCGGGGCCGCGGTTGTCGAGCACCTGCACGGTGTAGGCGTCGCCGCTGTTGCGGCCGTAATACCAGAAGTTCAGCGCCTCGAAGCCGCTCAGGTCCCTGGGCGCGATGTCGTGTTGGAAGCTGCCGGTGGCGTCGTCGGGAATCGCATAGCTGACGTGCAACACGTTCTCGAACGGTCCCTGCTCCGGCAAGGCGAGCGCCGAACCGGCCGCGATCGTTTCCCGGGTCAGTGTGATCTGCCCGGACGTCGTGAAGCCGGTCAGGCCGCCGTCGAAGTCGTCAATCATTCCCGCGTCGGAGGGATCGTCGTCGTTGAGGTTGAGCGTCGCGCCATCCCGGCCCAAGGCTGCGCCGGTCGCGGTGGCGAGCAGCAGCTCCACGGTTTCGCGGCCTTCGTATTTGGGGTCTTCCAGGGTTTGCAGCGTGAAAGTCTGCCCGGTCTCACCCGGATCGAAGACCAGCGTGCCGCTCACGGGGGTGTAGTCCCAGTCAGGCGTCGCGGTTCCCGGCTCTGTGGCGTAAGTCACTGTAACCGGTTCCGTTGCGACCATGTTGAGCGAGACGGTGACGGTCACGGCGTCGCCTTCGGTTACCGCATAGTCGGCGGCGGAGAAGCCTACCTCAAGTTCCTCGGTGGCGCCGCTGTTGCCGTAGAGGATGACTTTGTCAATGTAGTGGGTCTGCGCGCCGACGCCGGCGGGGAAGCCGAGGGCATAGGCCCAGACCTCGGTGAGGGTGAGTCCATCGTTGGGTGCGCCGCCCGGTTGCCAGTCCTTGCGCGCGAAGCTGCTGAACGGAATTTGGAAGAACTGCCAGCCGGAGAAGTTATCGGTGAAGATAGTGGTCCAGCGCTCGCAGCTGTCGCCGTTGGTGGTGCGGTTGTCGAAGATGTCGAAGTTGACGGCGCCGCCGGAGTTGGTGCCGTAGAACCAGAAGGTAACGCCGGTGTAGGTGCTCCAGTCCTGGCTGACCCAGGTATCGAGCGCGGCGTTGGCGAAGGCGTGGGTGAATCCGCCCCAGCCGCCGGCGGGAATGGTGGAGTCGAACTGGGCGACGGTGTTGTCGCCGGTCTGGTGCGGCAGCGTCAGCGGGCTACTGGCAGATACGAGCGTGGTGGTCAACGCCGCCGTGTATCCGCCGCCGCCCCAAATGGCGAAGCCGACAGGGTTGGCGTTGCCATCCACACCGGCGGGGACGCCGTCGTCGAACTCATCTACGACGGTCTGGCGCAGCATCAGGCCGACGTCGTCAATGTAGTGGGTCTGTGCGCCGACGTTGGCGGGGAAGCCGAGGGCGTAAGCCCAGACCTCGGTGAGGGTGAGCCCGTCGTTGGGAGCGCCGCCGGGTTGCCAGTCCTTGCGGACGAAACTGCTGAAGGGAATCTGGAAGAACTGCCAGCCGGAGAAGTCGTCGGTGAAAATGTAGGTCCAGCGCTCGCAGCTGTCGCCATTGGTGGTGCGGTTGTCGAAGATGTCGAAATTGACGGCGCCGCCGGAGTTGGTGCCGTAGAACCAGAAGGTGACGCCGGTGTAGGTGCTCCAGTCCTGGCTGACCCAGGTATCGAGCGCGGCGTTGGCGAAGGCGTGGGTGAACCCGCCCCAGCCGCCGGCGGGAATGGTGTAGTCGAATTGGGCGAAGGCATTGGCGCCGGTCTGGTGCGGGCGCGCCAGCGGGTCGCCGAGGGCTACGACCGTGGTGGTCAGCGCCGCCGAGTACCCGCCGCCGCCCCAGACGGCGAAGCCGACGGGGTTGGCGTTGCTATCCACGCCGGCGGGGACGCCATCCTCAAAATCCTCGACCACGTGAACGAAGGCGTAGGGTGAATCCGGCGCGGTGGGCGCCAGAGGCCGCTGCGCTGCCGTCAACGACGGCAACAGCAGGGACGCAACCAACAGCAGTGTGGTGAACAGTTTTACAGATTTCATCATCGCTCCTTTTTCTTGAAATTGAAAATTGGTAACCAGGGGTGCTTTTGCAGGTGAAATCCTGCTCGAAAAACACCCTGAAGGTTAATAACGAACGGCTAAGCATCTCTCTGGAAGCGCTTCCAGTACCGGGAAACTACAAATGGTCAACGTTGTCATTGGGAAAAAATCAGACCGCGCCGCAGGATTTGCGGATAACAAGTTCGACGCCGAAGACTACGCGGCGTGGTGGTTCGGGGCCGTTTCCGATGATGTCGAGCAACATCTCGACGGCTTTTGCGCCAAATCCGGTGATAGGTTGGCGGATGGTGGTCAGAGGCGGGTTGGCTTGCAGGGCAGGGGGGAGATCATCGAATCCAACCAGGGCGACATCTTTGGGCACTTTCAGGCCGACCTCGTGGATGGCGCGGAGCGCGCCGAGCGCCATCGTGTCGGAGGCGACGAAGACCGCGTCGGGGCGTTGTCGCAGCATCCGCTGCATCGTGTAGTAGCCGCCGGTCTCGGTGAAGTCGCCCTCGATGATGAGCGTCTCGTCGAGCGTGTAGCCGTGTTCTTGCAGCGCGCGCCGGTACCCGGTTTTCCGGTCGAGCGCGGAGGTGGTGTTCAATGCGCCGGTGATGGTCCCAATGCGCTTGTACCCGCGATGGATCAGGTGGGTGGTCGCTTGATACGCGCCCGCCACATTGTCCACGTCCACGTAACTGAGGGCTTCTGCCTGGGCCGGGCGTCCGGCGACCACCAACGGCAGCTCGGTCCCGGCCAGCCGGGTGATCCACTGATCGCTCAATTCGCCCACCTGAACGATCAAGCCGTCGAGCAAGCCTTTGGCCGCGATGCGCGGGTAGAGTTTCTCCTCATCCTCGGCGCTCTGTAGCAAAAACAGACTGAGCGTGTAGTCGTGTTGATTGCACGCCTGGGCGACCCCCTGGATCAGGCGGGGGAAGTAGCTGTCGGTGAACAGGGTATCGGCGCGGCGGGGCAACACCAGGCCGATAATTTGTGAACGTTGGGCCGCCAGCGACCGCGCGACGTGGTGCGGCTGGTAGCCGGTCTCCTCGATGACATCCAGGACGCGGCGGCGCACGTCTGCGCGGACGTTGGGCCGCTGATTGAGCACCCTGGAGGCCGTCGTGCGCGAAACTCCGGCGCGCCGGGCGATTTCATCGAGCGTCAAGTGTTGAGCCATAAGACTTTCCTTTGATTGGAAGCGCTTCCAATTGCCATGTGCCTATTATAGCGATACTTTGTAAAGATTTCAAGAGGGAATTTGTCAATTGGGTGCATTCTGATTTCGGGGCACGGTCTTCGCACAGAAGAAGACGCAAAATTTTGCGTCTCTACGAAAATGCGGGTTTGGCCCCTATCTTGAAATGCATCCTGTTAATTTGTCTGCAATGGGATTGTTTGATGCTATACTATGCCGAGTAAGAAACCCGGTTTCTTCTGAAAAGTGTAAACATCGTGTTGGAGGGACCATGCGAGAGTGGACCAACCTGGAATTGATCGAAAAAGCGAAAACGGTGCTCAATCCCCGAACTCTGTCGTTTGACAACTCTGCCGGCGAGGTGGCCTGCGCGTTGCTCAGCGCGAGCGGCGCGCTTTACCTCGGCGTTTGCATTGACACCGGCTGCGGGATGGGCTTCTGCGCCGAACACAGCGCCATCGCCGCGATGATCACTGCCGGCGAGACGCGCATCGCCAAAATCGTGGCGGTCTGTGAAGGCGATGTCGTCCTTCCCCCTTGCGGGCGCTGCCGTGAGTTTATGTACCAGATTGACGAGGCGAATCTGACTTCAACCGAGGTTATTTTGGGCGCAGAGCGCTCGGTGTTGTTGAAAGACCTGCTGCCTCACCCGTGGACTGAAGCGTGGACGAATTGATATGGAAGAGCAGACCATAGACGTAGCCGCGCGCATCAGAAAATGGCTGGGATGCAGCGTTCTTATCGGCGCGGTGATTATCGCACTGGTCTTTGTTTTGTTGTCGCGGGTGGATCAACTGCTTGTTGGGCGGGGCGCCTACGCTGAAATGCCGGTGGACGAAATTCCGGCAGAGTGTATGGATGATTTCAGATCGCTGGATCACAAGGAAGCGCGACTGTGCATGGAATCTTCGGCGACCTATTTGTGGACAGAATCCCGATCCTATGATATGTGGAAGGACAGGGCCGTCATAATTTTAGGATGGCGGTATCGCGGCGACGATTCCATCGCCAAGCGGCAAGTGCGGGTAGAACTACAACGCAACGGCGAGTCGTGGGACGTGGTGTGGGTTGGGCAGCGTTGGCGTTGCAAAGCGGGTCGCGGTGATGGGTGGGGCTGGTCCAAAAAGCTTTGTTCGTGAGGGTCAACTATACAGCTGTTATCCGGCGCAAGCAGACCGACTAAAGTCGGAGTGTACTTACGCGATTGTATTCACTGGCTTCAGCCGGTTTTGCGGCGCAACTTTATAAAGATACCGGTATGAGGGAGAAATGACTGAAATGCAGTCTTCCAATCGTACGTTTATATTGTACGTCGCATTTATGGGCTTTGCTCTTGTTGTTGCCGTCGGGCTTGCTGTAGTATGGTTTGTGCTGCATGGCGGGCCATCGTCGCAGCCGGCCGACCCGGAGGATTTGACCCGCTATACGTTCACGCTCGACGGGAGTGAATTTGAGCTGCTCATGCCATCTGAGTACCGGCTGATGGTGGATGACGAGTCGCAGGTAAGTTTCGCGCTTGCTGACCAGCGGTTGGATCGCTCTGTGATTGTGAGTGTGGCTGCGCCCGCCATGCGCTTCGCCGAGGGCGACCGGAGCGTCAGGTTGAAAAGCGGGTACCGTTTGCAGTATGTGGTGGCGCCCGATCTGGGGGCCGGCAGCGGCGGCACAGTCGCCCAATTGGTCGGCCAGCTGAAGGCCGGCTCTCTGCGCGTGACGGTTGAGTGCCGCGACCAGGACGAACTGAAGCCTGATCCGAGCTGGTGCATTCCTTATTTACATTATTTGAAAGGATATGAAAAGTGACTCACGTTGCCTCTTCCGAAAATGCTTTGTCTACTTTGTCCCCGTACATTTACGGAACGACCCGTCTGGGCGATGAAAAAATTCCATTCGACGATCGCGTGAAGCTGGCGCGCGCGGCGATGGATGCCGGGGTCTGGTTTCATACCAGCCACACGTACGGCGACGCGCTCAAGGTGCTGCGCGCTGCTTTTGACCAGGATCGGGCGAAGACCCCCAAACTGATTGTGAAGCTCGGTTGGGACACCATCGCCGAATTGCGCAATATGGTGCTCCTGCATTTGGATACGCTGGGTCTGGAAAGCCTGGATGTCGGCCAACTCTGCCTGGGCGGGCAGCTCGCCGAGGAATTCGCCAGCGGCGGCGCCTGTTATGCGAAGTTTGCGCGCCTGTGTGATGCGGGTCTGGTGCGCAGCTTTGTGATGGAGGTTTTCCCCTGGACTTCGGAAACGCCGCTCAAGGCGCTGCGCGCTGGCTATCCTGAGGGCATCGTGGATGGCTACATCTTCTACCTGAATCCCTTGCAGCGTTTTGCTTCCAATGCGCTCTGGGATTTACTCGTCGAGCGCCATGTTCCGATCGTTGCCATGCGCACGGTTTCCGGCGGGCCGGTGCATCGCCTGCGGGATGTCCCCGGCGCTGCGTGGAAATCGTATTTGCAGGAGCGCGCCGTCGCGGTGGCGCCGATCTTCGAGCGTTCCGGCATTGCCGGCTGGACGGAGTTCTGCGTGCGTTTCGCCCACAGCTTCCCGCAGGTGCGCGCCACCGTCGGCTCCACCGTCCGCCTGGAAAACCTCCAGGAATTCCTGACCGCCGCCGCCAACATTCAGCCGTTGCCCCAGGACATCGTGGACGAGATCACGGCCCTGCACCGTCGCTGGTCCGACGAACTGGACATCCACGCGGAGCCGTGGACGATGTGAGGGGAGGTAGACGGTAGACGGTAGACGGTAGACGGTAGACGGTAGAAAGGGGAAGAGGGAATTCGCAGTTCGCTGACCCGCTCACCCGCTCACCCGCTCACCCGCTCACCCGCTCACCCGCTGATTCGCTTGGAGGTACTCATGAAAGTTTTTCTAACCGGCGGTACCGGTTTTATTGGTTCGTATGTGGCTTTGGCGCTGGTCAATCACGGCCATGAGGTGACGATTCTGGCGCGCAGGGCGCACAAGGTGCCGGCGCTGCGGAAGATGGCCGGGATTGAAATTTTTGAGGGCGATATTACCGACCGGAAATTGCTTGAGCGGCTGGTGATCGGACAGGATGCCTGCATTCTCATCGCGCTGAATTACACAAAGCAGACGGGGTGGGAGGTGTTGCTGGACGATACGTTGCCCACCGTGTTTCTCTCGGATATAGCCGCGCAGGCGCAGGTGCGCCATTTCATCTACACATCGTCCACGGCGGTCAACGACAGCCTGTACCTGGGCGGGGCAAGCGCGGAGGAAGCGGCGCTGAAATCGGTGGACGCGCGCACCAAACAGCACCCGGCGACGTTCTACGGCGCAACCAAGGCCGCCAGCGAGAATTATCTCATCGCACAGTCGCACCGTTCCGCGATGCGCGTCAACATCATTCGCCCCGGCTACACCTTTGGCAACCCCGTTGTGCCCGGCGCAAGCACGCAGAGCGATCCGCGCTTTCGCAACATCGTGCAGGCGGCGTTGGAAAATCGCCCGATTCAGGTCGTCAAAAACGACGGGACGCAATTCATCTGGGCCGGGGATCTGGCGAAGTTGTATCTGGCCGTGCTGCACAGCGGGGTCAACCGCAAAACTTATTTTGGCCTTTCGCGGAAGTTCATTTCGTGGTTTGCCGTTGCGCAAGAGGCCGTCCGGCAATGCAACTCCAGGAGCCCCATTGAGGTGGAAGACCGGGGCTGGAGCGAGGATGGTCTGCACTGGGACGTCTCCGAGGCAAAAAAGGATTTCGGACTGGAATTCGACGCCTGGGACAAGATCGTTGAGCACGTGGCCTACTGCAAAACCCAGGTCAGAACGATCGCCTGACGCCGCTCGTTGTCAAATGCCGTAAGCGACCGGCGCTTTGAGATACCCCACCGCGCGTTCTTGCTCGTCGTTCATGATCAGTTCCAGATAGTAGCCGTTGGCGTGCTCCGGCACGTCCACCACGTGGATGTAGTCGCTGTACCCGGCTACATCGGCGGTAGGCAGTAGTGCCGTCAGTTTGTTGGGGGCGCTGCGAATAAACCCCAGATTGAGCATATCGCCACCCTCGCCGGTAGTGAGGGGCAACGGCAAGATGCCGGTTTCGACAAGGTCCTGAAAGAAATGCGTGCCGTAAGACGGCTCGGCGATGCTGCCGCCGCGCGTCAACGGAATTTCGATCAGGACTTTGGTGTTGTAGATGTCGGCGTACGAGACTTTGACCCCCAGATCGGCATCGGAGCTGCCCCAACGCCCGGGGCCGATCAAGATGAAAATTTCATTTTCCAGGCACTTGTTGAGCCGCCCGATGATACGCGCCACTTCGAACTTAGCCTCATAGCTGGGCGCATGGTTGTATTGCTGCGGGTCTACATAGACGATGTAGCGCACCCGCGATACCATGCCGCGCGGTACCAACGTGCTCGACTTCAAAATCAGCGCGGATTCTGGAATCTCCTCGGGGATTTCGATGGTGCGGCGCTGTTTGCTGCTGGTCATGGGCCGGCACTGCAGCATGTGGATGGTGTATTCGGCGTGGGGGTAGCGCGGTTTGATGTCCACCGCAAATTCGATGTCCACCGGCCACTGGTGATAGCGTTCCAGCTTCTTCAAAATGGTCTGCATCAGGTTGAGGAAGGTGCGATCCTGGATCAGCTGGTCGAAGGTGAGCACCAGATTTGACGTTTCGCTGAGGTTGGGACGGCTGATCAACGGAGCGAAATAGTCCCCTTTGTCCAGCGACGCCAGGTGGCGCAGCGCCGGGAAATCCTCGCCGAGGACATCCCGCACCGCCAGGGTCTTCAGCGAGTTATCGCGCAGGTCGGCCACGTCAATGAAATGTTGCGAGTACTTGCGCGCGTTGCGCGCTCCGATGTACGGCCGCAGCTGTGGATGGCTCAGGGCAACCAGTCTCGGATAATCGTTGGGCACGCGCTGGACGGCCCGCGTCCCAAACCCGCACACCAGGCGCAGGAAGCCATCCTCCCGGCGGATTTTTGGGCTCCAGCGGAAAGGATTGAGGCTGTATCCAACGCCGGCGATCGTCGGAAAGAAATAATCCCGGTAGGGGGCCCCCGCCGCTTTTTGGATGAGCACCGCCATGCGTTCGTCGTAGTCAATCAATCCAACGTGCTGGCGGTAGATCAGTGCGTCGGGGCTGGCGTTGCTGGCGTAAACCAGCGCGATGGCCCGCAGCAGTGCGTTCAGGTTTTCGTCAAGGCTGCGCTGGTTGGGACAGAATACGCTCTCGTACTTTCCGGCCAGGGCCGCCCCAAAGTGAACTTCCAGCAGGCTGGAGGAACGCACGACCAGGGGATGATTGCCCACGCTTTCCAGCATCTGCCGCAGGCTATAGATGATCTCGCCGGGAAAATGCCCTTCCGCGTAGAGATTGCGCAGCTTGGGGTAGTCGCGCTCGATCTCCTCCCGCGTGCGGTACTTCTGGTTCATGTAGCGGGTCAGCCCGTTGATGAGCTGAAAATCGTAGAACACATCGGCCCCTATGAAGTAAGAATCGGGGATGTCCACATGTTTGTGAACCTCCAGCGGATCGTCGGCCTCTGCCAGCTGCAAGATTTTGCGCGCCAACAACAGGCCGGCTGCTTTCCCGCCGATCTTTCCCCGGCCGATGCGCCGCCGCCGGATTTCGACCAGGTCCCGGATGGTGAACAGCTCTTTGGCGATGCCGATGAATTCCAACTGGTCGCTGAGCATCCCCTTGATGAGCACCACCAGAATTTCGCGCAGATGGTGTTGCACCTCGGCGCGTTTTTCGGGCGGCAGGGCTTCGTACTCTTCGCCTTGCGCAAACAACAAGTCCACCGGCGCCAGTTCCGGGTTGAAGGTCAGGATCAACGTTTGCGCGCGCGGGGTAAAGCGGCTGGACAACACCACCTGGATGATCTCCTCCAGATGGTCGGGGGTCAGGTTCGTGGCAAAATAGAAATCGGTGAGCTGGTCGCGGACGATGGACAACCGTTCGTCCCAGATGTGCTCGGGCTCTTCGGCGAAGGGATCCTTCAACCCCTCGCGGTGCTGGGAAAGGATGGCCTTCTCGCGCACCTCGGCCTCGAATTCGGTCAACTCGACGATGCCCCGGCTGAACAACTCCTGGCGCATCAACTCGCGGATGCGTCGCGCTACGATGGGATACTGCGCCAGTTTGATCTGGATGTTGTAGGCTTCATACAGATTCTTTACATTAGATGTACTCGGATTGATGTCTGTGACCATGGTGTTATTGTAACATCAAGTGGTGACTTTGCCGGTGATGATGGCTAACCCGGCAGGATAAAACGTGACACCAGGCTTCGCATGGTTTGCGCCATCTGGTCTAACGATTGTATTGAGGCCGCGACTTCTTCAACCTGGGCGTTCACTTCCTCGATGGTGGCGGCGACTTCTTCGGCTGCCGCGCTGTTTTGTTCAGAGATGTTGGCGATGTTGCGGGCCATGCTGACGACTTCATCCGAGTTGGCTGCCATTTCTTCGGTGGCTGCAGTGTTTTCCTCGACGACGGCCGAGACGCTGTTCATCGCATGCACCAATTCGTTGGCCGAGACGTCCATCTGCCGGGCCGCCTGGGCAATTTCGCCCATTTGCAGGTTGACTTTTTCGGTGGCGGTCAATGCGTTGAGCATGGCCTGCCCGGCCTTGTTGGCGAGATTTACGCCTGTCGTGACCTCCGTCACGCCTTCGTTCATCGCTTGCACGGTCTGGGTGACGGTCTTTTGGACACTGCGCACCAGGGCCGCAATTTCTTTGGTGGCTTCGGACGACTTGCTTGCCAGCCGGCGTATTTCATCGGCGACCACGGCAAAGCCTTTGCCATGCTCGCCGGCGCGTGATGCTTCGATGGCCGCGTTGAGCGAGAGCAGATTGGTTTGTGAGGCAATTTCATTGATCGTTTCGACGATGAGCCCAATCTGTTCAGAGTGCAACCCCATCTCCTCGACTTTTTGCGCCGACGTTCCCACCTTGGCCTTGATGTTTTCCATACCCCGGATGGTTTCGTTCACGGTCTCGGCGCCGGTGCGGGAAAGGCTGGTGGCCTGGGTCGAATCATCGGCGCTCGCCATCGCATTGGCGGCTACTTTCTCAATGACCAGCGACATCTGGTGGGTCACTTCGACCGATCTGGTCACCGCAATAGTTTGTTCTTCTGCGCCTCTGGCTACCCCTTCGATGGCGTGCGACATCTGGTCGGCAAAGTCTACGGTCTGCGCCACGCTGTCAATTTGATGAATGGCGCTCTGCGCCATTTCGGCGATGGCGACTGCGACTTGTCCAATCGCATGGGCTACCTGCTCGGCGGTGATCGCCATCTGTTTTGATGCGACGCCCAGATCATTGGCGTTCTGTGTCACCTGTCCGATAAGATCGCGCAGATTGGCGATCATCTTGGCGAAGGCGTTGCCCAGCGCATCCTGCTCCGATTGGGGGGTGATTTCGGCCGTAATGTCGCCCAACGCCAGACGATTGGCGGCCTCGGCCATCACTTGTTGGTAAACGATCATGCGTTGGAAGGCGTTGCCCAACGCATCCTCTTCGGATTGCAGCGTGACCTTGGCGGTTACGTCGCCGATAGCCAGACGGTTGGCGGCATCCGCCATTGCCTGTTGGTAGCGAATCATGTGTTGGAAGGCATTGCCCAGCGCGTCTTGCGGCGACTGCGGGGAGACCTGTGCGGCCACGTCGCCTGCCGCCAAACGATTGGCCGCATTGGCCATGACTTGTTGGTAGCCGATCATTTTCTGGAAGGCATTGCCCAGCGCATCTTGCGGCGATTGCGGGCTGACATTGGCGCTCATATCGCCAACCGCCAGGCGATCCGCCGCATCGGCCATTGCCTGCTGGTAATTGACCATTCGTTGGAACGCATTGCCCAGGGCATCCTTTGCGGACTGTGGGCTGACGTTGGCTGTCACGTTGCCTACGGCCAGGAGATCGGCGGCGTCTGCCATCGTTTGCTGATACCCGATCATGCGTTGAAAGGCGTTGCCCAGCGCATCTTGCGGCGATTGCGGGCTGACATTGGCGGTCATATCGCCAACGGCCAGGCGATCCGCCGCATCGGCCATTGACTGCTGGTAACCGATCATGCGTTGGAAGGCATTGCCCAGCGCATCCTTTTCGGACTGTGGGACGATTTG
>DAOUFX010000034.1:0-2420 GCA_034429675.1 Anaerolineae bacterium | reverse complement strand
GCACGAAAAAACACTTCCTTTTAACCCTCCGCCGTGTCAGCGGCGATTCCTGGCTAAAGGCTAAAAGCCAATGGCTAAAAGCTATTTTCTGAGGAGACCTATGGAATTACATATCAGGCCGGCGCAATCAGATGAGATCACCATCGTCTTGCAGCTCTTGAAAGAATCGGCGCGACGACAACAAGAAGAACACGCAGACAATTTGCAAGAATGGCTGAACCCGTCCTTCACGTCCGTGGACTCCATCCGCCGGGAGATTCAGCAAGGCGAGTTCTACCTTGCCTACCACGGCTGCAAACTCGTCGGCGGATTCAAGCTCCAGCAAAGCGATGAACCGCCCTCAAAACAACCTACCCAGAGTTCCCAACTTTCAACTTTCAACTTTCAACTTAAAAACTGAGACTTTCGACCGTTGACTTTCGACTTTAGACCCTTTTGGAGGAAACTATGACAGAACACATCATTCAAACCGTCGGATTAGCCCGCCGCTTCGGCGACGTGGTCGCTGTGGACAAACTATCGCTGGAAGTGCCGCGCGGCAGCGTTTACGGGTTCCTGGGACCGAACGGCGCAGGCAAGACCACCACCATCCGCATGCTGCTCGGCCTTATCCGGCCCGACGCCGGAGACGTGCAACTCTTCGGCCAATCGTTGCGGCAGCAGCCGCTGGCGGCCCTGCGCAAGGTCGGCGCGCTGGTGGAATCCCCGTCGCTCTACCCGCACCTCACCGGGCGCGAGAACCTGGAGCTGACCCGCCGCCTGGTTGACGGAAGCCGCACACAGGTAGACCGCGCGCTGTGCATCGTCAAAATGGAAGACGCCGCCGACCGCCTCGTCAAAACCTATTCCCTGGGCATGCAGCAGCGACTTGGACTGGCCCTGGCGCTGCTCCGATCGCCCGAATTGCTCATCCTCGACGAGCCCACCAACGGCCTCGACCCCGCCGGCATCCTGGAAATGCGCGAGCTGATCTGCGGCATGCCCGGCCAGGGTATCAGCGTCTTCCTGTCCAGCCATTTGCTGCGCGAGGTGGAGCAGATGGCCACCCACATCGGCATCGTTCAAAAAGGGCGATTGTTGTTCCAGGGCGCGACCGGAGAGCTGCACGCGCAGGTAGACAAACATCTGGTGCTCGAAGTAGACCAGCCTCAACTGGCAAAAACCGTCCTGCACAACGCCGGCTGGCGCATCCAGAGCAACGGGCAGGCGCGCCTCGCCATCGCCGCCAACAACCACTCGGATGCAGCCATGATCAACGCGCAACTCGTGCACGCCAACATCAACGTCTACCACCTCAACCTCGAACAGCCCACGCTGGAGGACATCTTCCTGAGCCTGACCGCCACGGCGTGAGAGCGAAGGCCAGCCACGAATGAAAGCACGAATACACGAATGACAAACGACAAATGGCAAATGGCAAATCAATGAATGCAAGCTGCGCGGCAGAAAACGCCGATACTAACTTTTAACTTGCAACTTTTAACTGATGTCCGAAGGAGAACACAATGACACACCTGATACGCGCTTTAAACGCGGAACTTTTGAAAAGCAAACGCACGCTGGCCTTCTGGCTGAGCCTGATCGCGCCGGCGGTGATCGTGGGGCTGGAATTTGCGATGATGATTGACCAGCACCAATACTACGGCCAATCGGGCGACCCGACGTTCTCGGCCTGGGGGCAATATGCGCAGAGTACCCTGATCCTTTGGGCGCTGCTGATGCTGCCGCTGTTCGTGACGCTGGAAACGGCCCTGATCGCGCAGTGGGAGCATCGCAGCCATCAATGGAAACATCTCTTCGCCCTGCCGGCGCCGCGCTGGACGCTCTACGCCGCCAAACAGCTCTGTGGCATGGTTCTGATCGGCATAAGCACCGTGACGTTGGTCGTGCTCATCGTCCTCGTCGGCCTGAGCTTCCGCCTGATCTACCCCGGCATCGGCTTCGAGGATCCGGCGCCGTTGGCCGAGCTGATCCGCTTCGCAACCTACATGTACCTGGGAAGTTGGCTCATCATCGCTATCCAGACGTGGGTGGCGCAGCGCTGGCCGAGCTTCGCCGTCGCCAGCGCCGTCGGCATCGCCTTCACCGTTATGGGCGTGATCGTCATCCAGAGCGACTACGCCGGATTCTATCCCTACACCCTGCCGGCCCTGGTCGCCAACGGGTTCAGCGGCAGCCTGGGCGGGTTGAACGTCCTCGAAGAAAACGTCACCCCCATCCGTGAATTGTTCTTCGGCAGCGTGGGCGGCATCGTCGCCGCCATCGCGGGCGGTTGGCAATTCACCCGGCGCGACGTACTGTAGAGACGCAAAATTTTGCGTCTTCTTCTCCACAGGGGAAAGATGCAAAATTCCACATCTTCTTCTACACAAGGTAGAGACGCAAAATTTTGCGTCTTCTTCTCCACAGGGGAAAGACGC
>DAOUFX010000033.1:0-3285 GCA_034429675.1 Anaerolineae bacterium | reverse complement strand
GGGTTGCGCGGCAGGAAGATTGCCCGTAAAATGGATGCCACAGCCGGTGGCAAGTAGCACAGTAGAATGGGCGGGAATGGTTATCAACGACAGGCGGGGAGAAATGAAGATCACACGGGGTTACAAAACGGAACTGGATTTGAACGGCCAACAGCGTACTGCGTGTGTGAAGCACGCGGGGGCGGCGCGCTTCGCGTACAATTGGGGCCTGCGTCGCAAGATAGACGCCTACGCGGCAGGCGCAAAGAGCCCCAGCGCGATAGATCTGCACCGCGAATTGAACGCGCTCAAGAAGAGCGAGTTCTCCTGGCTGTACGCAGTCTCCAAGTGCGCGCCGCAAGAAGCCCTGCGCGACCTGGACAAAGCTTATCAACATTTCTTCCGCCGTGTGAAACAAGGCGAGAAGCCCGGCTTCCCCCAGTTCAAGTCGCGCAAGCGTGGCCTGGGCAGTTTTCGGCTCACCGGCGCGATCCACGTCACCGCGACCCACGTCCGTTTGCCCCGCCTGGGGCAGCTCAGGCTGAAGGAACACGGCTACATCCCAACGGAGGGCATCCACATTTTATCGGCGACGGTGTCAGAGGCGGCGGGGCATTGGTTTGTGAGCGTGCAATGTGAGGAAGAGATTGCGGAGACCGCTGCAAGCGGGGAACCGGTCGGGATTGACCTGGGAATCAAGACGCTGGCGGTGGTGAGCGACGGGCGTGAATTCGCGAACCCCAAAGCCTTGCGCAAAGCGCAGCAGCAGTTGGCGCGGCGCCAGCGTGAGTTGGCCCGCCGTCAACCGGGCGGGCGCAACCGCGCGAAGACCCGCCAGCGGATTGCCCGACTCCACTACCGGATTGCGAACATCCGGCGCGATGCCTTGCACCAGGCCACCGCGGCGATCACGGCGAGAAACAAGCCGGAAAGCGAACGGCCTGGCAGCATTGTGCTGGAAGACTTGAACGTCAGCGGGATGGTCAAGAATCACCGTCTGGCGCAAGCGATCGCGGATGTGGGCATGGGCGAGTTCCGCCGGCAGATCGCGTACAAGGCGCAATGGCTCGGCGAACGGGTCATCATTGCAGGGCGATTCTTCCCTTCTTCGCGGCGCTGTTCGGTCTGCGGCGCCATCAACGCCGAACTTACTTTGAGCGAGCGGGTGTGGACGTGTATTTGCGGCGTGGTTCACGACCGCGACCTGAACGCGGCGCGCAACCTGGCGCAACTGGCAACTACCGTGAGTTCCACGGGAAGTCACGCCTGCGGAGAGGATGTAAGTCCGGTTCTGAACCGGCAGACCTCGGCGAAGCAGGAACCGAACCGCAGTTTAGGCTCTGCCTAGATTTGCATAAGTTTCGGAGAACGGTTTGATTCATGGTGCTTGGGTTACGTACAACGGAGGAGGGTATGGAGTATGCAGTTTGAGGATTGGGTTGTGGAAGTGCTGCCGCAAATAAAAAAGGAGTTGTCCTGGAAGTTTTTTTGGATATCGCAAGGCGCTTTTCTTGTATGATTTGTGTTGGCAAGATTGCGGAGTCCTGTTAAAGGATCCTCTTGGTAAGGCGGTTGCCGATCAACTTATCCGTAGCGCGGGTTCGATTTCGGCCAATATCGAAGAAGGATATGGGCGAGGATTTGGCAGAGAGCGTGCTTACTTTTTGCGGGTTGCTCTTGGTTCTGCGCGAGAAAGCAAGGGGTGGTATTATCGCGCACGTCATTTGCTCGCTTTGGATGCGCTTGACCAACGTCTAAACTTGTTGGATGAGGTTATAGCTTTGTTGATGACCGAGTTGAAAAAGGCGCCGCCTCGGCGGGCGGATTCAAAAGTTACGAATCATGAATCATGAATCATGAATCATGTCGTGGGTGTGAAATGCTCGCCGGTAATGAAGCTTCAAGAGGTTTGCATTGGGAATTGAATTCCGAATCAAAAGTCAGGATTCATGATTCATGATTCTTGATTCATGATTCATGTGGGGGGAGAGAAACGTATGGAGATCATTGGAAACGGTTACACCGACCGCACGTTGACCGAAGCTGAAGTGCGCGAGATTGTGCGAGCGGCCTTCGCCCAACACGATATGGCAGGAAAGCGGGTGCTGTTGATTGTGCCGGACAGCACGCGCTCGGCGCCGCTGGATATGATGTTCCGCATTTTCTTCGACGTAATCGGCGGGAAGGTTGCGGCGCTGGATTATCTGGTGGCGCTCGGCACGCACATGGCGATGAGCGAAGCGGCGCTCAACAAGCTGTTCGGCCTGACGGCAGAAGAACGGTCGAGCAGATATGCGCAAGTCAACATTTTCAACCACGAGTGGGAGAAGCCGGAGACGTTCAAGCGCATCGGCGTGATTACGGCGGACGAGATCGCGACGATCACCGGCGGCCTGATGCGCATGGAAGTGCCGGTGACGATCAACAAGCGGCTGTGGGACTACGACCAGGTGGTCATCTGCGGGCCGACGTTCCCGCACGAAGTCGTGGGGTTTTCGGGCGGCAACAAGTATTTCTTCCCCGGCATCGCCGGGCCGGAAGTGATCAACTTCTCGCACTGGCTCGGCGCGGTCATCACCAGCCGGAGCGTGATCGGGACGAAGTCCACGCCGGTGCGGGCGGTGATCAACAAGGCGGCATCGTTCATTGACGTACCGAAACTCTGCTTTAGCATGGTAGTAAAGGGACATCACGACCTGGTCGGGCTGTACTTCGGGACGCCGGAGGACGCCTACGGGGCGGCGGCGGACCTGTCGGCGCAGCATCACGTGCTCTACGTCGAGAAGCCGTTCAAGCGGGTGCTCTCGGTGATGCCGGAGCTGTACGATGACATCTGGACGGCGGCGAAGGGGATGTATAAGCTGGAGCCGGCCATCGCCGACGGCGGCGAGGTCATCATCTACGCGCCGCACATTGACGAAATCTCGTACACCCACGGCAAAATTCTGGACGAAATCGGCTATCACTGCCGCGACTACTTCCTCAAGCAGTGGGAGCGCTTCAAGGATTACCCGTGGGGCGTGCTGGCGCACTCCACCCACCTGCGCGGCGCAGGCACTTACGACGCCGCAACCGGCATTGAGACGCCGCGCATTAAAGTCACACTGGCGACCGGCATTTCAAAGGAGCGCTGCGAGCGGGTCAATTTGGGGTACATGAACCCTGCCGACATCAACCTGGACGAATGGCGCGATCGCGAAGACGAGGGGGTTCTGCTTGTCCCACGCGCGGGAGAGATGTTGTACCGGTTGAAGGATGAAAATCGCGGTTTAGATATAAAATAGGTTTTTTCGCGACGAGAGTCCC
>DAOUFX010000032.1:0-28907 GCA_034429675.1 Anaerolineae bacterium | reverse complement strand
GCCGATGGTCTGCGTGTGAGGCAAGGCGCAGACACCTTCACCTGGGATTGGGCTACCAGTGTGCCGGAAGTGTTGCGCGACGGAGATTCGCTGTACCTCGTTGGGCACGACACACTGGGTTGGCAAAGCGGCGCGGATTGGACTTACGCGATCCCCGACGCGCTGGGGTCTGTGCGGCAGGAAACGGGCGCCACTGGCATTGTGACGGATGTCCGCGAGTGGTCGCCTTACGGCGAAGAGCTTGGCGGCGCGCAGAACGGATTGGGGTACACCGGGGAATGGTTTGATGCGAGGGCGGGGCTGACGTATCTGCGCGCACGGTGGTATGATAGCGCGACGGGACGGTTTATTTCTCAAGATACGTGGGAGGGCAACCACAATCGCTCGCAATCATTAAATGGATGGATCTATGTGGAGGGGAACCCAACACAATATACAGATCCAAGTGGCCATATGCCAGTAGCGACCGCACCACTATGGTGGATAGACATGTTAACTACACCATACTGGAAAAACTTGTTCATGGATATGGCAGCACGACACAATATGAGCCTTGAAACCGGACTATCGAACGAGCAATTCTCAGCAATCTTAGCATCTATAGTGTTGATAGAAGGCGGCAATGTAGGAGGTGCTTCTGATCCAAGTGCAGGTTTTACAGAACGAGTCAAACATGCTATCGGCTGGCGTATCGGTGGATGGCCTGATAAACCACGGCTCGTTGCTATACAATATATTAAAACAGGTGAGATTTGGTTTAACAAATGGTTAGAAGCAGATTACCCCGAATGGATGATTGGACTTAGAGCATGTCAAATCATTGCACGTGACAAAATAGGACTTCAAAGTGAAGGTATAGTCAATATTAGTCCCGAGATAAAGTCTCAAATACAGGAGTATGGCATTGATGTTCAAAAATATGATCTCTTCTGGAAGTTCTCTGTTGATCCTAGAGAACTTCATGGCGAAGATTTGGCCTGGATTTGGCACGGTCAAGAGAAATGGATTGAGTATCTGGCTGCTAGTTTTCACATGGTTACAATTATGGCACGACAACATGGAGTTGACCTGAGCGCCATAAATGAGGAAGGAGATGTAGAAAGCATTCGTGCTTTCTCACAATGGCATAGCAGAGGGATTGTTCAAGCATTCCCAGTCGAGCGGCTTGGTACTGTAACAGGAGCATGGTATAGCAAAGCTTCATTGGATGTCGCTGAGACAGCCTGGGCGACCAAACACCGTGAGGCGCAAGAATTTTCTAGCCTCTACTACAAGAAGGTACGTGACATTATGTGGGATCCTCTAACTATTTGGGCACAATGACGTAGGTCGGATGGACTATTATGAACAAATCCAAAAACCAAGCATTACAAATTATGGTAACCATTCTGATAGCAGCAACCTGCATAACAAATTGCGCAACCCCTGATGCAATTCCAGAACGCAACCCGGATATGCTTGCTTCACTGTCAGGTTTCTTGCTGGGAGAATGCTCGGATAATGACAAGCATAAGGTTTGCATCATTGGGATTGGAAATGAATCTCAAGTTCATATGGTCGCTCCCTCAGATGAGTGCAAGACTACAGCCCCATCGCTATCTGCAAATCAAGAGCAGATCGTATTTGCGCAAGTACTGCCAGAAAAAGCACTATGGCTGGCGGACAAGGAAGGGAACAATCTACAACGACTTATAACGAGTACGGACGAGCTTTTCATGTCGCCATATTGGGACCGGGATGGTAACCAAATAGCCTACCTACGTGCGACAAACCCTTTTACACCCACTGGGGACAATCTGCCAACATATTCGCATACAATGCTGGACATTGTGAGTATGGTCAAAGTGGAACCACGGACACTAACCCTTTTAGCAGGAGATGTAATAGATTTTGCCTGGTCACCTGATGGTAAACAGATACTTACAAGCGCTCGCCTGGAAGACTATAACCAAGACAGTCAAGTAAATTCTCTGGATCCCATACGATTGTATCTGATAACTCTTGCCAATCAGAACATACAGCCTATGGCTAACCGCACATCTCCAGAACTGGCAACAGAGAAACCCGGTTGGTCCCCGGATGGCAACTACATTAGCTACATTGCACAATGGGAGTTAGTTGTCGTAGATATATACCAAAATCGCGAAGTAGCACGGCTCGAAATTGGCGCCAATGGGTACTACCGGTGGTCGCCATCAGGAAGCAAGTTGGCCTATGTGGGGAATTCAACGCCTTCGTTAGAGAAAAGTTACGATGATATATTCATTTTTGATTTGGTTTCCAATACCAGTGTGCAAGTCACAAACACAGAGACGTACACACCCTTCAGCAACTTCCATGACTATGGGGTTCATTTGAGCGATCTGGTGTGGGCTCCAGATGAAAAGTACTTGGCTTTTGTGTGGTATTGGATGGAAAAAGAATATGTTGCGATTGCTAGTGTGGACAGTTCCCAAATCACGCTTGTCTCTGGGCCAATGTTGGACTACAGTCTCTCTGCGTGGGCGAAGTGAGAATTATGTACCATACCTTTAACGTTTGTAATAGTTCAGCAGAAGCGCCGTAAAGTAATAACATCGGCTTGTAGGCGGCGTGTTCACCACGGCGATGATCTTGTGCCCGGCGTTCAGCAACGGGCCGTACCCGCTGCGCACCCAGGCCGCCGCCCCGGCGATCACCAGTCTCACAGCCCACCCCCGCGCAAGTCCCGGAACGCCTGCCAGATTTCGGCGTCCGTCGGTTCGACCACGTCCAGCAAAAGCGGGCGCACCAGCATCGGCGCGGTCTGCGTCGGATCGGGCGTGTAGCCCAGGCGGATGATCATCCGCGCCTGCGGCATCCGCGAGATGTAGCGCTTGTAGTCCTCATCCGTGAATCCCTTCTCCGACCAGCCCAGCTGCGCCTGCACCACATCCCGATCCACCGGGCTGCCCAGCTTGCCGACCACCAGGTTGGCGCACGAAGAGAGAATCCCCGGCGGCAGCTCCGACGGCGACTGCACCATCAGGTGCAGGTAGATGCCGTACTTGCGCCCGTCGCGCCACATCGTCTGGAACTGCGACGAGGTGCTGCTGCCCCCGCCGTCGTCCGAAAGCCCGGTGTCCACCCCGCTCAGTACCTTGTTGGCTTCCTCGAAATAGATCTGCGTCAGCGGCGCGTCCACGCCCCAGTTGATGCGCTCGCGCCGCCGCACCACCGCGTCGTTGTAGAGATGCCACGCCACCAGCCCCATCACCACCGATTTGGTGTAGTCGTCCATCTCCGCCCCGCCTTCCAAAATCGAAACGCCCCAGCGCTCCGGCCCCAGTAGCCCCAACTCCTCGACCGCCGTCCCCGCCGCCGACGGGCCGTAGATGTCCAGCATCTCGCCGGTGGTGAAAGCCTCCAGGCGTAACAACAACCCCTCCAGCGAACTGCGCTCGTTGGGATTCCGCTGTTTGTCCAGTTCGCGGGTGAGGATACCCAGCCATTGCGCGATGCCGGTGCTCCGCGAACGCTGCACCGCCAACGCCTGCTTTTCGCCCGGCGTGAGCGCGCTCAGCGGCAGGGATTGCACGCGCTGCCGCCCGGTGAGGTTGCCCGCAGCCCACAACGGCTCCAACACGTCCCACTCATTGGGATGGACGTAGCCCCAGCGCGCATCCTGCCAGGTGGCAGCGCTGAACGTCATCACTCCCGCCGACTGCCACATCTGCGTGGCGGCGCGGCGCATGTAGCCCAACTGCCGCTCCCCCATCCGCCCGGCGTTGCGGAAGATCTCGCAGGTCGCCGGCAGCTGCCGTTCCGGGCGGATGCGCCGGCCCACCTGCCACGGATTCCAGCGGAAGGGCGCCAGGCCGCCCGGCTGCAACTGCCACACCTCAACGTGGCCCTCCAGCCCCGGCGCCTTGAGCAATTTGCGCCACCCCGCGCCGAAATCCAGCACCACCGTCTGCGTGTGCCAGGCGCGGGCGCTCTCGTAGGCCAGCCGCTCGGCAGCTACCGACTTGCCGAATCCCGAATCGGCGGCGAAGGCGGTGTGGAAGAGCCGCGAGCGATCCAGCCGCAGCGGCGCCTGCGTCGGATGCGCGATGCTGCGCTCCGTCGAAAACTGGAAGCCCCAGGTCACGTTGCCGGCCAGATCGGGGTAGAGGCCGAAGGGCGGCGTCTTTTCCAGCACCGTCGTGGCGATGCCCTCTTCGAACAACGCCGGCGCGGTGTAGGCCGCCAGCTGCGTCGCGGTCAGCAGCGTCGCGTCGCGGTAGGTCTCGTAGCTGGCGGATTTGATCTCGCTGCGGGTCGAGGGGCAGAACGCCTGCGCGTGCAGGCGGATGTATTCTTGCTCGGTATCGGGCAACCGGCGCGCTTGAACCGGCGTGACTACCTGCGGGCCATTGCCCTGGAACGCCTGGCGCACCGCCGTCTCGGCGATGATCGCGCCTTCCTCGTTGGCCATCAGCACGTAGAAATCGGTGGTGTAGCCGCCCTCCAGCGTCGCCCGGCGGTAGAGTTCCTCCAACGAACGCAGGATCTGCGTGTACTGGATGGCCTGGTCGTCGAACCACTGGTAGGTCTGGCTGATCCCGAAATTGGGCGCCACCCCCAGTCCCATCCCGAACCCCTGGCTCATCCCCAGACTGCGCCCCACGCTCACCCCGTCCGACGTGGCGCTGCTCACGCCCCGGCTCACCGACTCGCCCTCGCTGTCGGACTCCGAGCGCGTGTGCGCCGTGGAAAACGATTCGCTGTGCGAGGTGGTGTCGCTCACCGAGCTGGTGGACGACGAGAACGTCCCCACCGAGACGCTGTGCGCCACGCCCTGCGAAGTCGTGTCGCTCTGGCTGGCCGTGTCGCTCTGGCTGCTCGTGTCGGACACCGACGCGCCGGAGCTGCTCGACGAACTGTACGACCACCCGCTCGACACCGTGCTCCCCTCTGCGTGCGACTGCCCGCTGGACCAATTCACCCCGCCGCTCACGCTCATCCCTTGCGACGTTCCCGTGCTCTGCCCGCTGCTGATCCCGACCGAGGCGCTGTCGCCGCTGCTGTACTGCGTCGAATCGGTGCGACCCAGGCTGGCGTTCTCGCTCATATTCCCGCCCAGGCCGGGAATGCCGCCGCTCACGCCCCGGGTCGCCCCGTGCTGGTAGTTCCACGCCTCGCCGCCTCCGCTGCTTTCCGTATGCGTGCCCGACAGATTGGCGCCGTGACTCTCGGACGCGGAGCTTCCCGCGCTGAGGCTGATGCCGGCCGCGCCGCCCTGGCTCTGCGAGGCGGTGTCCACCACCGAATGCGCCACCCCGCCGCTCACTCCCGATGACGACGACGTGGAACTGAAGCTGCCGGTCGAATGCGCGCTGCCGTCCGTGTGCGCGCTGCCGTCGGAGTGCGCCGCCCCGCTGGACGTGGACGTGGTCTCGGTGACCGAACGCCCGCTGGAGGTAGCAAACCCCGTCGAATGCGCGCTGCCGTCCGTGACCGTGTGGCCGGTGGTAGTCGCGCGGCCCACCGTGTGCGTGCGGCTCTCGGCCACGCTCAGGGTGCGCGCCTGCGACTGCCCCCGCATCTGCCCGAAGGCGTTGCCCACCGACTGCGCCAGCGTGGTCGAAAGGCCCAACGAGATGGCGATCCCGGCGCTGACGCTGTCCCCGCCCGTCTGCAACGAGGCCACGACTGATGCTTCGTCGGCGATGCGAGAAAGGCATTGCGTCAGGATGGCCGTGTCCACCGGGGAGGCCAGCAACGGCGCGACGAACTCCACCTGCTGGTTGACCAATGGGCGCAGGAACATCTCGATCTGCTGCCCGGTGACGCCCGGTTCGGCGGGTTGTGACACCACCTCGCCGGGGCCTTCGCGCCCGCCGCCCTTGGCCGCCAGCCGTTCGTCGGGATGTCCGACAAAAACTGACACGGTGCGCATCCGCGAATAGGCGTTGATCAGCCACTCGACCTGCGCTATCGTCAGCGGTTCCACGATCGCCTGCACGAAGTTGCTCAACGCCCCCACCAGCGCCGCCCCACCGAGCTGCGCGTTGCGCCGCGCCTCGTCCAACGACTCGCCCAGGCCGATCACGCCGTAGATCTGCACGACGCCCAGCGGCTTGGGCTGCCACATCCCCGCCAGCAGTTGGGTGAACTGGAAACGCGCCCGCCGCTGCGTATGCAATCCCGACAGCACCGCGCGCATCTTGTCCACCAACGCCGGATCGCGCCGCGCCTCCTGCGGCAGGTGTTTCAGCAAATACAGCTTGACCGCGCGGTAGAGGGTGTACTCCCGCCCGGCTTCCGCTTCCCACGTCTTGAACCACTGGACGGCCAGCCGGTCCAGCGGGCGCCCGCCGGCGTCGCGCTCCAGCTCCAGGCCGGTGTCGAGGATGCGCAGATCGGCGCTCTGCGCGAGCACAGGTTGGGCCGGCATCAGGCGCCTCGATCCCGCACCTGGGCCATTCGCTGCGCGACGGTCAGCCAGGGCGACGTGAGGTGGCGGCGCTGCACGCTCAACTGCTGCGCCAGGTACCCGAAGTAGGTCAGGGGAAAGACGGCCCACATCAAAAGCGCGACGTAGGGGATGAACTGCGCGCGAATGGACCATTCGAGGGCCTCACCGGCGCCGGCGGCCTGCAACCGCTCGGACCAGGCCGCCGCCTGCGCCGGAGAGAGGGGGAAGCGCACCAGAATCCAGAAAGCCAGCACCAGGCCGGCGTAAACCGCCACGAACCACCGCAGCCGGTGCATCGCCTTGCGCTGGCCATAGGGCAAACACGCAGGAGCGATCAGGACGCCGGCCCACATCGCCAGACCGATGTAGGGCACCGGAGCGGGGGTGAGATAGGCCGCGAGCCACCAGACGCCGCCAAGAATCAGCGTGGGGACGTGCCAGCGGCGCACCGGTCGCGCCGCCGTGCGGCCATCCCGCCGCAGCGTCGCTTCTGGCGCCACACTGCCGAACAACCACGCCGCCGCGTCCGCCAGAGCCAGCGCCGCCCAGGCCGGCCAGTGATCCGCCAGCCAATAAACCACCGCCAGCAACCCGTTGAGGATGTAGAGCAAAATCTCGCGCAATGCCATCGTTCACCCGACAACAAAAAACGCCCCACCCTGCGTGAGACGTTCAATGACTGCCGTCAGACTATGCCTGAATCTTCGTGAAACGATGCCGGCAAAACCGGTGTACGTGAGACGCTGTTATGCTATCACAGTCGCGTGGTGCGGGTCAATGGGAAGGATTTCCCACGAAATGGGATTTCGGGGTGAAAGGAAGTTGCGGGGTATGCCGGTAGGCAATTGTCGTCATCTGCCATTGACAGCGCCCTCCCCTTCACTACAATACTTCGTGGTTACGTGCGAGATTCAACGACAACACAAGGAACAGATCATACTCCAAACAGATGATGGAAAAGGAGTGCCCGTTGCAAATTGCGGCACTGCGTGCAAATGGAACGAAGTCGCGCTGGATGACCATCCGCTGCGGGTCAGCCTCGACCCTGACCAGAACGCCACCGATCAATAGAAGTTTTAGCAAATGAACGAGGTATAACGATGAAACGCAAAGAACTATGGATAAGCTTGTTGATAGGCGTGGCGCTTTGCGTCGTCGCGGGTGGGGTTGTGTGGTGGAAACCTACTCAGGCTTATTGCAAAGTTGAGCAAAATCCGGGCTTTTTGGAATATAAGATGTGTACCAATAAGAAGGAATACCAGTTCGGCGAACCGGTTTACATTACTTTTACCATTACAAATATTCGTGACGACCCTGCCCAACCCAATTACGGCCCGGTAGAATTTGGCAATGGCACTGACCCGGTAATGGATATATGCGACGACGAACTCTATGCCTGTTGGTCCAATAATCAAACCCTGACAGATGATGACAAGCATTTCACATTGGAGCCGGGAGAATCGCACACCCTTATGTGGACTATGCCTACATCTCCCGAATATCTTGATCATCTTGAAGAAAGAATGCGGCATAGTCATGACAGTATCCTCCGCATTGATTTGCTAGGCTGCGAGACTCTGACATCACGAGAACATATGGAATGTGGACCTTACTACATAATAATCTATGGGCGTATGTCCCAATTACCCCACAAATAGGAAAAAAGAAATGTCCAATCGAACCCATCGCTCTATTTACCTGCCTGATGTGGACCTATAGCCACTAAAAAATCCCTCGAATTCCAAGAGATGCTCATAAATACAGTCAGCAGCCACTCCCATGAAAGGCGGTATCACAATGAAATGTAAATCCGTGTGGATATTGGGAATCGTTGAATTGTGCCTGTTCCTACTGATTGCTTGCACCCCGGTACCGGCAACGCCTGCGTCGCCCATAGCACATTGTTTGGAAGACACCATAGATTTGACCACGCTGAAATATGCTTTGTGCACCGACAAAGCCACTTACCAATACGGAGAAACTATCCAGGTCAGCTTTGCACTGACTAACACAGCAGACAAAGCGGTGAGAATTGATGGCGGCGATAAACCGGCGGTAGATATCCTGCAAGAGGGTTCCTATTGGTCTAGCGAACACACATTGGAGGCTACAACTCAGATAACGCTTGAAGCGGGTGCAGTCTATACGATTGAGTGGCGCTGGATACCGGAACAGGCCTTTCTCACCAAGTTATTTCCAAAGTGGCCAGCGCCGTCGAGTGTGTTTTTCGACGGCATAGTCCGGTACGAACCTGACGATGAAAGACTCTATTGGTTTAGTGTGAAATACCTTCCTGATCAGCCGACTCCAATCCCAACTGCGAATCAGTTGAGCGGCAATTGCGCCGGAGAACAACGCGCTGCCGGCGACCTGGAGTTGCAGATTTGCACCGACAAACGTGACTATCAGTACGGCGAGCCTGTGCAGGTGCGCTGGCAGATACGCAACATTTCCGATAGTTCAATTACGCTGGATGGGGGAGATGCAGCGGCTATGGATGTACATATTGTAGAATGGGATCTCCCGCCAGGCGCAGAATACCCGGTTGCTTCAGGTGAAGAACGTTGGTCGGATGAACACACCTATGAAACTCAAATAATACTTGCGCCGGGCGAAACCCATCTTGTTGAATGGCAATGGCCGACGGAGCATACGGATTTTGATGCAGTCTTGGAGCCCATGCGCGTTTCCGGTGAGGATGTGGCTTTCGTTTATATCCATGGTGACTATTTCCTTCAACCCGGGAATCGTTGGTCATACACAACAGATATATTTTACGCCTTGGAAGATGATAAGTAACATCCAATTCGAGAATCGCGCGAATTTAATACCCTTTCTGAAAATTGCACCCTCATACCACCTCGCCCAAGTGGTACGAGAAAAGGGATATGTACGCCCTCATACCATGGTTCTAGTACCTCGTACCACCTTCACTCGCACGCCTGATCCACACTCCAAATCGCCCACCCCTCCGGGAACGTTGTTTTCGCCAGCACCAGCGGCTCGGTGGCGAAGGCACGCACGCGCACGGCGGTCTTGAGGGTGCCGGCCCAGTAGGTCACTTCGGAGAGCAACGCCTTGAGCTCGCTCTCGCTCCCCACCACCAGGAACACTTCGCCATTCCCGGCCCGGAACGCCTTCTCCCATTTCGCGCGGCGCTCGGCGAAGTTCTTGTGCACGCCGCGCTCCGCTTCGATGTACAACGTCTGCCCGGCGTAGATGGCCGCCAGGTCTGGCCGGTACTGGCCCTGCGGCAGATCTAGCGGTTCGGGATAGCGCTCCACCGCGTATCCGGCGCGCTCCAGCAACTCCTGCGCTTCCAGGATCAGGTAGGCGTGATGCACGTTGTTGTGGCGCGCGATCATCGCGGCGGCGTGCTGCAACGCCGGTTCGCGACCAAACAACAGCCGGTACATATCCGCGCCGCGCTCGGTCAGGTGCACCAGGTGCGCCTTGATGTTGCCCCGCAGCGCTGTCGCGTTCACCACCAGCCCCGCCGCGCACAGGCTCTCGAACGCGCGCAACTCGGTGCCGCTGCGCCGGGCCTTCCCCAGGCGTTGCGCCGCGCCATCCGCCACGGCGCTGCGCCGCGCCTCGCCCGTGTCGCCCAACACTTGCACGAACAGGCACATGTTCTCGAAGTTGCCCGCCGACTCCCGCAACTGGCTCAACCACGCCGGCCAGACCGTCTCCGGCGTCACCGGTGTAAATGCCCACGCAGTTCTGGCAGGTATAGTCGGTGGATCAGGAATGATGTTCACCGGCGGCGCAGGAGGCGACATCTCAGGCTTTGTTGCCACAGGTGGAGGTGAAATACGTTCCGGCACCGCCGTTGAAACCGCCACGGGCGCGACCACCGGCGCCTGCCGCAACGTCTGCACGATCCGCTGCGCCAACACCGGCGACGAGAGCGCCGCCGGCGCCCGCCCTGCCGGATCAGACCGTCGAGCACCTCCGGGGCCACCTCGCGCGCGACGTGCTCCAGCGCCGCCCGCGCGGCTCGCGCTTCCGCCTCGGCCGCCTCGCGCAGCAGCCGTTCGGATTCCAACAGCTGTTGCCACACGGCCCCGGCGATCTCATTCATCGCGCAGCCACGGGTTGGCCGCCAACGTGGCGCTGGCAGCACGGGCCAGGCGGATGGATTCCAGCGTGTCCAGGTACCCCGCCTCCACCGGCTCGCCCACCCACAGATTCAGTTGAACCGCCGCCGCGAGGTAGGCGTCCAGTGAAGCATTGACCGCCGCCAGGTCCAGCGCGCCGGTGGGATACAGCACCAGCGTCGTCCCGTCGCCGTTGAAGCCCAACGGCGCCGCGCCCGCCAACCCGGTTTGCGACCAGACGCGCCGCGCTACGTCCGGCTGCGTGAACTGCGGCGGCATATCCGCCGCAAACGGCGCCGCCACGAAGAACACCGGAGCCGTCACGCCCACCTGCGTCGAGGCGCGCGCCACCAGCTTGTGCAGCCGGCAACGGATCCAGTCCAACGACGCCGCCGAAGCCGCCTGCACCACCAGCGTCCCGGCCGGCAACCCCACCTGCGCCATCACTCCGGCATCGTCGGGCACAAAGCCCAGCGGTTGCGCCCCGGCGAAGTGCAGGCGATACACCTCTTGCGCCGTGATCCCGGCCAGCGCCGTCTGGATCTCCCGCCATACAATCTGAGCCGGGCGCGCGTCGCAGGTTGCGATCAGCGGCGGGCAGGCGACAAACGCCGGCGGCGTGGGCAGCGCCGGCGCGGGAGCCGTCGCGCCGTAGCGGGCGTGTGACATCCGCTCCAGCAACGTCTGAATCGCGGAGCGGGCGTCACCCTCCGGCTCCCAACCGGCCAGATCGGGCAGAACTTGCTGCGCCGCATCCAGGACGGCCGGCGGCGGCTCCTGGTCGCTCTCGACCAGGCGATAGACCAGCAAGCCACCCCGCTGTGCTTCGGGGATGCCCTCCTGCGCCAGTTGCCACAGGTGCGCCAGCGCGCGCCGGGCAATTTCATCGGGGGGGGCGCCGGCGCAACAACGTCGCCAGATGCCGCGCCGCCGTCTGCGGGAAGACGCCGCAGGCCACCAGGAACGCCGGCAATTTGGGTGAAGCCGGATTTCCCGGAAATTGAATTTCCGGCTAATTCGGGAACCGCCGGCTGCAAAGTGCGCTCGCTGCCGGCAGAGGCGACCTCCAACAACCCGGCGCGGGCCAGTTCGGCCAGCAGTTGCGCCACCCGCCGCTCGGAATCGGCGTCCGGCATGTAGGCGCTCAGGGCGGCTGCGCCAGCCCCACCCGCTCCAGCGCGTCCAGGAAATGCCCCACCTGCCGCTTGCTCATCAAGTCGCCGAACGCCTGGTGCAACTCGTCGCGGTTCAACCGGCCCCCGGCGTGCTCCAGCGCGAAAGACAACATCTCCAGCACCACCCCGTTGACCGGGAACCCCTGCCGTCGCCCGCCATCCAGCAGCCGCAGCACTTCCTCGCGCTCCACGTACAATCCCTGGAAAATCTGCCGTCCCGACGCCAACCCCTCCACGATGAACCGCCAGGCGGCCCGCAGCACGGTCGCCTCCCCGTCGCCCAGCGTGTTGCGCGAACCCTGCGGGCTGTTGCGAAACGCCACCGTCAGCCCCGCCTGCGCCGCCGTTGCGGGGTCGAGGAACTCGCCCTTGAGGTACTGCAAACACAGGAACACCCGGATGCCCACCTTGCGCGAGCCCATCAGCAGCCCGGCCAGCGCCGCCTCGAAGGTCTTGCCGGCGCGCGCGTCCAGCTGCTCCGCGATCAGCCCCCGCAACAACGCCAGTTCGTCGGTGAAGACCGCAACGTAGGGCAGTCGCTGTTCGGGCGCGACGTGGGCGTTGTAGTCGGCGATGTATTTTTTCCCTTGCCTTCCCGCAAGCCCACCTTATACTTTCCCTGTCATAAACAAAAAATCTCACAATACAAATGATAGTTGAGACACAAAAAGCCAAATGATACTAATACTAATACCTCTCTTGTTAGTCACGGTCGCTGGCGTTCTATTTCAGCGCAGTTTACAAAACAGCCAAACACCTCATTGGCAAACAGCCGGAGTGAGCCTGGTTACGCTCATCTTGTTGGGTCTGCTCTTGGGATACCTTGCGAGTCTAGGCAGTTGGGGCGGCGTCGGAGCCACACTTCTCTCCGGGATTGCCGGGGTCGCCGCTGTCGCCATTTGTGTCTGGTTGGTCTGTACCTTACCACGTTGGCGAAAGCTAGCATCGCTTGGATTTGTGGCAGCAACTGCTTTGGTGATTTTAACAAGTTGGAATCTTGGCAACTATCACTCACCAGAGGCTATGGTCGAACGGAACGCGGAGATAATTGTTCAAGCTCTTGAGGAATACTATACGGAATCCGGCATGTATCCGGCGGTACTGGATGACCTCGTACCGACATACCTGCCCACGTTGCCCGAAGCAGTAACAACGCAGGGTACTGGATGGTTGTACGAATCAACCAACACAACCTACACTCTAGGATACTGGATGTGGCCGGAGAAGTATGGAGTCTGGCTATGCCTTTACAGTTCAAGCAGCAAGAGTGAAGAATGTCACCCAACCGGCTATACCGAGAACAGCTGGGAGCCTTTTCTTCCGGTCTATACACCGATGGCTGAGAGTGACAGGACACCTTGAATCTCAACCTATGCTAATATCTTGGCAACGAAGAATGCTACCGAGATACTCGAAACAAAAAAGACGGCTCATCGCCGTCTTAAAAACTCACCTATCGTTTCCGCCCTTACTCCCTACTCCCTCTTCCTACAACAACGCCTCAATCCCCGGCGCGATCTCGATCGGCTCGACCTTGGGCTCGTAGCGTTTCACCACGTTGCCCTGCCGGTCTACCAGGAACTTGGTGAAGTTCCACGCGATCGGCTCGCCTCCGGTCACTGCCACCAGGTAACGGTACAACGGGATCGCGTTCGGCCCGTTTACCTCGATCTTCGCGTACAGCGGGAACGTCACCCCGTAGTTCACCTGGCAGAAGTTCTGAATCTCCCGCGCCGTCCCCGGCTCCTGGTTCTGGAACTGGTTGCACGGGAACCCCATCACCAATAAGCCCCGCTCGTAGTACGTCGCGTACAACGACTGCAATCCCGTCAACTGCTGCGTGTACCCACAACGGCTGGCGATGTTCACGATCAACAACACCTTCCCCGCGTAGTCCCGCAGCGTCTCGTCCATCCCCATCAATGATCTGACTGTGAAATCGTAGATGTGTTCCGCCATACGCCTCCTTTGAGAGATTGGGATTGGGGGATTAGGGGATTAGGGAAATCGGGGAATTAAGGATCGGTTCTTCCCTAATCCCTACGCCCTAGTCCCTGCGCCTCAGTCCCTCCGCTAAAACAAACGGCCCGGCTTTGCGCCGGGCCGTTTCTGTGTCTCCGTCCGCGCGGCCCGGAAAGGCCGCTTCGTGTGACCCGCACAGGACTCGAACCTGTAACCAAGGGATTAAGAGTCCCCTGCTCTACCAATTGAGCTAGCGGGCCAGGAAACCATCACGCCCGGAAATATACCACACTTCGCTATCTTTGCAAGTATCAAATTACAAATTCTCGCCCTGTCTTTTCCAAAGTCTCAAAGTGCGTTAAAATGATGGGAAGTTATGGGAGCGCCATGAGGAAAAGTCACCGATCAACATTGCAACCCGTCGAAGAAACGCAGCGGCGTATTCCGCTACTTTGGACGCCCTATCTCTACGGCTATCTGGCCGGCGAGATTGTGCTGGCGTTGCTGATCAGTGTCCTTTTGCGCAGTAAAATTTTGCTCTTCGCGTTAGACGCGGTGCTGTTCTTCCCGGTGTTCGTCGCTCACATCCACCGCGATGAAATTGCCCGCCTTTTTCGCGTCGCCAGTTTTTGGGGCGTCGTCAAATCCCTGGTCTTTATCGCTGCTATTCTGCTCACCGGCGATAGGCTGGACGGAATCGTGGATCAGGGAGTGGCCTACCACACCGATACCCTCAACTGGATCTTATATAATGAAGGGACCATCGCCAATCCGAGGGAATTCCTTCCGCTGCACCTCATCGGCGTGTGGCGTGTCATCTTCAGTACGATGGGGTCTTGCGGGCTGACCACGCTCATCGGAGGGGCGCGCGAACTGAATATTATGAATTTCCACGTCGCCCAACTCCTGCAAATGAGCGCTCACCCCTGGCAGACGATTTGGCTGGCCTGGCCGACGTGGTCATTGTTGCGTGGCTGGGCTTACCTGTCGCTGATGGTTGCCTCGGCCAGGACTTTCTTTGTGATTATTCGCCAACGCACCTGGCGCTGGTCGGACATCCGGCCCTACCTGCTCTGGGGGCTGGCCGGTTGCGTCGTGGATGCCGGGTTAAAGGTGTGGCTTGCGCCACTATGGCGCGTGCTCTTAAGTCAATCGCTAGGATAGAGGAGGCAACGTATGCGTGGACGTAAAATTGATTGGGCGCAAATCGCCATTGGCGCTGTTATCATCATCGTTTTAAACATCTTGTCGCAAATCTTCGACTGGGGCTGGATTTTCTATTAGACGGTGCGCCTGCGTTCTGGATGCGTGCTGCGGGCGGGATTGAAGCCCTTACGAGATCGTCACCTGCGCATACAGCGCTGCCACCTCCGCCGCCGCCCCCACCCCGACGCCCTCCTGCATCGCCGCCGCCGTCCCCACGGCGACGCCCCAGCGCGCAACCTCACTGGGGGGTAATCCGTCCACCAGCGCCCGCAGCATCCCCGCCAGCAAGGCATCGCCGGCGCCTGTGGGATTTTTCACCGGCGCTTGCGGTGGATGGGCGCGTCTCTGCACGTCAGGCGTCGCCCACAGCATTCCACCGGCGCCCAACGACAATGCCACGCGCTGCGCCCCCATCGTCAAAAATGCCCTGGCCGCCTCATCCGCCGATTTGTCCGAATGGATGGCAATCCCGGTCAGTTCCGCCGCCTCGACCGCGTTGGGTTTGACCAGGTAAGGGTGCGCCGCCAATCCCAGGCGCAGGGGCTCGCCGGCGGTATCCAATAACGCTCTGGCCCCCTGCCCCTGAATCAAAGCGATCAACCGCGCGTAGAAATCCGGCGGGACGCCCGGCGGCAGGCTGCCGCACAACGCCCACCAATCGCCGGCATGCACTTTGCCGTGGATGGTCGCAAAGAATGCGGCGATCTCAGCCTCAGATACCGTCGGGCCGGCCTCGTTCACCTTGATGTAACGCGCGCTCCTCGCCTCCGCGATCACAATATTGGTGCGAGTTTCGCCTGCGATCGGCGTCAGGTCGTGAGGAATCCCCAAAGAGTCCAGTCCCGCCGCAAGCTTCTGGCCGGTCGCCCCGCCGGCAAAGCCCAGGGCCTCGCTGGCGACGCCCAACGCCCGCAGCGCCCGCGAAACGTTGAATCCCTTGCCGCCCCAGTCCTCACGCACCACCTGAGCACGGGTCATCTCGTCAAACACAATCTCCGGCACCGTCAAGGTGCGGTCCAGAACCGGATTGGGTGTTATCGTAAAAATCATTGGATCACCAGAATCAAAAAGGACATTCCATCCCGGAATGTCCTTTCCCCCAAAGTCAAGACGCCATAATGGGCCTACTGGACTTTTACGCTGTCCACAATTTTGGTCAAAGTGTCGGCGAAAGAATTGCTCTCCGTGGTGTCCACAGATAACACAATGCTCAGATTGGTTGTGCCGACGATCACGGTTATCTCATAAAGACCGGATTGCCCTTCCATCGCTCCCTTGAACTTCATCGAAGCGGCAGACTGTCCCTGAACCGTGCGCGCGGTCGCTCCTTGTAGAACCTCGGTATCGGTGGCTTCAGAAAGGAAAGACTCCTGGAACATCGTCAAAATTTCAACCGGGTCGGTCATTCCGCCCAAATCGGACAGCGGCATCCCGATCAAAACGACGCCCGCACCGTCCACAATTTGCTCGGCATCCAGGCTCTTCTGGGAGTCGGCAACCGTCAGTTGGCCCTCGGCCTCTTCCTTGACCCACTTGGAAGGTACATCCAAAGTGACGCCCATCGCCTCGCTGGTGTAAGGCTCCATGGTCACAGCGCCGCCGCCACCGCCGCAGCCGGTCAACGCCAGGGACAAAATCAAAACCAGGGTCATCATGCCAAAATACAAACGTTTCATCAAAAAACTCCTTTTTCTCTATTTAATCCTAAAAATTTCTTACCTGACTTTACGGGGCCTATCCATTGTACGGAACTCACCATGCATGTCAAGAACGCAAAAGACGGAAAAAGGCGGAATAACGTCCCGATCTCCGGCGTTTGCCGGAGATCGGGAAATCAGATCACTGCCAACAGACGTAGCAAGATTTATCACTGCGGATGGACGCAACTGTCCCAGGATTGCCCCTCTCCCAAGACGGCTTTGATAACCGGCATCCACTCGCTGATCAGGATGTGCTGCGGGCACTTCTCCTCGCATTCACGGCATTGGATGCAAGCGTCGGCGCGCGCGGGCTCGGGCATCCATTGTGTGTAGTGCTGCCGCGATGCATCCAGCTTATCGTACATGATCCCTTCATTCATCACTGCGAAGTTCCCCGGAATGTCCACACCGTTGGGACACGGCATGCAGTAACGGCACTTGGTGCAAGGGATGGGGCAAAGCTCCTGATAACGCACCCGCACCTGGTCAATAATCGCCAATTCCTGCGGCGAGAACGACCCGACCCTGGAGCTGGCTGCGCTCGCCACATTCTCCACCACCTGCTGCATCGTACTCATCCCACTGAGCACCACCGAGACCTCCGGCTGGTTCCACAACCATTGCAGCGCCCAATCGGCGGCTTCGCGCTTCACCGGGGAGTCGTTCCAGAGCGCCTGGATGGGCTGCGGCGGGTTCACCAGGCGTCCGCCCAGGATCGGCTCCATGATGACCACGCCCAAACCTTTGGCGGCGGCGTACTGCAACCCTTCCGTCCCGGCCTGGTTCTTCACGTCCATATAATTATGTTGAATTTGGCAAAAATCCCAATGATAGGCGTCAACAATCTCTTTGAAAGCCGCCAGGTCATCGTGGAACGAGAACCCCAGGTGGCGGATGCGACCGTCGGCCAGCGCGCCCTCGGCCCACTTGAGTACGCCCAGGTCGCGGACGGCCTCCCACCGCGAGCGTCCGAGCGCGTGCAGCAGGTAGAAATCAATGTAGTCCACGTCCAGCTTCTTGAGTTGCTCGTCCAGATACTTGTCGAAATCGCCCGGTTCCTTGGTCAGCCAGGTGGGCATCTTGGTCGCCAGCCGCACCCGGTCGCGGTATCCCTTGAGCGCGCGCCCGACGACAAACTCGCTTTCGCCGCCGTGGTAGGGATAGGCCGTGTCAATGTAATTCACACCGTGATTAAAGGCGTAGTGAATCATCGCGGTGGCCTCGGCCTCGTCAATCTTGCCATCCACCGTCGGCAAACGCATCGCGCCAAACCCCAACGCCGAAGGCTTCCAGTCCAGTTTTCCAAATGTTCGGTACTGCATCATGTCCTCCTATGCTTCATGTTATTCGTCGCACCTCAGATTTTATCTACACTGTGCAATCTTGGCAAATACTACATCTATAAAAGTCTGAATCATGGGCCAAAGAAATTAACAGTCTGTTTGCCCTCATTAGAGCTAACAAAAGCGTCGCCTATGACATATTCAATTTCATCAGGTTGATCTAAGTTAACACCTAATATAAGCGTCAATTCACGTCCATCGGTTAGCTGGTAGACCGCTATATGTTGTCCTGATCCCCACTCTGTCAGAGGCTCTCCAAATTGTTGAACTACCTCACTATATGATGTCACACCACGCGCGAGAAAATCCCAGTCCTCAAGTTTCGATGTCGGATAAGGTTCCTTGGTAAAGAAATCCACCCGTCGTCCATCTTTGTACAATATCCAGGCTCCCTGCAATTTTGTCAGAGCAGAATAACGCAGCATTACGCAATCACCATTGGATAATTCATACTTGTATATATAGACCGAGTCTGAGTTTGGCTCCCCAACTTTGGCCTTGACATCATTGAGCTCAATTTCTCTATATACAAAGTCGAAGTCATCAAGCGTCAATTTGGAATTGTTGAGAGATGGTGTTATCCCTTGATTAACGAACACGTATATTGACGCCACCAATAGCAAACCAATCCCAATTGCAATTAACTTTCTGTACTGCTTAATCATCACCTTGCTCCCTATTCTTATGGCGCGGGGAAATTCGGAACGTAAACAAACGTGAACGAAGTACCCGCCACTTTTGTAGAACAGTCCTGTGTTCCAATCATACATCACACCGCATATCAGATAGTTGACCGGCCCTTCTGGTCCTTCGAGCGAAGACCGTGCCCCGAAATCAGAATGCACCCTCTTGATGGGGTGCGTTTTAATTTCTGGGCAAACCACGGTAGGGGTGAGGCATTCCGCGTAGGCGCCTTATCCATACGGCATGTATCTCATAAAGCCTGCGTATCTACAGAATCTTTTAGAAATGCCTCGCCCCTACTACGCAACAAGAAACGGCAAAATAAAAGTTACGTGGTAAGATGGTCATGCCATTTCGGAGGAAACAAATGCGCAACTGGCTGAACCGTTTAACCAACAGATGGAAAAGCGTCGTCCGCGGCCTGGCGCTGGCGGCGTTCGTGGTGATGCGGATCGTCTGGTTCTCCCACAGCCTGGTGCTGGCGACGCAAGGTTCCACCCAACCGGATCCCTCCAATCTGGGATTGCGCGAAGTTCCCCCAGAAGTACCGAACAACATTCCTGACAACGCAATCCTGACCGGAATTGCCTTTCAGTTCTTCTTTCTCGTGTTGCCCGGGGTGGTAAGCTGGCGCATAGCCCGCCGGTTAGAAGCAAAAGAATATGCACTGCAACAGACGGCGCAGCAAGAAGGTGAGGTCTTCCCCATCCCGGCAATGGCCCGCACCGAGGTGCTCTTTGTGATGATTTCGCCGGCGGCCCTCTGCCTGTGTATGCTGATCGCCGCCCTCAACGGCGCACGGACGCACATCACAATGAGGGAATCCGTCGGGCTTACGCTGGCGTTCTCCCCGTTGATCGTCGGCGGCCTGGCTTTCCTCTGGAACGATGGCGGCTTCGTGACGCTCACCGCCACCGGCGTGACGCTGCATCGCCCCGGCAGGACAAAGTCACTGCGCTACGACGACATCGTCGCGGTCAAATCGTTGCTGGCCCTGTCGCTGCGCGGGACGAAGACCAGGCTGCGCATCCCCCGCACCGTCTCGGACATGCCGCGCCTCTACAATTTGCTGCTGGCGCGCGTCGCGCCGGCCGTGCGGGACGCGGCGCTGAACGGCGCCGCCGCGGCTGCTCCCGGCAGGAAAATACTGCCACTCTACGCCTTCGGCATCAGTCGCCGCGTTTGGGCGCTGTACGTCGCCGGGACGGTGCTCTTCGTCCTGCTCTACCTGGGCCTCGGCTTGATCATGCTGTGGACCGGCCTGGCCCGCGGCGACGTGCCGCCGTTCACCTGGCGCTGGGCGCGGGACGCCGCGCTGTTCTTCCTGCTGATCAGCGTGGTTTTCCTGCCGGCGTTGATCCTTGTCCTGCGCAGTTTCTTTACCCGCTATGGCCCGGGGAAAATGCTGCAACCGAGCGCAATGGAATTGTACCTGGATCAAATCCGCTATCGCTTTCCACGCTCATCCTGGCAAGAACGCCCCGCCGCCGATTTACAGCGGGTGGCTCTGGAATCGCTGCCGGTCACCGTGATGGTTGACAAAATCGAACAAGAAGTGACGCGCTACATGCTCGTCCTGGAATTCAGCGGCGGCGATCGCCTGGTCATCGAACAGGAACGCGCGGCGCAGTTCGGCAAAACTCCGGAGCAACTGCGTGCAGTCTTTAAAAAAGTATACCGCAAATAAAGGGAGTCATTTACCATCTCTCCGGTTGAAGTATAATGGGCTCATTCAGATCAGGGATGAGGCAACCCTCATCCTAACCTTGATCACGCCCAATTCCGAGGTGAATCCATGCCGACTCTGACCACAAGCCTGCTTAACACCCTCAGCCTCATCGGCGGCGAAACCGCCGCCCACGCTGCCGTCTATCGCTTCCGCCGGGCCTGGGCCGAAGCGCGTTGGGACAAGAACGGGCATCCGCGCCCCGGACGCGAAGTCGCTCAGGCCTACCGCGATGCGCTGAACAAACCCGCGCATCCCTGGCCGGCGCAGTGGACCACGCCCGGCCCCGTGCGCAGTATCACGCCAACGGAGCGCGGCGCGACGGCAATGACCGATCACGCCGCGCTCGACATCGCCTTCCTCGCGCCCGATCTGGTGTACGTGCGTCTCAAGCCGCACAGCCACGCCCACGTCCCCGAACCGCTTCCCTATGCCATCGCTAAATCGCCGGACGAATGGCCCATCCCCCCCATCGAAATGATCCAGGAACGGCAGGCGTTTTTCCTGTGCAGCGGGTCGCTGACCGTCGCCGTCGCTCTGGATACCGCGCAGGTCTTCATCTATGACAGCAACGGCAACCTGTTGCGCGCCGATGTGGATGCCGCCTGGAGCGGCGAGGCGCTGCGCCACCGCACCGTTCTCGCCCCCGGCGAGCATTGCTTCGGCCTGGGCGAGCGCGCCACCCCCGGCAACCGCCGCGGGCGCACCCACGTCCTCTGGAACCGCGATCCCTCCGGCTACGCCCCCGGCGACGACCCGCTCACGCTCAACATTCCGGTGTACGTGGTGACGGGAAGCGGCGAGTCAGCGGATCAGCGGGTCAGCGAGTCAGCGAATTGCGAATCGCGAATCATGAATCATGAAACAGTGAACCCACAACCCGGCGAGACATCCCCCACTCCCTACTCCCTACTCCCTACTCCCTACTCCATTTTCTACGAAAACCCCCACTACGCCGAATTCGACCTGGGCGAGACGACGCCCAATATCGCCGAGCACCGCTTTGCCGGAGGCGAGCTGCGCTACTATTTCGCCGCCGGGCCGCTCCCCACGCTGCTGGAGCGCTACACCGAACTCACCGGGCGGCACGATCTGCCGCCGCTGTGGATGCTCGGCTACCACCAGTGCCGCTGGTCCTATTTCCCCGAAGCCCGCGTGCGCCAACTGGCGCAGGACTTCAAAGATCACGCGGTGCCGTGCGACGCGATCTATCTGGACATTGACTACATGGACGGCTTCCGCTGTTTCACCTGGGACAAAAAGCGCTTTCCCAACCTGCCCGGCCTCGTCGCCGACCTGCGCGCGCAGGGCATCAAAACCGTCACCATGGTTGACCCCGGTATCAAGAAGGATGCCGCCTATGCTATCTACTGCAACGGTCTGAACGGCGATCATTTCTGCAAGACGCCGGACGGCGCGGTGTTCCACGCCCCGGTCTGGCCCGGCCTGTGCGCCTTCCCCGACTTTACCGCGCCGGCCACGCGCGCCTGGTGGGGCCACCTCTACGCGCCGCTGATCGAAGCGGGGATCGCCGGGTTCTGGAACGACATGAACGAGCCGGCGGCTTTCGCGTCGCCGCAGCCGGACACGCTGCCCGACACCGTCCGGCACCACATGGAGGGACGCATCGGCCGGCGGGAGATCGGCGGTTCCCACGGCGAGGCGCACAATCTCTACGGCATGCAGATGGTGCGCGCCAGCCGCGACGGGCTGCTCAAACTCCGCCCCGAGACGCGCCCGGTCGTCATCAGTCGCTCCGGCTGGGCCGGCGTCCAGCGCCACGCCATCTCGTGGACCGGCGACAATCAAAGCACCTGGGAATCGCTGCGCCTCACCGTGCCAATGCTGATCGGCCTGGGCCTCTCCGGCCTCGGATTCACCGGGCCGGACACCGGCGGGTTCTCCGGCGCCGCCGACGGCGAGCTCTTCACCCGCTGGATTCAGATGGCCGCCTTCATGCCGCTCTTCCGCGCCCACACCGCCAAGAACACACCCGATCAGGAGCCGTGGTCCTATGGCGAGCCCTATCTGAGCATCGTCCGGCGCTTCATCCAATTGCGCTACGAGCTGCTGCCCACCCTCTATACGGCCGTCTGGCAGATGTGCACGCGCGGCTGGCCGGTCGTCCGCCCGCTGTGGTGGGACGCCGCGCCGGGCTCCGCGCCCGACGCGGACGACGCCTTTCTCTGCGGCGACGCGCTGCTGATCGCGCCCATCTGCGCTCCGGGCGCAACAACCCGCAATGTGCCGCTGCCGCCCGGAACCTGGTACGATTTCTGGACCAACCGCGCCCACAATGGCGCCGTCGCGGCGTATGCGCCGCTGGAGACCCTCCCGCTCTTCGTCCGCGCCGGGACGGTGTTGCCAATGGGCGAATTTGGGCCAAGCGTAGAGCAACGCTTGCAAAAGTTCCTGCGCCTGGGCGTCTACCCGCTCCCCGCGCCCGGCGAGGCCGTCAGCGAGCTGTACGAGGATGCCGGCGAAGGCTTCGACTACCAACGCGGCGACTATCGCCTCAATCGCTTCATCCTACAGCAGACCGAAGGCCGGATAGTCATCGTCTGGGAAAAGGCAGGCGCCTACGAGCCGCCTTACGAACACATCGAGCTGACCCTCAACGGGCTAAAACGCGCGCCGCAGAGTGTGACGGCGGATGGCATTCCCTACACCATCCTGATGAGCGATCCGATGCGACGCTCCGCCGTGTTGGCTGTGCAACCCTTCGACACCCTGGAGATCACGTTATGAGCGACAAAATCATCGCGCAAAATCTTGGCTGGACCATCCTGGAGACCGAATACCCACATACGAACCCGCGCTACACCGTCCGCCACGACCGGGTGCGCCTGCCCAACGGCGCCGAATGCACCTACACCTACCCCGTCAAAGGCCCGGCGGTCTTCATCCTGCCGCTCACCCCTGCCGGCGAGATCGTCCTCATCCACCAGTACCGCTACGTCGTGGACGCCTGGCTGTGGGAAATCCCCGCCGGCAGCAGCCATGACTTCCACGGCGACGACTTCAGCGACCTCGCGCGACGCGAATTGTGGGAAGAAGTCGGCGGGAAATCCGACCGCGTCCTGCCCCTGGGCCGCACCTTCGCCGCGCCGGGATTCACCACCATGGAAGTCTACGGCTATCTGGCCCTCGACGTGCAACTGGCCGAGACCAACCACCCGGAAGCCAGCGAGGTCATCGAAGTGCGCCCCACCCCCATCCCGCAAGCCCTGGACCTGATGCGCCAATGCGAACAGACCAGCGCCATTGACGCCTACTTCGTCCTGCAACAAGAGCCGCTGCTGCGCGCCATCCACGCCCGCCTCGCCGCCGGCCAGCCATTCGGCGATCTGGTGGACAAGGGGAAATGCGCCACGACCGAATCATGAATCCTGAATCATGAATCGGCAATTTACATTTCATGATTCATGATTCATGATTCATATCGCAACTCTAATCTATCCATGAGGAATTTCTATGCCCATCGAACGTCCCGACCTGAGTGAAGTGTCACCCGAAGTGCTGGCTTACATTGAAAGCCTGGAGGCGCAGATTGCGCCGCGACGGGCGCGCCGCGTCGCCGCTGCCGCCGAAGAAATGCCCGAACCGGAACCCGAACTGGAACCCAACGAGCCGCCGACGACCATCAACGTCATCACCCTCAGCGCGGCAGGGATGCTCAAACGCACGCCGCGTCATCTCTACGGACGCCAACGGCGCGGCGGCATGGGCATTTTTGATCTGGACACGCCGGAGAGCGAACCGCCCATCGCGTTGACCCTGGCCGACGAGATCGCCACGTTGGTGCTCTTCAGCGATCAGGGGCGCGGTTACCGCCTCGCCGTCAACAGCCTGCCCGAAGCGCCGGTGCGCGCCCGCGGCGTCGCCATCGCCGACCTGATCACGCTCCGCCCCGACGAACACATCGTCGCCATGCTGCCCGAAAACGGCGGCGACCACGTGGCGCTGGCCGGGGTCCGGGGTTGGGTGACGTTGGTGCGCGCCAGCTTCGTCGGCAAAACGATGATCGCCGGTATCACACACTTCGAAGCCAAAGAGCACGGCCCGCTGGCCGCCGCCTGCTGGGTCAACGACGACGATAACATCCTCGTCGCGTCACGCAGCGGCATGGCGATCCGCTTTTCGGTCAAACGGGTGCCCAAAAACGGCTGCCTGGGCATTCGCCTCGACAAGGGCGACGTCGTCAGCGGCGTGGCCGGCGCCCGCGACGATAGCAGCATCTTCCTGCTCGGCGCCGACGGCAAGGGCACCCTGCGCCTGATGTCGGGCTTCGCCGAGAACAAGGGGCCGGGGGGCGGCGGTAAGACCGCGCTCAAAACCGACGCCCTGACCGGCGTCGTCGCGGCCGGGCGTGACGACGAGCTCTTCATCATCTCGCGCAACAGCAAAATCATCCGCTTCCGCGCCGGCGAAATTCCCCCCAAAGAAGGCGTCGTCCAGGGCGTCAACTGCATGGCCCTGCGCAGCGACGAAACAACGGCGGTGACCGTCAGTAGACAGTAGACAGTAGACAGTAGACGGGGGGCGGAGAATACGTAAAACGTGAAAATCATTCGTAATTCGCTGATTCGCTCACTCGCTCAAGGAGGAAAAATGAATACGCAAAAAGCACCCCTCTGGCGCATCATTCTGGTGATTGTCCTGATGACCGGCGCGCTCTTTGCATGCGCGGATACGGAATACTATGAGGAAGAACCGACCATCGAGGAGGAAGCAACGTCCCAGGTCAGGCAGCCAACCAAAACCCCACGCCCCCAGGCCACCCGCACGACAACGGACGAGGGCAAGCCGGGCACGTGGCTGGTGATGCTCTACCAAAACGCCGACGACGAAATCCTGGAACAGGACATCTTCACCGACCTGAACGAGGCAGAGCTGGTCGGCTCCAACGACGCTGTCACGATTGTGGCCCAGCTGGATCGCTACAAGGGCGCGTTCAAAGGCGACGGCAACTGGACGACGGCCAAAAGATTCCTGGTAACACAGGATGACGACCTGACCGCCATCGGCTCCGAAGAAGTGGCCGATCTGGGCGAGGTGGACAGCGGCGACTGGCAAACCCTGGTGGATTTCGGCGTCTGGGCCATCGAAACCTACCCCGCCGACAAATACGTCCTGATCCTTTCCGATCACGGGATGGGCTGGTTGGGCGGCTGGAGCGACAACGCGCCCAAGAAGGGCAGCGAGTTCAGCACCAACGACATTGACCAGGCGCTTGAGGCCATCATCAGCCAGACGGGCATCGGTCCGTTCGATCTGGTGGGCTTCGACGCTTGCCTGATGGGGCAACTGGAGCCGCTCGACGCGCTCGTGCCTTACGCCAAAGTGGCCGTCGCTTCAGAGGAAGTTGAGCCCTCGTTGGGATGGGCCTACGCCAGCTTCTTGCGCGACCTGAGCGACAATCCAACGATGAGCGCCGCGGAGCTGGGCAAAGTCATTGTCAATAGCTACATCAAACTGGACGCGCGCATTGTGGATGATGACGCCCGCCGCATTTACCTGGAAGAAGCCTTCCAGTTTGAGGGGGAAATGTCCGCTTCCCAGCTCGCCAAAGAACTGAGCACCGAAATCACCCTGGCCGCTTACGATCTCACGGCCATGTCCGAACTCAACACGGCGGTCAACGAGATGGCCGTCGTGCTCACCGGCGTCAAACAGAAGAAGATCGCCAAGGCGCGCTCCTACACCCAATCCTTCGAGAGCGTCTTTGGGGAAGACAATCCGCCCCCCTACCTTGACCTGGGTCATTTCGCCGGTATGCTCCAGGATGTTTTCGGCGATGACGAGGAAGTCATTGACGCCGCCAAACAGGTTCAGAAAGCCCTCTCGCGAGTACTCATCGCCGAAAAACACGGCTCAAAGCGCTCCGGCGCCACCGGTATGAGCATCTACTTCCCCAACTCCAGCCTGTACGAGCTCACCGGCGGCCCCGACGCCGAATACAGCTACACCGATTATGCCAGCCGCTTCGCCGCCGCCTCGTTGTGGGATGACTTCCTGCGCTTCCACTACGCCAATACCGAATTCAGCCCCGCCGCCGCCGATCTGAGCGTGCTCGAACCGGTGGCGGAAACGACGACAAAAGTGGAAGACATCGCCACGGCGCCCCCCGTGACCGAAGAAATCGCCGCCCCCGGCGCCGGCGACATCACTATCGCGCCGATCAAAGTCTCCGCCGAAGAGATCGGCCTGGACGACACGCTCACCCTGAGCACCGACATCCAGGGTGAGAACGTCGCCTACGTCTACCTGTACGCCAGCTATTTTGACGAAGAGTACGCCGCCTTCCTCACCGCCGATATGCAATTCGTCGGCGCGGAAAATACGCGGGAGATTGCCGGTGTCTTCTATCCCGATTGGGGCGAGGAAGGCGTGGGCGAAGTTGAGATAGATTGGGATCCGACGGTATATTTTATGAGCAATGGCGAGACGGAGGAGTTCGCTTACTTCGAGCCGGAAACTTACGGCGTGACCGACGAGGATGACACTTACATCGTCTACGGCGTCTACACCTTCGCCGAGAGCGGCAACGAACGCGATGCTTTCATCCGCTTTGGCGGCGACGGCGTGATGCAGAGCGTCTTCGGGTTCACCGGCGAGAACGGCGACGGCGCGCCCCGCGAAATCACGCCGCAGACCGGCGACACGTTCACCATCCTCGAAGAATGGTATGAATTCGACGAAACCGGCGGCAAGTTCGTGAACTACGAAGGCGCCACCCTCGCCTTCACCGACGAACCCTTCACGATGGTTCCCTACTACGGCTACACCGGCGACTACGTCCTGGGCATCCTGGTAGAGGACATGAACGGCTATCTCTACGAAGAAACCGTCGAGGTGACGGTAACAGAGTAACCTCTTCAACTTGCAACTTGAAACTTTCAACCTGTAACTATTTTCGGAGGCCTTCCCGATGAATATTTCACGCAAATTCACGCATCTGGGCAAAACTTTTGATTGGATTGTGACCGGGTTGCCCGAACCGCCGGGCGTCTCCGCTTTCGCCGCGCCCGGCGCTGGCGCGATCAGCATCACGCCGGTGATCCTCTCCCCGACGATTCTCCCGGCGGCTAAAGACGTGACTCTGGTCACGACGGTGCGCGGGGAAGCGATCGCGCACATTTTCGTCGAGGCGCTGCTCTACGACGAAGCCTGCGGGTGCGCCTACGGCCCCGTCTACCGGGAATACCTGCAAGCGCCCGACCACAAGGAGGTCGGCGGGGTTCCCCATCCAGAGTGGCGCGAGACGGCGGCGATCCATACCACCTTCAAGCCAACTTTGCGCGCGTTGAGCAATGGAACCGCGAACGCCTTCGCCTTCGCCGCACCGGAAGCCTACGCCCGCCCGCCTGAAACGACGACCTACAGCCTGCGCGGACGCCTCGCCGGCGCCGGGGGCGACCCCCCGCGTGAGGTCAAATTCTCCTTCGACGAGGCCGGCCGGATGGTCGGCGCCGTCGGGTTTGGCCAACACGCCGAAGACGACGATCCCGAAAACGACGGGGGCATCAAAAAACGCGGCATCGCCCGGACGATCGGCGCGTTCTTTGGACGCGGCGCGCCCCGCTCCATCACGCCGCAGCCCGGCGACACGTTCACCCCGGAAGGCCGCGTCCTGCTCGCGCCGCAGGATGCCAACGAGCCCTGGGGCGAAGGGACGGGAACGTCCACCCCCCTCATCTTTAATGAAGAGACTCCGCTCCATTGGGAGGTTCTTCCACTACCGCCGGCGACCTACCTGGTGGGCATCGTCGTCGAAGACTTTGACGGCAAGTTCACCAGAAAGTACGCGCCGTTGATCATCCTGCCCCCAAGAGGTGCTGCCCATGAAGCCACTGCTCATTCTGAAACTCGGCAACACATTCCCGACGCTCGCCGCCGCCCAGGGCGACTTTGAGGACTGGGTGTTGCGCGGAACCGGACTTGACCGCGCCGAGACCATCGTCGTCAACGCGATCGCCGGCGAGCCGCTACCCGCCCCGGCAACGCTGTCCGGTGCGATCGTCACCGGCTCCCACGCCATGGTGACGGAGCATCTCCCCTGGAGCGAAACCGTCGCCGCCTGGTTGCGCAACGCCGTGGCGGAGGGGCTGCCGGTACTGGGCATCTGCTACGGGCACCAACTGCTCGGCTACGCGCTCGGCGGGGAGGTGGGCGACAACCCCAACGGGCGCGAGATCGGCACGGTCGAGGTCACGCTCAACCCGCACCGCAAATACACCAACGAGCTCTTCGACGCGCAAACCTACCCCGCCTTTCCGGTGCACGCCGCCCACGCACAATCCATCCTGCGACTGCCGCCGGGCGCATACGTGCGGGGTTCTACGGCCCGCGAACCCAACGCCATCGTCGCCTTCGCGCCGGGCGTCTGGGGCGTCCAGTTCCACCCCGAATTTGACATAACGGTCACTCAGTCGTATATTCGGGCCCATCAAGACGAACTGCGCACAGAAGACCAGAACCCGGACATGCTCCTGAACTCCGTCCGGGAAACGCCCACAGCAACGCAAATTCTACAAAACTTTGTCTTTCATATCAGAGATAGATAGGTGGGTTTTCGCGGGCGAGCAGACTC
>DAOUFX010000031.1:0-9417 GCA_034429675.1 Anaerolineae bacterium | reverse complement strand
CCTTTTTATTGACAGGAGTAAATTATACACTATTCGGCGGGTTGGTCTGGCTTGCCTCTTGACAATTTGTTAAAACCAGTTATATATTCACACATCTTTATAATTAAGTGAGGTTAATTATTTGGATGACTTAACCACAAAATCTACAGAAGCTTTTTCCGCCATCCTCCAGGAAGCGCTGGGGGCGTTGTTGCATACTTCAATGCACAGCATGTTCCATTACATTCGCGCGCGCAGCCTCTCCATCTCGCAAATCTTCACCCTGGCTAGCCTGCACCGGAAGGGAGTGCGCGGCGTTTCGGAGATCGGCGAGAGATTGGGCATCAGCAGCGCGGCGGCGAGCCAGATGTTGGAGCGGTTGGTGCAACAAGAGCTGATTGTGCGCACTGAAGATCCCGCCGACCGCCGCAGCAAGCAGATCACCCTGACCGAGGCAGGCCGCGAGGTGATCCAGGACAGCTTTCGCATGCTAAGCGACTGGCTCGACACACTCTCCGGCCGGCTAACCCCCACCGAACGCGAGCAAATCGGCGCAGCGCTGAGCATCCTGGTGGAGCGGGCAAAGCAGTTGGAAGGCACGACGCATGAATGCGAGACGAAAAATAGAATCATGAATCATGAATCATGAATTATGGCATGAATTGCGCCAATCCTTGATTCATGATTCATGATTCATGATTCATGATTCTTCGCCAAAGGAGCGATATTTTCTATGACTCGACTGGTTAAATACCTTAAACCTTACCTGGCCTTGATTTTGCTGGCCGTTGTGTTGTTGTTTGTGCAGGCTAACTGCGAGTTGGCCTTGCCGGATTATCTGTCGCGGATTGTGAACACGGGAATCCAGCAGGGCGGCGTGGAAAATGCGTTGCCGTCCGCCATGCGGCAGCGCCAAATGGAGCGATTGGTGCTCTTTTTGAACGCCGACGACAAGGCGGCGCTGCTGGCGGCGTACACGTTGGTGGACCGGACGATGGATTCATCGCCGTTCGATCTGATTGCGCTTGCCCAGGAATACCCCGCGTTAGAAACCGAACCGCTCTACGTGGCGACAGGTGTGGACAAGACCGTGGTGGAGCGGCTGAATCCGTCCGTGAGCAAGGCGTGGCTGGCCGTCTCGGCCATCGAGCAAGCCGTAGCCGATCCCGAAAAGGCGGCGCTGATGGGCGGCGCGGACCTCCTGTCCAAACTCCCGCCGGGCGTGGACGTCTTTATGGTTTTGGGCCAACTGCCGGAGGCGCAGCGCACGGCGATGCTCGCCGCCGCCAACGAGCGGTTTGCCGCGATGGGCGACAGCATGATCGCGCAAGCCGCCGTCAGCGCGGTGAAAGCGGAATATGTCGCGTTGGGCGTGAACGCCGAGAAGTTGCAGACCGGCTACATCCGGCGCGTCGGCGGGCAGATGTTGCTGTTGACGCTGCTCTCGGTGGCCTGCACCATCGCGGTCGGCTTCATTGCGGCGCGCGTTTCCTCCGGGATCGGGCGCGACCTGCGCCAGGCCGTCTTCGAGAAAGTCGAAAATTTCTCCAGCGCCGAATACGACACGTTCTCGACGGCCTCGCTGATCACCCGCACGACCAACGATGTCACGCAGGTGCAAATGGTGACGATGATGATGGTACGCATGGTCATCTACGCGCCGATCATGGGCGTGGGCGGCGTGATTCGCGCGATGGGCAAGGGCTCCTCGATGTGGTGGATCATCGCCATAGCCGTGGCCTTCCTCCTCAGCCTGGTGCTGACGGTCTTCTCGGTCGCCCTGCCCAAGTTCAAGATCATCCAGCAGTTGGTAGATCGTCTGAACCTGGTAGCGCGGGAGAACCTGGCCGGCATGATGGTCATCCGCGCCTTCAACATGCAATCCTTCGAGGAGAACCGCTTCGATAAAGCCAACCGCAACCTGACCGACGTGATGTTGTTCATCAACCGGGTGATGGTGGTGATGATGCCGATGATGATGCTGGTGATGAACGGGCTGATGTTGGGCATCATCTGGGTCGGCGCAAAGCAGGTGGCTGCCGCCACGATGCAGGTTGGCGACATCATGGCATTTATGCAATACGCCATGCAGATCGTGATGTCCTTCCTGATGCTGACGATGATGTTCATCATGCTGCCGCGCGCCGCCGTCTCCGGCGACCGCATCGCCGACGTGCTGGAAACCAAACGGGTGATCTGCGATGCCGAAACGCCGGTAGCGCTCCCCACCCCATTCAAAGGCGCGATCGAATTCCGCAACGTCTCGTTCCGCTATCCCGACGCCGACACCGACGTCTTGCATGCCATCAGCTTCACCGCCCAGCCGGGACAGACCACGGCCATCATCGGCTCGACCGGTTCGGGCAAATCCACCGTCGTCAACCTGATCCCGCGCTTCTACGACGTGACGGACGGCGCAATTCTGCTGGACGGCGTGGATATCCGCAAGATCGCCCAGCACGACCTGCGCGAGAAAATTGGCTACGTTCCGCAGCGCGGCGTGCTGTTCTCCGGCGACGTCGGGAGCAACCTGCGCTACGCCGACGAGGACGCCAGCGAAGAGACCCTGCGCTGGGCGGCGGACATCGCGCAGGCCGCCGAATTCATCAACGCCAACCCCGACGGCCTGGCCGCCGAGATATCCCAAAACGGCGCGAACGTCTCCGGCGGACAGAAACAACGCCTGGCGATCGCCCGCGCCCTGGTGGGCAAGCCGCCGATCTACATCTTCGACGACAGCTTCTCGGCGCTGGATTTCAAGACCGACGCGGCGCTGCGCAAGGCGCTCAAACAGCACACCGGCGACAGCACCCTGTTGATCGTGACGCAGCGCGTGTCCACGGTCAAGAACGCCGAACAGATCATCGTGCTCGAAGAGGGCAAGATGGTCGGCAAGGGCGCCCACCACGAGCTGATGCAAACCTGCGAAACCTACAAAGAGATTGCGCTCTCGCAACTGAGCATGGAGGAACTGGCATGATGCACCAACCTGGAAACTCACGCAAAAACAGCAGCCCCCGCCCCCCGGTAGGCCGCGGCGGCCCTCCCGGCACCGGCGGGAGCGCGCGGATGATGATGAAAGGCGAAAAAGCCCGCGATTTCAAGGGCACGATGCGTAAACTGCTCGCCTACCTGCGCCAGTACTGGATCGCCCTCTCGGTTGTGACCGTGCTCGCCATCGCTTCGACGGCAGCCGGCATCGCCGGCCCGAAGATTCTCGGCGGAGCCACCACGCGCCTGTTCGAGGGGGTGATGGCGCAACTGGCCGGAACCGGCGGCATTGACTTCGACGCCATCGGGCGGATCATCCTGACTGTCCTCGGGCTCTACCTGGGCTCGGCGCTCTTCAGCTACATCCAGGGTTGGATCATGGCAAACATCTCCACCAACATTACCTACCGCTTCCGCAAAGAGATTTCCGAGAAGATCAACCGCATGCCGCTCAAATACTTCGACGGTGTCACCCACGGCGAAGTCCTCTCGCGCATCACCAACGACGTGGATACGGTCAACCAGACCCTTAGCCAGAGTCTGACGCAGATCATCACGTCGGTCATCACGGTCGTCGGCGTGATCATCATGATGCTTTCGATCAACTGGCTGATGACCCTGGCGTCGTTGTTGATAATTCCGCTGTCGCTGGCAGTGGTCGGCGTCGTGGTGGGACAATCGCAAAAGTATTTCAAACAACAGCAGGAATACCTGGGGCACGTCAACGGCCACGTCGAAGAGATGTACGGCGGGCACATCGTCATGAAAGCATTCAACGGCGAGGCGAAGAGCATCAGGACGTTCAACGAGTACAACACCGCGCTCTACAACGCGGGCTGGAAATCCAACTTCCTTTCGGGCCTGATGATGCCCCTGATGATGTTCATCGGCAACCTGGGGTACGTGATCGTGACCATCCTGGGCGGCTGGCTCATCATCCGCAACACCATTGCCATCGGCGACGTGCAGGCGTTCATCCAATACGTGCGCACGTTCACCCAGCCGATCTCACAGCTCGCCAACATCTCGAACGTGCTCCAGCAGACGGCCGCCGCCGCCGAACGCGTCTTCGAGTTCCTGGCGGAGAGCGAGGAAATCACCGAGACCGCCAACCCGGTTAAACTGGAGAAAGTGATCGGCCACGTCGAATTCAAGGACGTTCACTTCGGTTATTCGCCCGACAAGATCATCATCAACGACTTCTGCGCCGAGGCGCTCCCCGGCAAGAAAGTCGCCATTGTCGGGCCGACCGGCGCGGGCAAGACCACGATGGTCAAGCTGCTGATGCGCTTCTACGACGTGAACGACGGCGCGATCCTGGTGGACGGCCACGACATCCGCGAGTTCACCCGCCAGGACCTGCGCCGGATGTTCGCGATGGTCTTGCAGGACACCTGGCTCTACAACGGTTCGATCATGGAGAACATCCGCTACGGCCGCCCCGGTGCCACCGATGAAGAAGTCATCGCCGCCGCCAGGATGGCCCACGTGGATCACTTCATCCACACGCTGCCGGAAGGCTACGCGATGGAGCTGAACGAAGAAGCGAGCAACGTCTCGCAGGGGCAAAAGCAACTGCTGACGATCGCCCGCGCCATCCTGGCCGATCCGAAAATCCTGATCCTCGACGAGGCCACCAGCTCGGTGGACACCCGCACCGAGGTGCTGATCCAGCGGGCGATGGACACTCTGATGCAGAACCGCACCAGCTTCATCATCGCGCACCGGCTCTCCACCATCCGCGACGCCGACCTGATCCTGGTAATGCGCGACGGCGACATCGTCGAGCAGGGCACCCACACCGAGCTGCTGGCGCGCGGCGGGTTCTACGCGGAGCTGTACAACAGCCAGTTCGAGGGAGCGCCGAACGGCGCGGTGTAAACGCCGGGAAAGCCACGGCTACAGGCCCGCGCCCCGTAAACGGGGCTTCCGGAAGCCTGCTTATGAAGATTAAAATTTACTTCGGCAATCCCAGGGCTAAAGCCACAGGGCCAAACGCACGAGGCCCTGCGGGCCGGGATCGCGTTGCCAGGCTTAGCATCTGCGATTTCTTCAGCCCGCTGGGCTTCGTGTGTTTAGCGCCAGGGTTTTAACCCGGCGTCTGCGTTGCCGGATTATTTTGTTAATCGTCATCAGCCGGTTCTTCGACGCAACTTTATAAGAGATGCCTGTATGGTTACGGGGAAAGATAGAAACGCCCGGCAGTATGAATCTGCCGGGCGTTTTTGTCGCCATTTGCAGCCTACGCGCCGGGCGCCGGATCGTCGGGGCGAGTGTCGTCAACATCGGCGAAAGCCATCTCCACCGCGCGCTCCGCGACGCCGGCATACACCCGCTGCAGCTGCGCCCACAGCGTGCGGGCATCGAGGAAATCGGGAACGCCCAACCGCTTGAACAGCGCCATCTCCACGATCGGCGGTTCGATACGCAACGCCATCCCGTCAATTTGCGGGCCCAGGTCCCAGTAGCGCTCCGGCGCCTCGCCCAACGGAGGAGCCGCGACTGCTGCAAGCTCGTCGGGCGCGGCGGGGGCGTTCGCTTCAGCGGTGGGGGCGCCGGCGGCCCGCCGGGCGCGCAGTTCGCGAATGATGTCCTCTTTCGCCATCCCGCGCAACATCAGCAACAGGAAAGGGTCCTGGTCAAATTGCTCGCCCAACAAATAGTAGACCGCGGCGATGTGCTTGCACGGATTGGCGGGGTCGGGACAGGAGCAGTGGGTCTTCAAATCGTCTCTGGAGTCCGGGAAAAGCGGCACGTCCACCGCCGCAAAAATCTGCTCGATGTCCGGCGGCATCTCGCCGTTGAGCAGTTGGGCGGCGAAGATCGCCTGTTCGGCCATCGCGTCCAACACGCGCCGCCACTCGACCGTCGCCAGCGGTTGGAGCTCGATCTTCACTTTGTACGGCGTGCGCTGCGACCCCTGCACCCGCGCCGCAACGGCGCCGGACGTGACGTTGATTTCGAGCACCTGGCCGCGCCGGGCGTAACTGCGCCCCCGGCTCAGGCGGCCCGCATCCATCAACCGGGTCAAGGCGGCGATCCAACGGTCGGCCCACCAGTTCTTGACGAAACTGCCGCGCTTGCTCTGCGCTTTGATTCCATCCTCAACCGCGATCGGCCGCGTGGATTCATAGGACGGCCAATAGTCGTCGTAATAGCTCGAATGGCGTCTTTTCTTCATCGTTGTTCTACTCCTTGCGCAAAGTCAACAAGTCGCGCAACTCGTCGGCGCCCAGTTCGGTCAGCCAGCCTTCGCCGGCGCCGATGACGCTCTCGGCCAGCGCCTTTTTGCTCTCGATCAACTCGTCAATGCGTTCTTCGAGCGTGCCCGCGCAGATGAACTTGTGCACCAGCACATCGCGCGTCTGGCCGATGCGAAAGGCGCGGTCGGTGGCCTGGTTCTCCACCGCCGGATTCCACCAACGGTCGAAATGGAAGACGTGGTTGGCGGCGGTCAGGTTAAGACCGACGCCGCCGGCTTTAAGCGAGAGAATCAGAACCGGCGGGCTGTCGCCTTCCCCGGCGCGTTGAAACCGGCTCACCATCCGGTCGCGCTGCGGTTGCGTGACACCGCCGTGCAAAAAGAGGATTTCGCGGCCAAAGTGCGCGGCGAGGTGCGTCTGGAGCATGCGCCCCATCTCGGCGAATTGGGTGAAGACCAGCGCTTTGTCGCCCACAGCGAGCGCCTCTTCCAGCATCTCGCCCAGCCGTTCCAGCTTGCCGGAGCGTCCGGGCAGCGCCGAGCCGTCGCCGAGGAACTGCGCCGGATGGTTGCAGACTTGTTTGAGCCGCATCAACATGCCCAACACGATCCCGCGCCGTTCGATTCCTACCTCCATAGATTCAACCCGCTCCAACGACTCCCGCACCACCGCTTCGTAAAGCGTGGCCTGCTCCGGGGTGAGCGTGCAGTAAACCTTCATCTCCAGTTTATCCGGCAAATCCTGGATGATCGTCGGGTCGGTCTTGACGCGGCGCAGGATGAACGGCCCGACCAACTTTTTCAAGCGCTCAGACGCCTCCGGGGCCTGGTAGCGCTCGATAGGCAACGCAAAATCGCGCCGGAAATCGGCCTGCGTGCCGAGGAAGCCGGGGTTGAGAAACTGCATAATGGACCACAACTCGGACAGCCGGTTTTCCACCGGCGTACCGGTGAGCGCGATGCGGTTGGCCGCCGGCAAACTGCGGATGGCCTGGGTCTGCTTGGCGTAAGGATTCTTGATATTTTGCGCCTCGTCGAGGATCACGTCGCTCCACCGCACCTGCGCCAGGTCGGTCACGTCGCGGCGGGCAAGGCCGAACGTGCTGATCACCACATCGCACGCTTGCACCGCCGCACGCAAGTCTTCGCCCTGCGCGCGGTCGCCGCCGTGATGGATCATCACCCGCAGGCCGGGCGCAAAGCGCTGGAACTCGCGTTTCCAGTTGCCGACCACCGAAGTCGGGCAGATCAACAGCGCCGGCGGCAACGGCTGCGGCGCGGACTCGCGCTCGCGCAGCAACAAGGCAATGGTTTGGATCGTCTTGCCCAGTCCCATGTCATCGGCCAGACAGGCGCCGAGGCCCCAGCGGCGCAAGAAGGCCAGCCAGGCGAAGCCGCGTTCCTGGTAGGGACGCAACTGCCCGGTAAAGCCGCCGGGCGCCGGCAGCGGCGCCAGCTTCTCGCCGGCCTGCAACTGCTTCAGCAGCTCGTCCAGCCAGCCCTCGGTCGCGACGTTGGTCAGGAGAAGGCCGGCGACCTCGTTGACGGCGCCCAGCGCGACGCCCAACGCCTCTTGCAGGCGCATTTCATCCTGGCGTCGTTGTTTCTCCCAGAAGGCAATCGCCGCCTCGATCTCCTCCGGCTGCAACATCACCCATTGGCCGCGCACCCGCACCAGGGGCATCTTGAGCGCCGCCAGATCGTCCAACTCCGCGCGGGTCAATACCTGGTCGCCCAACGCGACCTGCCATTCGAACTGGATCAGCGAATCCATATTGAGGATGCCCTTGCCGCTGCTGTCGGCAGGCTTGAGCGCGGCGCGCACGCTCAAGCGCGCGCCGGGCTTGTTCCACCAGGGCGGCACCAACACCCCGAAGCCGCTGCTTTCCAGGAGCGGGCCGACCTCGCGCAAAAAAGCGTAAGCCTCGTCAACGCTGAGGCGGCACGACTGAGGGCGCGCCGCGCGCAAGCTCTGTTGAATCGGCGGGAAGAGTCGCGCCGCCAGGCCCATCCCGGCGAGCACCTTCTCTTGCGCGCCTTCAAACGCGCGGTTGAGCAGGTTCAGCGTGTCGCCGCGCGCGTTCCACACTTCTTCGACCGGCGCCAGCAGACTGGGGTCGTCGCTGGCCTGGAGCAAATAGTGCAGCGCCCAATCGGTGGGGGCTTTCTTTCGACTTTTCTCATCGCTCTTGGGCGGTTCCAGGCGGAAACAGAGGCGGAAAGCGGTCTGCGCCTCGCGCTGCAACTGCGCGATCCACGCCTGCCAGGCCGTGTAGAGACGGCTCAGCCCGCGCTGTTTTGCCGCAGCGATCTGCCCGGTTTCGCTCCACAGGGCATCCCACCACACCTCGGACGGCTCCGTCGCAGTCGTGTGACGGCCCGCATGGCGCGGCGCGCCCCATTCGCGCGCAGCCCGGTCAATCAGCATGGCGAGGAAACTGTCGAGCAAATCGTGGGGCGCCGGGGCAGCCGTGGAATCGGGGATCCCCTTTCCCACAAACAGCGCGCGACAGGCGGGCGGCATGGCCTCGGCCAATGCGCGCAACCGCGCCTTGTCGGCGGGATCGTTGAGGATGGGCAGCCAGACGGCGCGGTATTGCTCCTCGCGCGCGGCGAAGCCTGGCAGATATTTGTGCTGGGCCAGAAGCGCCAATCCCAGGCGGGCGACCACGCCCCAATAGCGCAAGTCGGCGCCGTAGCCCTGCCGGCCCCAGCCGGCCAGCGGCGCACCGACCAGCAAATGGAGCGCCGCCAGACTGTCCAGAGCCAGCCCGTTGACGCGCCAGGGCGCCAGGCGCGGCGCGCTCTCGTCTTCCCTGTCCGGCGGGAACCACCACGGCGGCATGACCGGAGCATCCTCACGCGAAGGCAGCAAAATTGTCCGCTGCGCCGCCGGGGCCAGATCGGAAGCGATGGACGGCGCGGCCTCCTGAAGCGCCGCGCGCAGCGCCGTCTCTGTGGCGGCGTAGGGATGCGGTCGGACAGCGGGCTGGCGTCCACGCGGTTTGGGCGCCGGTTCGGCGGACTCGGCCCAGACGAAAAACGTCTGATTCGACCAACTGCCATGTAAAACGAGGGTAAATCCGGTCACCATAAACATCCTCCCATAGCCTTCTCGGCATCCATTCTAGCTGAGGGATCGAACGATGGCAAATCCCAAAAACAGCGGGTTATTGGCGTGCCTCTCCGTAGAGACGCAAGATCTTGCGTCTCTCGCCACACGGGGGAAGACGCAAGATCTTGCG
>DAOUFX010000030.1:0-6183 GCA_034429675.1 Anaerolineae bacterium | reverse complement strand
GCAGGCGGGGCTTACCCGCCTGCGCCAACCCGGCGCAGTCATTTCCGTTCATCGCTAGAAGCCAAAAGCTAACAGCTTTTTGAAACGGCGCTTGTTGTCTTTGACAAACTTTAGTATAATTTTCACTGGCGCGTTCGCGCACCCCATATTTGGCGGATTGTACCCCGCCGTTACCCTAATTACTTGCCATTTCATAATTTAGTAACCGAGGAGGTAAATATAAGTTGATGGCGAACAGGGTCCCCTTTGTTTCAAAATTCAATCTTTTAATCCAAGGAGTCACTGAAGATGAGTAAGTATAGCAAATTCCTAAATTTGATCGTTGTGGCAGCCTTGTTGCTCACTTCGGCTTCTACGGTGTTGGCGGGCCCGTCAACGCCCAAGAAACCGGTTTTGAGCACGTTAAAGCAGGCTGTTGTCGAGCTGAAGGACGCATCGAGGGGGATCGCAGCGGCGCCACAGAAGACGCGCAGTATTGATCCTGATGCGCTGGTTCAGCTGGAGCCGGAGGACGTTGTGGATATGAACGAACCGGCCACCTACATTGTCCAGTTCCAGGACCCGGCGCTGGCGATGTACAAGGGCGGAATCGGGGGCATGGCGCCAACCCATGCCGGCACGCGCGGCGAGCGCAAGCTCAATACGCGCTCGGCGGCCAGCCAGGCTTATTTGAAGCACCTCGATGCGCAACAGACCCTTGCATTGGCCAATATGGGCAAGACGTTGGGCCGCGACCTTGCGGTGCAATACCGGTACAAGTATGCCCTGAACGGCGCTGCCATTGAGATGACCCCGAACGAAGCCCGGATTGTGGCTCAACTGCCGGAGGTGCGATACATCGAGCGCGAGAAAGAGTATGAGCTGCACACCGATGCAGGCCCGGAATGGATAGGTGCGGGCGATTTGTGGGATGGAACTGCCACCGATGGGGCGGTTACGACGGGCGAAGGCGTCATCGTCGGCGTCATTGACACCGGCATTGACCCCTTCAACCCCTCATTTGCCGATGTCGGTGACGATAGCTACGATCATACCAACCCGAATGGCGCCGGAAACTATGTCGGCGTGTGTAACCCCGCCGATCCTTCCTACGACGCCACGTTCCCCTGCAATGATAAACTCATCGGCGCCTGGGGATTCCCCACCGTCAACGGCGGCGACCCGCGCGACTACGATGGCCACGGCTCGCATACCGCCAGCACTTCAGCGGGCAATGTCGTGAATGGTACGCTCATCACGGTAACGGATGGCACAACGTTCACCGCCGACATCTCCGGTGTGGCGCCGCACGCCAATATCATCGCCTACGCCGCTTGTTGTACCGGCGGCGCCCTGACGGCCGCCCGCGATCAGGCCGTGGCCGATGGCGTGGACGTGATCAACTATTCGATCGGCTCCGACTCAGCCACCCCCGATCCTTACAATGAAACCGAATCTATGCAGTGGCTGGCCATGCGCGAAGCCGGCATCTGGGTGGCGACGTCCGCCGGTAACAATGGCCCCGGCGACGCCACGTTGGGCAGTCCCGGCGACTTGCCCTGGATCACTACGGTGGGCGCCACCAGCCACGATCGCACGTTCCTCAATACGTTGGTGATGACCAATGGCAATGCGCTCAGCCCGACCATCTTCATTGATGGCGAGTCTATGACCGGCGCGTTGATCACCCCCACCCGAATCGTGCTTTCCTCCTGGTACACCGATGGCGGCGCGATCTCGGATGAAGACGCTCGCCTGTGCCGGGATAACATCTTCCCGCCCGGCACCTTCGATGGTGAAATCGTCGTGTGTGAACGCGGCGAGTATGGGCGTGTGGCCAAGGGTCAAACTGTTTTGAATGGCGGCGCCGGCGGCTACATCCTGGCGCAGCCGGATGAGTTTGGCGGCGGCCCCGGCGCATTGTCCACCGACCCGCACGTCCTGCCGGCCGTTCATATCAACTACTATGAGTACCAGGACTTGCTGGCAGCGATGAGCTCCGGCTACATAACCGGCACTATCAGTGGTTCGAGTCTGGCCAAAGACCCAATGTATGCGGATATCATGGCCTCCTTCAGTTCCCGAGGCCAAAACCAGGCTTTCCCGGATCTCATTGCGCCTTCTGTATCGGCGCCTGGGCGCGCTATCTGGGCTGCTTACATCAATGGCGGCGGCGGAGAGGGAGACTACACTTACAACGTCATTCAGGGTACTTCGATGTCCAGCCCGCACGTGGCCGGCTCGTTTGCCCTTTTGAAGGAACTCCATCCCGAATGGTCGCCGGCTGAGGCGCAGTCAGCGCTCATGTTGACGTCGGTGAATGTGGTGGACGACGACGGCATGACCCCGGCGACGCCTTTCGATCAGGGCTCCGGGCGTGTAAACCTGAGCAATGCGGCGCGGATCGGTTTTGTGCTCGATATTACTCAGGATGAATACACGGCCTCCAACCCCGCCCTGGGCGGCGATCCGAAGGATTTGAACCTGGCCAGCCTGGGCGACTCCCAGTGTCTGGGATCGTGCACCTGGACGCGCACGCTTTCCAGCGTTTTGCCCTACAGCGTCACCTGGACGGCTTCTTACGCCAGCGCTGATGGCGTGACGATGACCGTCGCCCCGGCCGTTTTCGAGCTGGGGCCGGGCGCCACCCAAGCGATCGAGATTACCGCTGACGTCAGCGCGTTCCCGGTCACAGAGACCTGGAAATTCGCTGAAGTCATCCTCACGCCGGATGTTGTAGGCGTGCCGGATGCGCACTTCCCCGTTGCGGCGCAGCCCACGAGCGGCGTCATCCCGAGTGTCGCTGAGACCAGTATGCGCCGCGATGCCGGTTCTATGTTGATTGAAGGGTTGCAGACCATTGCGGCCCCCGATCTAACGATCGAGAGCTTCGGGTTGTTTGCTCCTACGACATACGCGTTTACTCTGACCAGAGTCATCAGTACCACCGGCATGGGCTTCCCCGCCATCTTCTTCCAGGAAGGGCCCGGCATCGAATTCACCGAGGTGACTGTGCCGGCGGGGAGCGCTCGCCTGGTGGCGAGTATCCAAGCTACAACCTCGCCTGATCTCGACATGATTGTTTTCCTGGACAGCGACGACGATGGCGTGCCCGAACTTACCGACGTGAACCCTGCGGCTTTCTGTCAGAGCGCTGCCGGTGGTTCCGATGAGTTCTGTCACGTTCTTTACCCGGTTCCCGGACGCTGGTTTGTCGCGGTGCTCAACTACGAAGAATCCGCCACCCCGCCCGATGACGTGCTATTGGGCGTGACCTTGGTGGGCGCCGGCAATTTGACCGCTACCGGCCCGGACAGCGTGCTGGCCAACGAACCCTACGACGTGCGGGTTTTCTGGAATGAACCGGCGATGGAAGCGGGCGAGACCTGGTACGGCTTGATTGCGCTGGGCAGCGACGCGGATCACCCCGGCAATATCGGCGCAATCCCGCTGAACATCCACCGCGAGGCTGATGATGTGGTCAAGACGGTAGAGCCGGCAGCGGCCGAGGAAGGCGACGTCGTCACTTTCACCATCACCGTTGAGCCCAATGTCACGAACGAAGACCTTGCCTACATGATCACCGACACGCTCCCCGCCGGTTTGAGCTACGTACCCGGTTCGCTGCAGGCCAGCTCCGGCGTAGCCGCTGAATCCAACGGGGTGATCACATGGACCGGCTCTCCGGCCAGCTTCCCGGTTCCCATTCCGCGCTACCTGGTCTCGACCAGTGACACCGATCCTCTCTGCGACACCGGGTTTGGCGGTTATGTGGACCTGGCGGGCTTTGGTATTCCCCCTCAATCCGGGATCACCGGGGATACCGGTACCTGGACGGCCTTGAGCGGACAGAATCCCTTCCAGTTCTATGGCATAGACAATACCGGCGTCAGTTTTACCGATGATGGGTTTGCCTTCTTCGACTCCACAGCCGGGGACGAGCCGTGGACGAATACCGATCTGCCCGATCCGGACGACCCCAATGACATGCTCGCCATGCTGTGGGCGGATGGGGAAATCGTTTACGATGGCACCCCTGGCCAGTATGCCGGTGTTTCGATTGCTACGGCCAACACCGAAATCAGCGTCATCGAATACGACGATCTGTACAATTACCCGGCGGAGGATGACTCCATCATGGGCGATGTCGAAGTGGTTTTCTATAGCACCATTGACAATTCTCCCGGAGCCTACGAGATGATCGTCGCCTACGACAACATTCAGGACCTCCCCGATTCGGTTACCGTCGGTACGGAGAATGTGAACGGCTCTGAAGCCACCCGCTTCTTGTACGGGAATCCAACGGGCGTCATCACCGACGGTTTGATGGTTTGCTTCGACTATACCGTCTATACACCGGCGAATCCGGATCCGGTGGTGATCACCTACCAGGCCGAAGTCGAGACCGGCGCGGTAACGCTGGAAACCATCACCAACACCGTCTATCATAACACCGACAACCCCGGCAGCATGGAGGCCGGCGCCGACGCGGCTTTGACCGTGACCGGTTACACTCTGACCGTTGACGTCGTTGGCGAAGGCAGCGTTACCCGCACGCCGGATCAGGTCAGATATGCCTCCGGCACGCAGGTGATGCTGGAAGCGATCCCCGCCGAGGGCTGGATATTCGACAACTGGAATGGTTCATCCCTGTTGTTGAACCCGATGACGGTCACGATAGACAGCGATCTGGTGGTCACGGCGACCTTCGTCGCTCTCCCGACTTACACGTTGTCCGTGGATGTTGTCGGCCAGGGATCCGTGGTCAAGAGCCCGTTGGACGATTCTTACTATCAGGGTCAGGTCGTGACGTTGACGGCCATTCCCGCTCAGACGTGGGAATTCGCTCATTGGGGCGGCGACGTGACCGGAACGACCAACCCGGTCGTGGTTACGGTGCTCAGCGATATGGCGGTCACGGCGACCTTCACCGCTATCCCGACCTACACGCTGGATGTGGGCGTCGTGGGAAGCGGTTCGGTCACCGTGAACCCGGAGGCCGACTATTATCTTGAAGGAGCGTCCGTGCAGTTGACGGCCGTGCCCGCTGCCGGCTGGAACTTCGCCGGTTGGAGCGGCGGCGCCGGCGGCGCGGACAATCCGACCACGGTCGTGATGGATGCCAACAAGGTCGTGACGGCAACCTTCACGGAAGAACCGGTCGTTACCTTCGCGCTGACCGTGAACGTCTCCGGCGGCGGTTCCGTGACCAAAGTTCCCAGCGCCACCACCTACATCTCCGGCACACCCGTGCAGTTGACGGCCGTGCCCGCTGCGGGATGGCAGTTCGATGGCTGGAGCGGCGATCTGACGGGAACGACGAACCCGGCCTCGATCACGATGAATGAGGATAAGACGGTTGTGGCGACTTTTACCGCTATGGCTGACACGTATACGTTGGACGTGGCGACAGTCGGATCCGGTTCGGTTGACGCTGACCCGGATATGGCGGAATACGTTGACGGTACGGTCGTCACGCTGACCGCCGTTCCTGAAACCGGATGGCGGTTCACCGGTTGGAGCGGCGCCCTGACGGGGATGGCGAACCCGACCACGATCACGATGGATGCGGACAAAGCTGTGACGGCGACCTTCACCGCCATCCCGACCTACACGTTGGACGTGAACGTCGTGGGGAACGGTGCGGTCACGCAAGCGCCGGACGCTGAGTTCTACTTTGAAGGCGCATCCGTGCAACTGACCGCTAATCCCGACGCCAACTGGTACTTTGCCGGTTGGAGCGGCGACGCCGGCGGCGCGGACAATCCGACCACGGTCGTGATGGACGGCAACAAGGTTGTCACCGTGACCTTCACGACGGAGCCGGTGGTCACTTACACGTTGACGGTGAACGTCACCGGCAGCGGTTCTGTGACCAAGGTCCCCAGCGCGACCACCTACATCTCCGGCACATCCGTGACGTTGACGGGCGTGCCGGCGGCAGGCTGGGAGTTCAGCGCCTGGAGCGGCGATGTGGTCACGATGACCAACCCGATCGCCGTCGTCATGGACGCGGACAAGACGGTCACCGCTACTTTCGTTGAATCGGGAGTCACCTTCCGGGTTTACTTGCCGTTGGTGGCCCGACAAGCCGAGGATTAGCGAACGTCGCGCATCCGGGAATTCCCGGATTCATGAACAAGACAGCGCCGGCAGAGTTTCGGGCGGCGCTGTGGTGTTAATGAATCCGGGAATTACCGGATG
>DAOUFX010000029.1:0-7975 GCA_034429675.1 Anaerolineae bacterium | reverse complement strand
CGCCTGGTACCCGGCGCGAGAAAACACCCGCTTTTATTGTCTGAGGATCAGCGGCAGATAGACGAATTTTCCGCCGACGGCGAATTGCGCTTGGGCTGATCCGGCGCAGACGCCGGTGGGCTGGCAGTATTCGGCTGACGTGTAGGAGTAGACGGCGGTGTTCAGGAGCGGGCCGTCCGGCGCGTTCAGGGCTACCGTGACGGGCAACGTCCAGGTGACGCCATCGTGCGCCGTCACCGTGACCGTCTGGTCGAGGCTGCTGCCGCTCAGGTGGGCGGGCAGCGCGTCGGTGACGTGGACGCCGCCGGCATCCGCCCCGCCGCTGTTGGCGACGACGACGGTGTACGTCACCCGGTCGCCGGGCTCGATGGGGCGGCGGGTGTAGGCGACCGTTTTCTGGATGGAGAGCGCCGGGACCGGGTCGCTGCGGCAGAGCCCCACGTCGTCCACGGCCCAGCCCCAGTCCCCGACGCTGCTGCTCCAGCCGTCGGTGGCTTGGCGGAACCGTATCCGTAGGTTGTCCCCATTCTGCGCCAGCCCGCTCAGGTCTGCGAGAGAGATCACGTATTTGGCGCTGTCGCCGGAAAAGACCGGGCGTCCCATCAGTGGGCTCTGGTAGGAGGTGGTTACCACGTGGTTATAACCGTTTAGAATGAAAGCCTCCTCGCCGACGTCGGCCCAGTCGCCGCCGTTGACCGAAATCTCTACTACACCGCCGTCCGAGGCGTAGTTTGTGCCGTAGCGTAATTCCATCTCGTAACGGTGGACGAAAACCAGTACCGCGGCGTCGCTTGTCACCGAGATGGCGTCGCTTTCCAGGAGCGAATCGGTGAAGCGCTTGTGGCGTGTGTCCACGTAGAAGTAATTGTTGCCACTGTAGCCGCCGTCGGTCATGGACTGCCAGGGATTGGTGTAGGGCTCCTGGTCGCGGATGGTCCACCCGGAGAAGCCGTCTTCGTGGTTATCCTGGAAGATGGGCGTGCAGAGAAGGCCGCCCGGCGCGACGTCGAAGAAGATGTTGTTGGCGCACGCGACTTTGAAGATCAGGGCGGTTGACTCCAGGTCAGGCAACGTGACAAGTTCGCTGCCGTCGTTGGGGGTGTTGGCGGCCAGGGTGATGGGGAACGTGTTCCCGCCGTCGGTGGAGAGCAAGAGGTTGACGTTGGGGCAGTTCACCGGCGCAGCGGTGGTGTTGGCGACGTCCCACGTGAGCGTCTGCTGCGACCCGCGCGGCAAGAAGATCAGGTTGCCGCGCGGCGCGGTGATGCGGAAGGGGCCGGCGGAAGCGGCTACGGTGACGGATGCCGTGTCGTAGCTGACGCCGCCGCGCCCGTCGCGGGCCGTCAGGCGGAACTGCATAACCCGGCTAATGTTTGGCAGCGACTCGCCGTTCCAGGCATAGGCGGCGCTCAGGATCGCCGGCAGGCGCGGGAAGGTGCGTTGTGGCTCGGCGACAGGGAGAAAGGGGCGGAAGATGGGGCGGGCGTTGCCATCGGCGTCGGTGTTGGGCATGGTGGTGGTGATCGGCTCCGGCCCCAGGTCGTGTTCTTCCCAGATATAGGTGAGCGCGTCGCCGTCGGCGTCGCTGCCCGATCCGGTCAGGGTAAAGGGGGTTTCGCGTGGGATGGTGTAGTCCGGGCCGGCTTCGACGATGGGGGCGGCGTTGCCCGGATCGGTGGTCGCGGCGCACGTACCGCTGTCTGTGGTGACGTATTCTATGATTTGTTCGAAGCTGCTGGTGGCAAAGATCATGCCGCGAGCTTCGCCCGGATCAAGCACCGACTGGTCGCAGTCGCCGGCGTAGGACATAATGGTGAAGCCGCTGCCCGGTTCGTAAGCCGCATAATCCCATCGCCCACAGTTCCCGGCGTTTTGTGTGTGCGGCGCGTCGAACTGGTGTCCTATTTCGTGGATCACTTGGCCGATCACGCCGCTGCTGACGCCTCTGGCTTTGCGTGTGTCCCGACAGGGTGTGCCAACGGTGGCCAATCCGCCGCCGGCGTGAAAGCAGTGCCCGACGTCGTAATTAGCGCTGCCGATGACGGCATCTAGGGTGGTCTGGTTCTCACCGAGGATCAAGCTCTTGTCATCATTGGTATACGGGTCGGCGTCCGGGTCGGTGTAGATGATTTGATCGTTGTTCGCGACGAGCGTGAAGCGAATCGAAACCTCTCTTTCGTAGAACCCGTTCAGTTCATTGACCGTGGCGACGACGACGGACAGCGTATCGGTAACTGTGCCGCCGTGGGCCGCGGCGTACTCACCGGTGGTCGCCACGGCCAGGCGGAAAGTGCGCCGTATGGAATTCGAGCGCGAATCGGCCTGCGGCGCCTGGGGCGCTGCCGGCGCCATCGCGATGTCGGCGGTCTCATCCATCCACGGCACGGCGGCGTCCTGCTCGTTGTAGGCGATGTAGCGCGTCACGTCGCCGGCGCGGTAAGGCTCCACCAAGGCGATGTTGTCCGCCGTGAAGATGGCAGCGTGCAGCCCCGTCGCAGTCCACGCGACGCGCACGGTCGCCGCCGGGTCGTCCACGCCGCGTCCGAGGTAGGTTTTGAATTCGGGGAATTTCGCGGACAGGCCCGGTTCCATCATCGTGTATTCTTCCAGCTCGAAGGACGCCAGCCCGCCGCCGGGAAGCGGCAGGGCCAGCGTGACTGGCGTCCCGCCCGCGCCTTCGAGCGGGGCGGCATCCAGCGTCGCGCGCAGCAGCCCCGCGTTCGCGGCCAGCAGGCGATACTGTCGCGGCAGGCGCTCCGCCTCGACCGCCGCGAGCCTTTCCGGCGCCGGTGTGTCGCGCCAGAGTTCGCCGTCCTGCGGCGGATTGGACGCTGCGACATCTTTGCCGCAGCAAAGGATCAGCGTGACCAGCAACAGAAAATTTAACCATTCCAGGATGCGATTGTTTTTCATATTTTCCTCTCGAACGCAAGACCAAGGGTCTACAAGACTATAATTTTCCACGTACATCTTCCCGGACGCTGATGATTGCCAGTTATGACGCCTTGCGGTGCCAGCTTCCGGGAAGGTCGCAATCGGGAGCCCATTCTTTTACCGGCTCCTAAGGCTAAAAGCTAATCGCTCCCCATTAGTTTTACGGAGTGGCAGGAGGTGTGGGCACGTATAAGCTTTGTCCCACATAGATGGTGTTGTCTTTGATGCAATTGACTTCGGCGAGCACGTCCACCGGGACGTTGTAGGCTTTGGAAATCCGGTACAGTGTGTCCCCAGATTGTACGGTGTACACGATCCATCCCTCTGGCGGCAAGGATGAACATGCTGATGGCGTAGCGCCTGCCGGTAGGGTGGGGGGCGGTGTGGGGGTGGCGACCGGCGTCGCAACCACCGACTCCCAGAGATTCACGAAGAACGCGGTAATATCTATCAGCGTGTCAATGACCCCCGGCGCAAGGCAGCAGAGAATGATGGTAATCATCAACCCGATACTGATGCCGATCAGATACTTTTTCATTTCACCAGGCCTCCCAACAGCCCGACAGCCAGGTCTTTGGCCCGCGCAAAGGGCTTGAAGATGGCGTCGCGTCCCGTGGGCAATACAATGGATATACCATTTAGTGAACCATGATTGAGGACTGTTCTTTCAATTGATTCAATGTTTTTGCTATTGTCAATGCCGGCGCGTCAATCACCGTTATATCCTCAGGGAACTGATCGTCAAGCTCAAAATATCCACCTTTTTGTATCGCGATCACGAATAACGCGGCGGCCTGTTTGCCTCTGGCCGCTTTGGAGAGCAGGCTCGCGGCTTCGAGCAGTGTTTCGCCAGGGCGTTGCACGCGAATCAGGATGGGTTTGCCGTCCAGATCATCCTTCAGAACAGCGTCAATCCCTTTGTTGCGCTGCACGGGGACATACTCAAGGCCTCGTAGTAAGCTCAAAACTTCTTCGTCTGCATGGGTATATGCTTCACGTCCCTGTTGAAGCAGTTGCGACTCGGTTCTGATCGGTTTTTCCAGACGTTGCCGGGTAATTTCCAGGGCTTCTTCAGATATGTCAATTCCGATGGCTTTCCGGTTTAGGGACGCCGCTGCTACCAGTGTCGTCCCGCTGCCGCAAAATGGATCAAGCACCACATCTTCTTCCTTGCTGGCAAGTTCAATGATGCGTTCTAGCAGCAGCAACGGCTTTTGGGTCGGATAGCCGGTACGTTCATTGGCCTTGGGGTTGAGATAGGGGATATCCCATACGTCGTGCAACGGCACACCTTTCTTGCCGCCATTGGGGATAATGTCTCCGTTTTTGTCGGTTGCGTAAACGGCTTTTCCGCTCTCGTCACGTTTCCTTCTCTGAAGAATTTGATCTACATTGGTTGAGGGCGAATAGTCTTGATAAGTGGGGTTGAATGTATAGCTGTCTGATTTGGTGTAATAGTAAATGGTTTGGTGCGCCGGCAATAACCCTTTTTGTGCATTGGACCAGCGCCGATAATACCAGATGATTTCGGATTTGAATTTATCTGGGCCAAATATATCATCCAGCAAGGTGCGGATGATATGGGTTGCATTGCGGTCGCAATGAAAAAAAATGGAGCCGGTGGGCGTTAAAACCCGCCGCAATTGCTCAAGCCGTTCTCCGATGAACCGGGCATATTCTGTGTGGGACGCCCACACATCGGCGAATGAGAACTCCTGTTGACGATCGCGGGTGCGAAGCGAGTGGGTTTTTTGGGTGAAAAAAGGGGGATCAAGATAAATCAATTCGATGCACTCGTCGGAGAAATCACTCAAAACGTTCAGGCAATCTCCCTGATATATTTGTGCGTTCATAGCTCGGAACTGCTCTCTTCCGCGAGTTTCCCCAGGATCGCTTTCAGGTCAACGGTGGTACGTTCTTTGATGTACGCCCAGGCGCGGTCGCCGTAGTAATATTGGCCATTGACACCGTGGTAGAGGGTCTCCAATGTCTGCTGAATTTGTATGGCTTGTTCACGATTGGGGTAGTAAAACATAATTCGTATGGGTGTATACCCCGCTTCGGCAATGGCCTTGATTCGGGCATGTTCTTTTGTAATATGGTCGCCGTCAGTGGTGGCATCCCGCCACTTGATTTCGAGAGCATCCTTGCCTATCAGGTAGTCAATTTCAAAGGTTGCCGGACGCCGCCCCTGTGGATTGGGTATTCTTGCCATCCCCGCTTCGGGGTATTTCTCTTGTAAACATAGTTTTGCTGCATTTTCGAGAAACGTCCCCGCGTAGCGATAAAGAAAGCGTCCTTTGTTCTGATAAACATCAATCAAACGCCCTTCCTCGTCGGCGATCCCAAGAACTCGGTAGATGAGGAAATGAGACCGATCGTCGTATTGCATTTCTTCTATGCGTTGGGCGATTTTTTGCCGGAGTTGCTGTGCGTACTCCTTGGCCATTTGGCGTAGCTTCTCTTCTATGGTTTGTTCCATAGTTTCACTCCTTCGGGTAATTCAATAATCTCCCAATCCCGCCCGATCCACCGTAAATGTCTGCGGGCAGTTGCCCTGCGTGGGAGTTTTCTCGCCGGGGAACAGGTCTTCCCAATTCTCGATCTCGGCCAGGTCGGGGCGCAGGGCGATCTGGATTTCGGTGAGGAGGCTTTGCCCGCTCACTTTGCTGCAGCGCAGGGAGAGGTGGCCGCTGGCGCCGGGGCCGAATTCGTCGTCGAACCGGTTCAGGAGGTCGCGGCGGTTGACTTCGTCGCCGACGTGATCGGCGATGTAGCCGTTGAAGTCGCTTTCCGCAAAGAGCGTAACCAGTTCGTTGGCGAGCGCAAAGTAGGCGTCTGCCGGCATCCCGGCGCAGGTGCCGTGCTTGTACCACTCGTGGTTTTGCAGGCACGAAGCCGTGCCCGGCATCAACGTGGTCAGGTCTTGCCAGACGTCGTCGGAGAGTTCTAGCTCCGGCATGTCGCACCAATCGCCGGCGTCGTCCTGCCGGATCACCGACTGCGGAACGTCGCAAAAACCGAACGTGTGCTGGTCGTCGCCTTTGACGTTGGGCCAGAGCCCGTGCAATACGAAGTTGGTCGCGTCGTAGCGCGCCTCGGTTTGTGTCTCGCACTCCTCTTTGTCCGGCTTGGTCTCGCAGAAGGCCGGTTGCCAACTGAGCGCGAGCACGTAGTAGTCGAAGTCCCCCTCCGCCCCGGCCCAGGGAGCGTCATCTGACTCAGCCGGTGCGGGCGCCGTCGTCGCCGGCGCTTTTGGAGTGCGGGTGGGGCGTTGCGTTTCCGGTGTGTTGTTTTCCTCTGTGTCTTCCGTCGCGGCTTGCTCGTCCGGCGTGAGCGCATCCTCGACCACTTCTTCGGCCTGGCTGACGATTTCGGTGGGCAGCGGCGCGCCCTGCTGCGACAGGATGGCGTTGGCGCCCAGCACCAGCAGCGCCAGGATCAGGGCGAGAATGCCGCCTTTTTTCAGATCAAGGGGATTGTTTTGTGAAGAATTGCGTCTCTTAGTCATAGACTTTCGCTTGTGCACTCCGTTTCTTTAGATGTAACAATAGGTCTTCTTATTGTAACATGGACGCTGAATTGCTGTAATTTGAAGTCTCCCTGGGGAGGATTTCAGGAAGGGGGCAAAATCTGCATCTCCGTAGAGACGCAATATATTGCGTCTCTTTCCGCGTCGAAGAAGACGCAGGATATTGCGTCTCTTTCCGCGTCGAAGAAGACGCAACATGTTGCGTCTCTACATCTTTTCTGTTCACCGCAGTGTGAGATTGCCTCACGTGGATGAACGTTGGGGTATTGTGGCCGTTTCGTTGGCATAGGGGCTGTGCCGCACACAGCCCCTATGCTTTTCTGCGCTATCTACTCCACTTCGATCATTGCCGGGACATTGGGTTGTTCCGGCCCGTAGCGTTGCCACATATCCTGCGTTAAGCTGGCCGGATCGCGGCGCAGTCCCTGCGTGTCGAAGTACTCGCAGATGCGTTGGATGTCGCGCAGCAGGATGGGGTAGGCCATGTCGTTGCCGGCGGCGTTGACTACCTGCGGGAAGTCAATGAGCGTGATTTCTTCGTCCCAGTAGAGGATGTTGTAGGCCGACAGGTCGCCGTGGATGAGGTTGTGGATGAGCATGAGCCTTATGTTGTGCATGACCTCATTGAACACATACTCCGCTTCATCTTTCTTAAGCCGGAGGTGGTTGAGGGTGGGCGCCGCGATGCGTTCGTCGCCGACGTAGGACATCAGGATGGCGTTTTCGGCACCGGCGTAGGGTTTGGGGACGGCGCCCCCGGCTTCGTAAAGCTTCTGCATCGCCACCAGCTCGTGGGTCAACCACGAGGTGTGCGACACCTGCATGCCGTAGGCGCTCTTCTTGCCGATGGCGCGGATGGTGCGGTGGTCGTCGGAGCGGACGGCGTGCCCGCCCGCCGTGAGGATTTCGCGCCCGCCGCGGTAGAGCGCGTCGTTGCGCAGGTTGCGGAACTGGCGCGGGCGATAGACCTTGGCCGCCAGCAGCGCCACGCCGGTCGAAGGGTCGGCGGCGCAGCGGTAGACGCTGGCCTCCTTGCCGCCGCGCACCATCGCCAGCACGTCGTTGATCAGAGCTTCCTCATAGAAGCTGCGGATCGAGTCCAGCAGCCAGCCTTCTTCGTGCCGGGATGGTTGATAGGTGGTCTTGAAGCCGGTCTCGTCACCCTGCAATTCCTCGCTGATTTGCGCCAGCACTTGCTGTTGTGAGCATTTGGGCGTGTGATGCGGCTTTGGGTTGCGTTTGCGCTCCGCTTTGCTCCCGGTTTTCACCGAATTAAATTGGTCCTCGTAGACCTCGTAACGATCTGTGTAAAAAACGTCTGAATGCTGCACGGTAAGTTTCCTTTCTTGTGCTTATGTTTGAATGTGTATTGGCCTGAATGGTTCAATGGTCTCCAGTTTTTCACTTCGCTATAGGTTCTGTTTTCTTCCGACATGTCATAGCCTCCTATAAAAATGTCTCGCCGCCGACGCGGCAAGGTTAAAAAAGTGAGTATTTTTTCGTGCGGGT
>DAOUFX010000028.1:0-45884 GCA_034429675.1 Anaerolineae bacterium | reverse complement strand
TCAGAGGGATGCGCCGTAAACGGATTTCCGCCTTACGGTTGTAGCGTCAACGTGGATTGGGTGTCGGCTTCCACAGCTGTCTGAGAAAACGGCATTGGGATGTATTGCACGTCCTGCCACATCTGCAACATATCTGCACGGTGCGAGTAGAAGAGATGTTCACTTTGCCCCGTGGGCAGGATGATCTCCATCCGGTCAAAGTCGGCCATGTCCACGATCATCCGTTGCGAGACGCCGTGCCCGACTCCAAACGGCGCGCTCCAGTCGAATCCCATTGCATCCACCGTAAAGGCGTCCCCGCGCGCCGGAATTGTCCGGCTGTTGAAGATGTTGCTGAGCACCGGGAGCGAACCGAAGGTCAGGTGGGAGAAACTCACGACGTGGGCGCGCCCCCACGTCCAGTTGTTGGGGTCTTTGCCGTATTCATCGCTGAGCCACGCCAAAGCGTCCACCAACCCGCGGCGCAAAATATCATCGCGGGTCTCCACTTTGTCGGGTGTGGTCACGTCGTCGAACCAGGCGTTGTTCGGGTCGGCCAGCAGGCGGCGCATCATCGGCACGTGTTGCGTTCCGTGGCGCTGGTAATTTCCCAGCAAATATTGCGTCTCGATGGTGTCGCTCATTTCGTCGCCGATCGTGTTGCGCAAGGCAAACACATACCAGGCTTCGTAGATGGTGGCGCCGACGCGATCGGTTTTCAGGTCCAAATCCCAGTCCCTCAACAAAGCGATGGCTTTGGCTTCCTGGTCGGTTTCGGGTTGAATCGCCAGCATGTAGGGCCGGATGGACTCCGCCGGCAGCGAATAGGTGTCCGCCTGAACCGCCGCAATCGTCTCGACGGTGTGTTGCGTGCTGGCCGCCAGCAAATCCGTGATGCGCCTGGCGCGATAGCCGGGGAACCAGTCGTAGGTCAGGATGTAGGGATAGTCGTCCGGCGTGACCTTGTTGTTGGCCGTGGCGACGTACCCGTCAGGCGGATTCAGCACCGCCGGCATTTCGTCAAAGGGAATGTATCCCTGCCACTCGTATTCCCCCGTCCAACCGGGCACCGGCAACATCCCGGTGTGACCTTCCACGCGAATGGGCGTGCGTCCGGTGGCCTGATAGCCGATGTTGCCCTCCGTATCGGCATACACGAAGTTCTGACCCGGCGTGTCCCAATCGCGCAGGGCGTCCCGGAACTCTTTCCAGTTGGCGGCCAGGTTGAGGTTGAAGATGGATCGCATCAGGGAATTGCCGTCGGCCAACGTCCAGCGCACTGCGATCGGGTCGCCGCCTTTCATCGAGGCGGAGAATTCGTTGATGATGGGGCCATGGTTGGTGAAGTACACCTTGAAAGTCTGTGGGTCGCCGTTCTTGACCGCAATGGTTTCCTCGATGATCTGTAGATCGCGCCACTCTCCCTTGAACTCGTACTGCGTCGGGTTGTCGGGATCGTTGAGCTTTTCCAGATAGATGTCTTGCGTGTCCGGCCCCAGGTTCGTCGTGCCCCAGGCGATGGACTGATTGTGCCCGATGATGATGAGCGGCACGCCGGCAAAAGAGAATCCGACGCAATCGAAGCGCCCGCCGTGCAGGCCGTTGGCGTACCAGTACGACGGCAACAGCGTCCCCAGATGCGTGTCGTTGGCTAAAATGGGCCTGCCGCTGGCCGTGCGATCGCCGTGAACGGCCCAGTCGTTGCTCCCCCAGTCGCCCGCCGGATAGCCGGCTTGCGCTTCGATGTCGTCCCAGAGGTCGAAGCGCAGGCCGCTGAAGTCTTTGTACAAATCCACCCCTTCGGGAATGATCAGCGGCATTTCCGGATCGGACGCGGGGAACAGCTCGCCCACCGTCTCTTCGCCCAATTCGGAGGTCATCATCAGCCGGATGAGCTCGAATGAAAGATTGCCGCTGAGCAACCGGCTCAGCAGATTGCCGTAGACCAGGCTATCCACCGGCGTCCACGGCTCATAGTCAACGCCGAGCAGCGTGAATTCCAGGGGCATGCGCAGGCCGCGGTGTGTGTCCGCGTAGGCGTTGATGCCCTCCGCGTAGGCTTCCAGGATGGCGCGGCTTTCGTCATCTATTTTGCTCCAGGATTCTTCCGCCACGCGCCGCAATCCCAGCGCCCGGTAGTACAAATCCTTGTTAATGGCTTTCTCGCCCACTGCCGCGCTCATCGTGCCGTTGCCCAGTCTGCGCATGGTTTCCATCTGCCACAAGCGATCCTGCGCGTGCACGTAACCCTGCGCGAAGAACAGGTCGTGCTCGTTTTCCGCGTAAATCTGCGGCACGCCCCAGGCGTCTCGCAGCACTTTTACCGGCGCGGTCAATCCCTCAACTTTGATCGTTCCCGCGACCTGGGGCCAGGGCCGGCGCACCATCCAGGTTCCCATCCCGGCGATGACCACGATCACTGCCAACACAATCCCGCCGGCGATTCTCCAACGCCGGCGCGCCTTTTTTGGATCTTTCTGAGTTTTCTTTTCCATCGTCTCCTCCTTATGTGTTACAGCATCGGGTAATTCATCCTCAACCTTGCGCATCCTCGGGTAGGCGTACGCAACAACAGCCGTCAACAACGTCAGCGAGCCCAGTACGATAAACAAAAATCCCACGCCGCGTCCCGGCCCCACGCCGATCACCCGTCCCACACTCCCGGCGAGCGGCCCGCCGGGCGCCAGCAGCGGTTCGAACACGTAGTCGCTCAGTGGTCCGGCGAGCAGCCGCGTCAGCGGGATCATCAACGAGCGCACCATCATGCGCACGGCGAATACCCGTCCTTGAATGTCGGGTGCAATCTTCACCTGCCAGATGGCGTGCGAAGAGCCGGAGATGACCTGTACACAGAACAGATAGACGAACGCCGCGGCCGCGATCAGAACGGCGTTGGGGCGCATCCCGCCCAAAAACAGAATCGCGCCGCAGGGGATGGAAAACCCGATCACCCCGTGGATGCGCCGTTTCGGCCCGCCCCACACGCTCATCGTGATTCCGCCCAGCAACATCCCCAGCCCGGCGACTGAGGAGACGGCGCCGAGTACGGGCGTCCCGGCAAAGCTCAGGATCAGCGGGGTGATCAAGACCACCACCAGTCCCATTACCAGGTTGAACATCGCAAAGAAGCCCAGCAGGCTCAACATGCCGGGGCGTTGGCGGACGTAGGCCCAGCCAAACCCGGCTTCTTTCCACAACGAGCCTTTGCCCGCTTTGCCGGCCTCGGTGGCTTCGGGGCGGGGAATGACGACGATGCCCAGCAAGGATAGCGCCACGACGAGCGTGATCAGGTCAATGCTGATGACCCCCTGCAATCCGATGCCGGCCATCAGAACCCCCGCCATCAAGGGCGTGATCACCTGGGCGATGGCCGGAGCGAGTTGCAACATCCCCCCGACGCGCCCGGCTTTCTCCTTGGGCGCCAGCAGCGTCACGCTCGCGTTGTAGGCCGGCCACTGGAACGCCTCGCACGCTGCGCTGAAGGCGACGGCAAGGTAGATATGCCAGAGTTCCAGGTTGCCGGCGCGCAACATGAGCCACATAAAGAGGGTGCTGAGCCCAGAGCCGAGGTCGCTGATCGCCATGACCCACTGCCGGTTCCAGCGATCCACCAGCGCTCCGGCGAAGGGCGCCAGCAACACGCCCGGCAAACTGCCGAAGAATGCGACCAGTGCGAATTTGCTCACCGAGTTTGTGCCCTGATACACCCAGACGGCCAGGGCAAATGAGGTGAACCCGGAGCCGATCAGTGAGGCCAGTTGTCCCAGCCAGATGAGGAAGAAGACTTTATTGTTGTTTGTGATTCGCCATTGTTTTTTCATCAGTACCTCGAATGACGCGGCGGAGGGTTAAAAAGGGGTGTTGTTTCGTGCGGGCGCCCCTGCACGAAACGCCCTTCATTTTTTATCGCTTGGCGCACAAAGCCACGATGCCACGAGTTCGGCCAGCGCCTGGACGTGCGGTTCGCGCACGAGGGTGAAGTGGCTGCCCGGCAGCGCTTCCACCTTCACGGCGCCGGTCAACAGCGACTTCCAACCCAATCGCGGGGGCGCTTTCCGGGTCCGGTCGCGGGCCTGGACAAGCAGCGTCGGCCCTGCGTAGGGACGGGGCTTGTAGGCCAACATCGCCCGGACGTTGTCTTTGAATACCTGGATCAGATGCTGGACATGTTCCGGCGCGATGTCAGGGGGAATCAAACCGGCCTCTCGCGCTTTTCTGAAAATCCACTCCGGGCGTTCCTGCGGCGGCAGCGCGCGCAATTCTTGCGCGGTGAACGTTTCCTGCTCCAATGACACGCCCAGGTCGTGCGCGAAGCCTGCCAGCAATTGCAACTCATCCGGCATGCGCCTGCGCCCGGACGGCGCGCTGGCGTCAATCAGGATTAGCCGCGTTTCCTGTGGCCGAAGCTGTTGGGCCATTTCGTAGGCCACGATGCCGCCCATGGACCATCCCCCGATCAGGTACGGCCCGGCGGGCTGCACTTCGCGCAACAACGCGATGTAGTGTCGCGCCATCGCTTCGATGCGGGTGTGTGCGGGTTGGCCGGGAAAAAGTCCCTGCGCCTGCAACCCGTAACACGGCTGCTCCGGTCCCAGCCGTTGCGCCAGATCGGTGTAGCACAAGACGTTGCCGCCCGCCGGGTGCACCAGAAACAGGGGGGGGCGAGCCGAATCGCCGGGTTGTATCAAAACCAGGGAGGATGTCGCCAGGGGTTTTCCGCTCTGTTGGCGCAAGGTCATCGCTAAGGCTTCGATGGTGGGGTGTTGGAACAGAACGGACAGCGGCAGGGCGCACTCCAATTCCTGCTGGATGCGGGAGATCAGGCGCACCGCCAGCAGGGAATGCCCGCCCAACGCAAAGAAGTTCTGCGTCACGCCGACGGGCTGGACGTTCAACACGGCCTCCCAGATCTGCGCCAGTCGCAGTTCCAGCGCGTCGCGCGGCGCGACCCGTGCAGCGCCGGCCTCCGCTTCCAGCGTTTCCGGTTCGGGCAGAGCGCGGCGATCCACCTTGCCGCTGGGGGTCAGGGGCAGCGTTTCCAGGAATACGAAGCGCGCCGGGAGCATATAGTCGGGCAGGCGCCCTTGCAGGAACGCGCGCAACTCCTCTGCCGCGACGCCCGTTTCCGGCTCCGGCACGATGTAGGCCGCCAGTTGCCGGCTGGCCGCATCGGCGCCGCGCACTGCCGCTGCCGCCGCCCGCACGCCCGGATGCGCGTCCAGCGCCGCTTCCACTTCTCCCAGCTCGATGCGATACCCGCGCACCTTCACCTGATCGTCGGCGCGCCCCAAAAAGTCCAGCGTTCCGTCCGGCAGCCACCGCGCCCGGTCGCCCGTCCGGTACATCCGCGCTCCGTCCACTGCACTGAACGGATCCGGCAGGAAGCGTTCGGACGTCAACGCCGGACGTTGGTAGTAGCCCCGCGCCAACACGGCCTCTCCTCCCAGGTACAGTTCCCCCACGACCCCCAGCGGGACCGGCTGCAACTGCCCGTCCAGGACGTAGGTCATCGCGTTGGCAATCGGTCGCCCGATCGGCGGCAACACCTCCCACTGTTCCGGCTCTCCTGTCATTGTTTGCGCCGTGATCACGTGGCTTTCCGACGGGCCGTACTGGTTGTGCAGCACACACTCCGGCATGCCTTTCAGCCATTCCACGATTTGCGGCGTGATGCGCAGCTGTTCCCCGGCAGTCACCAGCTGCCGCAGGCTCAGCGCCAACTTCGCGGTTACCGTCGTCGCGGCTTCCGCCAGGTGTTGCAACGCCACAAAGGGCAGGTAGAGCCGTTCGATGTGTTCCTGCGCCAGGAACGCCAGCAACGCCTGCGCGTCCCGCCGCGTCGCCTCTTCCAGCAACACCAGCTCCCCGCCCAGCATCCACGTCGAAAACATCTCCTGGCACGATACGTCGAAGCTCAACGACGCAAATTGCAGGGTGCGCTCGGCGCGGTTCAGGGCCGTCGCTCGCGCCTGCCATTCGATCAGATTCACCAGCGGCGCGTGCCGCATCGCCACGCCCTTGGGCCGGCCGGTCGAGCCCGACGTGTAGATGATGTAGGCCAGATTTTCCAGGGCCACGGTCCCGGGCAGCGGTGTGTCCGGCTCTGCCGCAATCGCTTCCCACTCCGTGTCTATGCAAATCTTGTGCCCTGCGAACGGCGGCAACTGCTCTGCCGATTCTTGCAGCGTCAACAACACCGGCGCTCCCGCGTCGGCCAGCATGAAGGCCAGCCGCGCCTGGGGGTAGGCCGGATCCAACGGCAGGTACGCTCCGCCCGCCTTTAAAACCCCTAAAACCGCCACCGCCATCTCCGGCGAGCGCGGCACGCTCAACGCGACCGGCGTGTCCGGCCCAATTCCCAGCTTTCGCAGGGTGTGCGCCAGTTGATTCGATCGCCGCTCCAATTCGCGGTACGTCAGCTTCGTGTTGCGCTCCGGGTAGCTCAGCGCGATGGCCTCCGGCGTCCGCGCCGCCTGCGCCGCGAACAATGCGTGCAGCGGCTGCGCCGGCAACGACAGCGCCGTCGCGTTCCACGCGGCCAGTTGCGCCCGCTCTTCCGCCGTCAACAACGGCAACGCTGCGATGGGTTGCTCCGGGTTGGCGACTGCGCCCTCCAACAGCGTCTCGAAATGGCCCAACAGTCGCTCGATGCGCGCCGCGTCGAACAAATCCGTGTTGTATTCCGCGCTGAGGTGTAGCCCCTGCGCCGTCTCCTGCGCGAACAACAGCAGGTCGAATTTGGCCGTTCCCGTCGGCGCCTCCAATCCGCGAAGCGTCAACCCCGGCAGCGCCAGGCCTTCTCCCGGCGCATTTTGCAGCACGAACATCACCTGGAACAGCGGGCTGCGGCTCATATCGCGCGCCGGTTGAATCGCTTCCACCAGCATCTCGAACGGCAAGTCCTGGTGCGCATAAGCCTCCGTCGCCGTGACTTTCACCTGCCGCAGCAGCTCGCGGAACGTCGGATGGCCGCTCAGGTCGCTGCGCAGCACTTGCGTGTTGACGAAGAACCCGATCACCCCTTCCAGCTCGCTGCGCGTTCGGTTGGCAATTGGCGATCCCACGGCGATGTCCGTCTGTCCCGTGTAGCGGTACAGCAGCACTTTGAATGCCGCCAGCAGCGTCATAAACAGGGTCGCGTTCTCCTGCCGGCTCAGCGCTTTGAGCGCAGCGAGCAGCCGTGGGGACAATGGGCGTATGCGCAGGTCGCCCGCAAAAGTCTGCGCCGCCGGGCGCGGGCGATCGGCGGGCAGTTCCAGCGCCGCCGGGCCGCGGCCCAATTTTTGCTGCCAATAGGCCAGCTGCCTTTCCAGCGCTTCTCCGCGCAGCCATTCCCGTTGCCAGACGGCGTAGTCGGCGTATTGCAATGGCAACTCCGGTAGATGCGCCGCCGCCCCGGACACTTCGCTGCGATAGCACTCGGCCAGCTCGCGCACCAACACCCCGGCAGACCACGCATCCGATATGATGTGGTGGATGTTCAGCAGCAGCGCGTGCTCCTCGTCGCCCAGCCGCAGCAGCGTCACCCGCAGCAACGGGCCCCGTTGCAGGTCGAAGGGCGTCTGCGCATTGGCGCGCGCCATGTCCCGTACCTTTGCTTCTTGCTCCGGCGCCGCCAACCCGCTCAGATCAATCAGCGGAACATCGAGGTGCATCCCCGGCGCAATCACCTGCACGGGGTCGCCCCCCACGGCGTGAAACGTCGTGCGCAGCGCTTCGTGGCGCGCGACGAGCCGGTTGAAACTGCGTTCCAGCGCCGCCGCGTCCAGCGCCCCGCTCAGGCGCAACGCCGACGGCACGTTGTACGCCGGGCTGCCCGGTTCAAGCTGATCCAGGAACCACAGCCGTTGTTGCGCATAAGACAACGGCAACGGCGCGGAGCGATCCACGCGACGGATCGGGGAGGATGCGGCGCAGGGCGCATGCTTCCCCATCGCATCCACGACCGCTGCCAGGTCGGCCACGTTGGGATGCGCAAACAGCTCGCGCAGGGGGATTTCGACTCCTACCCTGTCGCGCAGCCGCGAGGTCACCTGCGTCGCCAGCAGCGAATGCCCGCCCAACGCGAAGAAGTTGTCGTGAACGCCGACGCGCTCCACGCCCAACAGCGTCCTCCAGATTTCGGCCAGCACACTCTCGGTGGGGGTGCGCGGCGCAACATAGGCGTCAGCCGCCGCGGCATGCACCGGTTCGATCTCCAGCAAAGCGCGCCGGTTCACTTTGCCGTTGGGGAACAGGGGCAAAGCGTCAAGAATGACAAAAGCAAACGGCATCATGTATTCGGGAAGTTTGCCCTGTAGGAAAACTTGCAAATCGTCTGCCGTCAGCGCCGCGGCTTCCGCCACGACGTAGGCCACGATGCGTTTGTCGGTCGCTCGCCCGTCGTCCACGACGGTTTCGCGCGCCATCACCACCGCATCTTTCACGTTGGGATGTTGCTGCACCGCCGCCGTGACCTCGCCCAGTTCGATGCGGAACCCGCGCACCTTGACCTGATCGTCGGCGCGCCCCAGGAATTCAACCTTGCCATCGGAGCGGTAGCGCGCGCGGTCGCCGGTCCGGTACAGGCGCGCCCCCGGCGCGGCGCTGAACGGATGGGGAATGAAGCATTCGGCGGAAATTCCCGGCCGGTTCAGATAGCCCCTGGCGACGCCGACTCCGCCGACGTAGAGCTCGCCGGCGACGCCGACCGGAACCGGCTCCAGTTGCGCATCCAGGATGTAGAGCCCGGCGTTGGCCGTCGGGCGCCCGATGGTCACCCGTTCATCGGCGCGCAAGCGGGTGAAGGCGGCGTTCACCGTGATCTCTGTCGGGCCGTACATATTCCACACCTGCAAGTGCGGCAGACGCTCCAACGTCTGCGCGAGTAACGCCTGCGAGACAGCCTCGCCGCCGAGCAGCAGGTGAGCCAGGCCATCCAGCGCCGTAGAGCCGGGCCCAATTCTTTCCAAAATGACCTTCCAGAGCGAGGGCACACAGCTCAACCCGGCCCCGGCGCGTTGGCTCAGGTCGTCCAATAGCACGTCCAGTTGCGCGTCTATGTCGCCGGGCGGCAGGAACCACACCGCTCGCCCTTTGAGCAGCGGCGCGAAGAGTTGTTTCAAGGAGGCGTCGAATGCCGGTTTGGTGATTGCCGGCAGGTCCACATCGAACGCGCGGTTGAACCAGGTCAGGTAATTGACCATGCTGTGGTGGGTGCACACCACGCCTTTGGGTCGCCCCGTTGACCCCGACGTGTAGATGACGTAGGCCGCGTTGTCGGGAACCACCGAGTCGCGTAGCGGCGCATCTTCCGTCGCGGCAGGCGTGCGGTCATCATCCACGCAGATCACGTGGCCCTGAACCGGCGGCAGTCTGTCTGCATAGGCGCGTTGCGTCAATACTGCCGGCGCCTGGGTGTCGGCGAGGATGAAGGCCAATCGTTCCTGCGGATAGGCTGTATCCAGCGGGACGTAAACGCCGCCGGCTTTCAGAATCCCCAGCAGGCTCACCAGCAGGTTGATCCCCTGATCCTGGCAGACGGCGACGCATATCTCCGGGCCCACGCCCAGCGCTTGCAGGCGGCGCGCCAGGCGATCGGCGCGCCGGTCGAGTTCCGCGTAGGTCAGGCGCTCGTCCCCTGCGACGACGGCCACAGCCTCGGGCGTGCGGGCGACCTGCGCGGCAAAGCATTGGTGAAAGCAGGCGTCCGCCGGGAAATCCGTCCGGGTCGCATTCCAGGTGGTCAGCGCTTGCTGTCTCTCGGCGGGATCAAGCAGTGGCAGCGCCGCGACCGGGCGATCCGGCGCGGTTACGATCTCTGCCAGCAAAGTCTGGAAGTGTCCCAACAGCCGGGCGGCGGTGGTTGCAGTGAACACATCGGCGTTGTACTCGACGACGAGGGAAAGCCCCTCCGGCGTCTCTTGAGCGGACAGCGTCAGGTCGAACTTCGCCGTGCCGCTCGCAGTCTCCAGGGCCGAGAGCGTGAGCCCTGGCAGGCTCAGAGCGCCGCCCGGCGCGTTTTGCAGCACGAACATGACTTGAAACAGCGGCGGGCGGCTCATATCGCGGGCCGGTTGGATCGCCTCCACCAACATTTCGAAGGGCAAGTCCTGATGGGCGTAGGCTTCGAGGGCCGTGGCGCGGACCTGCGCCAGGAATTCGCGAAACGTGGGGTTCCCGCCGAGATCGCTGCGCAATACCAACGTGTTGACGAAAAAACCGATCAGGTTCTCGATCTCGGCCCGCGTGCGATTGGCGATGGGGGAACCGACGGAAATGTCTTCCTGTCCGGTATAGCGGTACAGCAGCACCTTGAACGCCGCCAGCAGCGTCATAAACAGCGTCGCGTTTTCCTGGCGGCTCAGCGCCTTGATCGCGGCGGCGAGAGATTCGGGCAACGCGCGCAGGCAGCGCCCGCCGGAAAGGCTGCGGGCGGCGGGATAGGGGTAATCCGTAGGGAGCGCCAACGCCGGCGACCCGCGCCCCAGTTTTTGTTTCCAATAGCCGATTTGTTCCTCCAGAACCGCGCCCTGGAGCCAGTTGCGTTGCCAGACGGCAAAATCGGCGTATTGGATGGGGAGTTCGGGCAGGGCGGCGGCTTCGCCCAGGACGCGGCGCGCGTAGATCGCGGCGAATTCACGGGTGAGCACGTCCATTGACCAGCCATCGAAGGCGCTGTGGTGGATGTTGAGCACCAGAATGTACTCGGAGGGCGTCAAACGCAGCAGGTGCACCCGCAACAGCGGCCCCCGTTGTAAATCGAAGGGGCGCCGGGCGGCGTCTTGGACGAAGCGCCGGATGGCGGCCTCGCGCTCGGCCTCCGGCGCCGTCGCGGAGTCCGTCCAATCCACGAACGGGACTTCCAGTTCGATCTCCGGGGCGATGCGCTGCACGGGTTGGCCGTCGCGCATTGCGAAGGTGGTGCGCAGCACTTCGTGGCGTTCTACGATGGTTTGCAGCGCGTACCGGGCTGCGTCCACGTCCAGCGTCCCGGTCAGGCGCACGGCCATCGGGATGTTGTACAGCGGGGAGCCCGGCTCCAATTGATCCAGGAACCAGAGGCGTTGTTGCGCATACGAGAGCGGGGCCGGTTCGGCGGAAGCGCGCCGGGGAATCGGCGGCGTCCCTTCTGCCGCGCCGGCCAATCCCTGGACGCGCTGCGCGAGCCGTTCGCGTTGCTCGGAGGAAAGCTGCGCCTGCCGGCGCGCCAGTTCGGCTCTGCGTTGGGCGATCTCTTCACGTTTCGATCCCATCATGACCTCTTTCGCATCCGCGTCTTTACTCGCCGCGCAGCCGCTTTTCCAGAAGCGCGCGTTTTTCGTCCGAAAGCCCGGCCCGGCGCGACGCGAGGTCGTCCCGGCGCTGCCGGAGCTGCGCTTCGGAGGGGCGCTCCGGCGCCGCCGCTTCGGGGACGGGTGGGGCGACCTGCGGCAGCGGGATCCGGGCGGCGTCCCACAAAGCGGCGAGCGCGCGCCTGGGGTCGTCCAGGATGGCCTTGAGCAGGGCCGTGTAGTGCGTCTGGAACCTCAGCACGGTGTTTTGTTCGAATAAGTTGCGGTTGTATTCGATGATGCCGCACAGGCGGTCTTTTTCCTCTTCAATGACCAGGCTCAGGTCGAATTGCGACGTTCCCGCGTCCAGATTTCTCCACTCCAACGTCAGATTCGGGAGTTGCGGCAGCGTCTCCTCGATCTGTAGGAAGTTGAACATAAGTTGAAACAGTGGGTTGTAACCTGGCTGCGGTTTCACGCCCAGGGCTTCGACGATGTGCTGGAAGGGGACTTCCTGGCAGGACAGAGCTTCCGTGACCGTGGCGCGTGTCTGAGCGAGCGCGTCCAGGAAGGCGCCGGTTGGCTCCAGGCGAACGCGAATGGCCAACGTGTTGACAAAATACCCGATCAAGTTTTCGATTTCGGGATGCTGGCGATTGGCCACGGGAACCCCGACGACGAGGTCGGATTGTTGTGTGTACCGGTACAGGAGCGTCTGGAACGCCGTCAGCAACAAAGCGAACGGGCTGACGCCTTCGCGCCGGCTCAGCGCTTTGATTGCCGCGGTCATGTCTCCGGGGAACACAAAGCTTTCGATGGCGCCCTCGTCGGTCTGGGCGGATGAACGCGGATGGTCGAGCGGCAAATCCGTTATGGGCGGCGCGCCCGCCAACTGCCGGGTCCAGTAATCAAGTTGCCGGTTCAGCAGTCCGAACCGTTGCCACTCGCGCTGCCACACGGAGAAATCCGCATATTGCAGCGGGAGCTCCGGCAGCGCCGGCGGTTTGCCTGCCAGGAGGGCGGCGTAGGCCTGAACCAACTCGCCGAACAGGATTCTCAGCGACCAGCCATCAATGACAATGTGATGGACGACCAGCAAGAGGTAGTGCTCCGACGGCGAGATGCGGTAGAGCGCGCCTCTGAGCAACGGCCCGGTTGCCAGAGAGAACGGCTGGCGCGTCTGTGCGTTTGCCTGTTGCGCGATTGCCGCGAAATCGGCGCCTGGCATGTCCACGACGGGAACGGCTATTTTCAGCGAAGGCGCGACGATCTGCACGGGATTCCCGTCGCCATAGTCGAAGGTCGTGCGCAGGACGGCGTGGCGCTCGACGACGAGATTGAGCGCCTGCTCCCACGTCTGGGCATCCAACGGGCCGGCGAGGCGAACGAAAATGGGCAGGTAGTAGGCCCGGTTGCCGGGCGACAGTTGCTCGATCAACCACAATTGTTCTTGCGCGAAAGAGAGCGGCAGCGGCCCGGTGTGAGGTATGGGCGTGAGCGCTGCGCGCGATTCCCCTTCAAAAGCGCCTACCACAATTTTCTCGGCCAACGCTGCGACGGTGGGCGCTTCGAAGATGACCGACAGCGGAATCTGGCATTTCAAGAGCACCGACAGCCGGTTCAACAGCTGGATTGCCAGCAACGAGTGGCCGCCCAGCTCGAAGAAGTTGTCGTGGATGCCGATGGCGTCGAGTTCGAGTAGTTGTTGCCAGCATTCACACAATTGTTGCTCGAGGGGGGTGCGCGCGGCGACGAAGGTGGAGCGCGACGCGCCTTCGGCCAGAGCCGATTGCGCCAATGCGCGGCGGCTTATTTTGTTGGGGGGCTGAGTACTGGGCGCTGTTGCTGTATACGCTTGATTCTCAAGATTGCCTGTTGCAATTCTCTCGGCCAACGCGGCGACGGTTGGAGCCTCGAAGATGACGGACAAGGGGACGCTGCGTTCCAGGAGCGCCGACAGCCGGTTCAGCAGTTGGATCGCCAGCAACGAATGCCCGCCCGACTCGAAAAAGTTGTCGTGAATGCCAACGCGCTCGACGCCGAGCGCTTGCTGCCAAAGCGCGCACAGTTGCTCTTCGAGGGGCGTGCGCGCGGCGGCGCAGGCGGCATCCGGCGCGCTTTCGGACGGCGCCAGTTTCATCAGGGCGCGGCGATCTATTTTCCCGTTGGGCGTCATGGGGAATGCGTCCAGAATCACGAAGACGGCGGGGACCATATAACGCGGCAGCGAGAGCTGCACGCAGTCGCGCAAATCCTGGGAAGAAAGCGCCTGCTCCGGGTTTGCGATGACGAACGCGGCCAGTTGCCGGTCGCCGGCGCGCCCGCTCTCCAGCACCATCACCACCGCCGCTTCCACTGCGGGATGCCGCAGCAATTGCTCCTCGATTTCGCCTAATTCGATGCGGAAGCCGCGCACTTTGACCTGGTGATCCATCCGCCCCAGGAATTGCAGATTCCCGTCGGGCAGGTAGCTCGCCAGGTCGCCGGTGCGGTAGAGCCGCGCGCCGGGGGCGGCGCTGAAGGGATCGGGGATGAAGCGTTCCGCCGTCAGCCCCGGACGGCCCAGGTAGCCGCGCGCCAGTCCTTCGCCGCCCAGGTAGATTTCGCCGGAGACGCCCAGGGGCGCCGGATTCAGTTGAGCGTCCAGCAGGTAGACGCGCGTGTTGGCGATTGGCCGCCCGATGGTTTCGGGGCCGTCGGGGCGGCGCAGGGCGTAGGTCGAGTAGGTGGTGTCCTCGGAAGGGCCGTAGAGGTCATAGACCTTTTCGATGTGCGGCAGCGCGTAGAGTTGTTGCACCAGCGTCGTTTTGAGCGGCTCCCCGGCTGAGTTGACCACGCGCACCGACGCCGGCAGCGTTCCCAGTCGCACCAGCTCGGCAATGGCCGAGGGCACGGTGTTGATCAACGTGATGGGCGGGGCTGCGGGCAGTTGCAGCGCGTTTTCCGCCAGGATCACTGCGCCGCCGCAACTTAGCGGCGCAAAGAATTCGAAAATCGAGAGGTCGAAGCAGACCGAGGTCGCGGCCAGCGTTCCCGCGAAGGCCGCGGGCTCGAACACCTCCAACGCCCAATGCGCCAGCATGACGGCGCTGTGATGGGCAATGGCCACCCCTTTGGGCGTTCCCGTCGAGCCGGACGTGTAGATGATGTAGGCCAGGTTTCTGTCGTCCGCCGCGCAGGATGGGGCCGCGTCCGGATAGTGCGCCAGGCCGGCCTCCGGAGCGTCCACGCAGACGAGCTGCGCCCGGCTTTCCGGCAGCCGTCCGGCCAACGAGCGCTGCGTCAGGATCAACGGCGCGCGCGTGTCGGCGAGGATGAACCCGACGCGCGCGTGCGGGTAATGCGGGTCGAGCGGAACGTAGGCCGCGCCGGCTTTGAGCACCCCCAGGATACTCACCAGCATGTCCAGGCCGCGTTCCATGTAGAGCGCGACCAGCGTCTCCGGCCCGGCGCCCAGCGTTTGCAGGTGGCGCGCCAGCTGGTTGGCGCGCCGGTCGAGGTTGCGGTAGGTCAGCTGTTGCTCGCCCCAGACTGCCGCGGTCGCGTCAGGGGTGCGCGCCGTCTGCGCCTCGAACAGCGCGTGCAGGCAGCCGGACGGATAATCGCGCTGCGTGCGGTTCCAGTCCACCAGCATCCGCTCGCGTTCCTTCTCGTCCAGCAGCGAGAAATCGGCCAACCGGCGGCCCGGCCCGGTGACGATTTGCCGGAGCACGCGGTGATAGTTTTCGAGCAGCCGGTCTATCGTCTCGGCCTTGAACAGGGCCGTGTTGTATTCGACGAAGCAGCAGAAGCCGTCGGCGTCGCTCGTTTCGACGAACAGAGATACATCGAATTGCGCCGCCTGGCTCTCGCTCGGCCAAAAGCTCAGGCGCAAATCGCCCCGCTTCTCCGGCATGTCCGGGGCGCTCTGCAGGGCGAACATGAGTTGGAAAAGCGGCGCATAACTGGGGTCGCGTTCAAGGCGCAGCGCTTCGACCAGTTTGTCGAACGGCAACTCCTGGTGTTGATAGGCGCCCAGCGCCGTCTGGCGCACACGTTGTAACAGATCGCGAAACGTGGGGTTGCCGTTGAGGTCGCTGCGCAACGCGAGCATATTGACGAAAAACCCGATCAGCGGCTCGATTTCGCCGCGAGTGCGGTTGGCGATGGGCGAACCGATCACCAGGTCTGTCTGGTGGGTGTAGTGGTGCACGAGGACGTTGAAAGCGGCGAACAACACCATGAACAGCGTGGCGCCTTCGTTGCGCCCCAGCTCGGTCAGGCTCTCCGCCAGCTCCGGCGGCAACATCCGTGACCGTTGCGCGCCATTGGACGTCAAGATAGCCGGGCGCGGCGCGTCGGAAGGGAGGGTCAGAAATCCGGGCGCGCCGGCGAGTTGTTGCCGCCAGTATGCCAGGTGCGCCTCCAACGTTGCGCCCTGAAGCCACTCGCGTTGCCAGATCGCGAAGTCGGCGTATTGCACGGGCAACGCCGGCAGTTCCACAGGGCCCGCTTCGATGGCGGACGTGTAGAAGGTAAACAGTTCGTGCAAAAGGATGTTGATGGACCATCCGTCAATCACGATATGGTGCGCCATTAGCAACAGGATGTGCGTTTGGGGCTCCAGCCGCAGCAGGCGCGCGCGCAGCAACGGCCCCTTTTGCAAATCGAAGGGGCGGGCGATTTCGGCTTGCAACAGGGCCTGGGCGCGCGCTTCTCTTTCGGACGCGGGGCCATCCTGCAAATCGTCCGCCGGCAGAGTCAGGGTCAGAACCGGCGCAATGATCTGGACGGGGAGCCCATCCACTGCGCCGATGGTGGTGCGCAAAGCCTCATGGCGTGCTACGACGGCGTTGAGCGCATGCTCCAACGCCGGTACGTTCAGCGTTCCTTCGATGTGCAACGCAAACGGGAGGTTGTACATGGTGCTCCCCGGATGTAGCTGCTCTACAAACCAGAGCCGTTGTTGCGCATACGAGAGCGGCGGCGGCCCTTCATGATGTCGTGGAAGCAACGGCGTCTCCCGATCTGCGGTGTTCTCTTTGGTTTCGGATGTCATAGAACCTCTTTCTTGCCCTCCTGATGGTCAGCTTTGCGGTTGATCCTGTCCCAACTCATCCAGTAACAGTTCTTCAATCATCAGCGCCAGCCCGGCGGGGGTCGGCTCTTCAAAGATGCTGCGCACGGACAACTGAATCTGGAACGCCTGATTGATCTGGTAGACGACTTGCGTCGCCAGCAACGAATTTCCCCCCAGTTCGAAGAAGTCGCCATAAGCGCCGACGCGCTCCACGTTGAGCGCTGCGCTCCAGATGGCGGCCAGTTTTTCTTCCACCGGCCCTTCGGGCGCGACGAAATCCGCGTCCGGTTCCGCCGCTGCAATCTCCGGCGGCGGCAATGCGCGGCGATCGAGCTTGCCGTTGATCGTCAGCGGGAAGGCGTCCATCAGAACGAAAGCGGCGGGGATCATAAATTCGGGCAGGCGACTTTGCACGTGGGCGCGCAAATCCTCGCCCGAAAGGTCGCGCCTGTCCGGCTGGGGGACGACGTAGGCGGCCATAATATCCTGGCCCTGAACGTTGTGATGCACGGACACGACCGCGTCCTGCACCGCCGGATGCTGGCGCAGCGCTGTCTCGATCTCGCCCAGCTCGATGCGATAGCCGTGGAATTTGACCTGGTAATCGCGCCGTCCGGTGAAGACCATGGTCCCATCGGGAAGATAGTAAGCCATATCCCCGGTCTTGTAGATGCGTTCGCCGGGCATCTTGCCGTAAGGATTGGGCAAAAATTTCGTCGCCGTCGCGCGCGGGTCGTTGACGTACCCCTGTCCCACGCCTTCGCCGCCGATGTACACCTCGCCCAAGACTCCGGCGGGAACCGGGTTCAGGGCGTCGTCGAGAAGGAGCACCTGCGCATTGTACAGTGGCTTCCCAATGGGCAATACCTGCCCCCGGAAGGTTTCAGGATTTTCCAGACGGTACGACAGGCAGAGATCGGTGCATTCCGTCGGCCCGTACGTGTTGACAATGGTCGCCCGGCAACGCCCGGAACGCAGCCACGGCCACAGTCTGGCAAGCATGGCTTGTTCGCCGCCGGGGAAAACGTAGCGGAGCGATTCCAGCGCGGCAAAGTCTTGCGCGGCGGCGTAGGCCACCAGGGGGTAGAACGCGCTGGGCGTGCAGTTCACCCACGTCACCTTCTGTGTCGCGATGATGTCGAGAATTTCCTGCGGATCGTAGAAGCGCGTGGGCAGCAGGTGCAGCGTTCCGCCCACCAACAGCGGGCCGTAGAAATTCTTGTGGGTCAGATCAAAGCTTACCGACGAAATCACCAGCGCGCTGTCGTCGGCGGACAGGCCGAATTCGTGGGTGTACCAGTGCATCAGATTGACGTAGGTGTGCTTGAGGACGCCGGCGCCCTTGGGTTGTCCGGTAGAGCCGGACGTGTAGATGACGTACATCAAGCTGTCGTTGAGAACCGGAAATGTGGGATTGTGCGAATCTTCCTGCGCGATGCTTTCCCAGTCGGTGTCCAGGCAAAGGATTTGACCCTGCCAGCCGGTGGGGATGCCGGGCAGGAGGCGACTTTGCGTCAACAGGGTCGCCGCGCCGGCATGGGCCACCATATACTCCAGGCGTTCGGGGGGATAGGTGGGATCGAGTGGCAGGTAGGCTGCGCCGGCCTTGAGAATTCCCAACAGTCCCACAATCATCTCCAAAGAACGTTCCACACACAATCCGACCAGATCATTGACGCCGATTCCCCGGCGGCGCAGGGCGTGCGCCAACTGGTTGGCGCGCCGGTTCAACTCGCGGTACGTCAGGCTCGCGCTGCCGCAGCTCACGGCGACCTTGTCCGGGACGCGCGCAGCCTGCTCCGCGAAGAGCGATATGAGCGTGCGCTCCCTGGGATACGCCGGCGACGGCATCCGGCTCCACGACAGGACGCGCTGCTGTTCGGCCTCGGAAAGCAAGGGGATGCTCTGGATTCTCAGGCGGGGGCGGCGCAAGGCGTTCGTCAAAAAGGCTTGAAACTGCTCCAAAATGTCCCGGTTGACCAGCGTGTCCTGGTAATCTGCCACGATCCTCAACCCCTGGGCCGTCTCGTGGATTGAGACTCCCAGCGTATCCGACGACTCATCCTCCCGGACTGCGCTCAGCGGGAACGGCGAGAGCGTCAGGCCGGGCAGGGTGATAAAAGTCGGCGGCGGCGGTTGCATCACGAAGACGGCCTGGAAGATGGGATTGCGCTTCAGGTCGCGCGTGGGGTGAAGTTCTTCCACCAGACGGCTGAACGGGATGTTTTGGTGCGAAAAGGCCTCCAATACCCCCTGCTTTACCTGTTGCAGCAGGTCCGCAAACGTGGGATTCCCCGAAAGGTCGCTCCGAAAAACCAGCGTGTCAATGAAAGGGCCGATCATCGTTTCCAGCTCGGCCCGGTCGCGGTTGGCGATGGGAGAGCCGACGAGGATGTCGGTCTGCCCGGTGTAGCGGAAGAGCAACGTCTGGAAAGCCGCCAGCAGTGTGATGAAAAGTGTCACGCCCTGCTCGCGGCTGAAGGTTTTCAAGTCAGCCGTGAGTTCGGGGGAGAAAGTCAGTTCTTTGCATGCCATTCCCGGCAGTTCCGCTTCGCTTTCGCTCGTGACCATCTCCAAGACCGGCAGGGGGGCGGCCAGCTGCCGTTTCCAATAGTCCAGAGCCTGCTGGGCGCGGTCGCTGCTCCATTGTTCTCGTTGCCAGGATGCGTATTCCGCATAGTGCAAGGGAAGCTCAGGGACGGACGCCGGGGTCTGGTTGACCGCCGCGCGATAGAAAGCTGTCATTTCTTGAACCAATATCCCCATAGACCATGCATCCGCGATGATGTGGTGCAGCGTCAACACCAGCACGTGCTCCTCCGCCGCCAGTTGCAACACGGCGGCCCGCAGCAATGGCCCACGGGTCAGGTCGAAACGTTGTTGCACCTCGGCGTAGGCGCGGGCCTGGGCCAGAGAGTCGCGCTCAGCAGCAGCGGCGTTTTGGAGGTCGCTATGGGTCATGCGTATTTGCAGGGCCGGCGAAATCATCTGAACCGGGGCTCCGTCCACAACGGCGAAGGTTGTGCGCAACGATTCGTGGCGTTGGACAACTTGATTCAGGCTGTATTCTAAGGCCGGTTTATCCAGGAGGCCGGCCATGTGTACGGCCAGAGCCATGTTGTACAACGGCGCGCCGGGGTCCAACTGGTCGAGAAACCAGAACCGTTCCTGGACAAAGGACAAAGGCGCCGTCTTGCGCTGCGCCTCGCCCTGTTTCAACATGCGCGCCAGCAACTCCCGGCGCTCTCCCGGCGACAGTGCTTCAGTCTGTTTAGCGCTTGTGTTCATCCATAGCCTCCAATGGTTTAAGGCTGAATCCAACGACGTAGGCCGGCGTCAAGATAGATGGACACAGAGATTCACTGAGTTTTCACAGAGATACACAGAGAGTTTTCTCTCAGTGGCTCTCTGTGTCTTCTCAGTGTGTCTCAGTGTAGCCTCTCTGCATCTAATTCATCGAGTAACATCTCTTCGATAACCAGCGCTAACCCGGCCAGGGTCGGCTCCTCAAACAGCGCCCGCACCGACAATTTGATGTGAAAAGCCTGGTTGATGGTATAGATGACGCGCGTCGCCAACAGGGAATGCCCGCCCAGATCGAAAAAATTGTCGTAGGCGCCGATGCGCTTCCGGTTGAGAGCCTGCCCCCAAATCTCGGCCAGTTTCTCTTCCACCGGGCCTTCTGGTGATGTGTATTCCTCGCCGGCGGATTGTTCTTCTGGGAGCGGCAACGCTTTGCGATCAATTTTCCCGGCGGGCGTCAAGGGGAATGCGGACAACGGCACGATGACCGCAGGAATCATGTAGTCGGGGAGCTGTTGCTGTGCGTACGCGCGCAGCTCCGCCGCCAACCCGTCCGTTGCCTGTTTGGGGACGACGTAGGCAACCGGTTGCCGGCTTCCCGGAACCTGAGCGTCGGCCAGGGCGACCACCACCGCTTCTTGCACGGCGGGGTGCCGGTTGAAGATGGCTTGAATCTCATCCAATTCCACCCTGAACCCGCGTACTTTGACTTGATTGTCCATCCGTCCCAGGAATTCAATGGCGCCGTCCGCCCGGTAGCGCGCCTGATCGCCGGTGCGGTACATGCGCGCGCCGGGCTCGTCGCTGAACGGGTCGGGGACGAAGACGGCGGCGGTCTGCGCCGGATGGTTCAGATACCCCCGGGCCAGGTTCCGCCCCGCGATGTACAGTTCTCCGGGCGCGCCGACCGGCGCCGGGCGCAAGGCGTGGTCGAGGATGTAGCAGCGCACGTTGTGGATGGGCTTGCCGATAACGATCGCGCTGCCGGGCGTCAGCTCGGCCTCGGTCGCAACGACGGTTGCTTCGGTGGGGCCGTAGTTGTTGAAGAGCCGCGTGGCCGCCGCGATGTCGCCGCGCGCCTGCGCCTCGTTCCACCGCTGGAACATCTCCGGCAACGCGCGCTCGCCGCCGATGACGACCAGCCGCAAAGACGCCGGCCACGTCAGCCCCTCCGCCGCCTGATCGCTCACCAGGGTGTGCCAGTAGGCGGTGGGCAGCGAAAGCACGCTGATGCGCTCGCGTTGGCAGGCGTCCAGAAAGTTCTCCGGCAGTTCGAGAACATCCCCGGCGCGCAATACCAGGGTCGCTCCACTGAGAAGCGCCGGGTAGATTTCTTCGACGGCGGTGTCGAAATTGAGGGTGGCGAACTGCAAGACGCGATCCGCCGGCGTGATTCCAAATCGCTGTTGCGCCGAAAGCGCGTAGTTCGCCAGCGCCGCGCGGGGGATCATCACGCCCTTGGGCTTCCCGGTCGAACCGGAGGTGAAGATCACGTAGGCCAGGTTTTGCGCCGTCGCATTGTTGGGCGGGTTGGTCTCGCTCTGCCGGGCGATCTCGTCGCGCGCCGGACCGTCGAGGTAGACCGTGTGCGGCGCGTCGCGGATGGGGAACCGGTCGCGTACGGTCGTCAGCAGAACCTCAACCCCGGACTCTTCCATCATCGTCGCCAGGCGCTCCGGGGGATAGGCCGGATCAAGCGGCACGTACCCACCTCCCGCTTTGAGCACTCCCAGCAGCGCCACGATCATCTCCGGCGAGCGCGAAATGGCGATCCCCACCCGGACTTCCGGTTTCACTCCGAGCGAACGCAGATAGTGCGCCAGTTGGTTGGCGCGGCGGTTGAGCGCTGTGTAGGTGAGGCTTTCCCCGGCAAAGGAGACGGCTTCGGCCTGCGGCGTGCGGGCCGCTTGCCCCTCGAAGAGCTTCTCGAAGGTCGCGCCCTCTGCATTCAAAGAGGCCGCGCGGTTGAATTCGACGATCACCTGCCGGGCTTCTTCGTCCGTCAGCCACGCCAATGCCTCAATGGGAGTATCCGGCGCGGCGACGGCGGCCTGGAGCAGGCTCTGGTAATGGCGCATGATGCGGCGCATGTCCGCTTCATCCCACAGATCGGTGCTGTATTGGACGTGGCCGGTCAATTCCTGGCCTTTGAGGGTGAGGAAGAGCGCCAGGTCCATATCCGCGTTTTGCGCCTGCGCCGGGCGCGAAATGTCCAGTTCGAGGCCGGGCAAATCAAGGGTGGGCAACGGCGCGTTCTGGAGCACCAGCAGCGTGCGGAAAAGGGGCATGCGGCTCTGATACCGGCGCTGCCAGGTTTCGACCACCTGATCAATGGGCATGTCCTGATGCGCGTACGCTTCCAATGTCACCGTTCGCACCTGCTGGAGCAATTCGCGGAAGCCGGGATTGCCGCCGGCGTTCACGCGCAACGCGAGGAAATTGATGAAGAACCCGATCAGCGGTTCGATGGGGCGAAAACTGCGGTTGGCGATCAGGGTGGCGATGCACACGTCTGGCTGGCCGTCGTAGCGGTAGAGCAAAACGACGAACCCGGCCAACAGCGTCATAAATAGCGTGCACTGTTCTTGCTGGCTCAGGGTTTGCAATGTCTCGCCGAGCGCTTCGGGAAACGTCAGGGACAGCTCCGCCCCCGCCAGGGACCGCCGGGCCGGGCGCACCGACTCCGGCAGGAAGTTGGGCGGCGAGGCCAGGTCTGCCAGCTTTTCCATCCAATAGGCCAGGTGTGCGCGGAATTCTTCGCTTCCCAGGCGTTGACGCTGCCAGCGGGCGAAGTCGGCGTATTGCATCGGCAGATCGGGCAGAGCGGGCGCCTGTCCCTGCGTGTAACTCTGGTAGAGCGTCGCCAGCTCGCCCACCAGCACGCCCATAGACCAGCCATCGGCGATGATGTGATGGATATTCAGGATCAACCAGTGTCGCGCCGGCGCCAACCGCAGCAGTCTGACCCGAAACAGCGGCCCCCGCGCCAGGTCGAAGGGATAGCCGCTTTCCTCCTCGGCCAGGCGTTGCGCCTCCGCCTCGCGCGCTTCGGGGGGAAAATGTTCCAGGTCCGTGATCAGAACGGGTACGGAGAGCGCGGCGGCAATCGCCTGCATCGGTTCCCCGCCCACGGTCATGATCGTCGTCCGCAGGCTCTCGTGGCGTTGCACGATGGCGTCCAGGCTTTTTTGCAAAGCGGCGACGTCCAACTCGCCGGTCATACGAATCCGCTGGGTGATGTTGATGCTTTCCCCCGACAGCAATTGTCCGACAAACCAGAGTCGCTCCTGAGACGACGAAGTCGGCGCTAATTTCAGGGTTCCCGCCTTTTCTTGCAGCAGGCGCGCCAGTCTGGCGCGGGTTTCTTCAGGTGAAAGGTGCTCGGATGGTTGATTGTCCATTGTTTCATTATCCCGATAGCATTTTGTCCAGTAGGGCCTGCACTTCTTCGTCAGAGAGCGCGTCCAGGTTCGCCAGCAGTTGCGCTTCGGTCTGAGGCTGCGCTGCGTCCAACGAGGGCGGCGCGACGGCGTCTTCAGGGAGGGTGTACCCCAGCTCGCGGGCCAGCTGTTGCGTGGACGCATCCAGCGGGCGCGGCAGCTTCACTTTTTTCCAAGCATCGGCCAGTTCGGGATCAATCTTCTGATGCGCCAGGATGTTGGGATCGCCCAGGCCGCCCATCATCCGCTCGCGCCGCCCGTCGTAGGGGGTCAGCAACGCTTCGTCGAAGGGCACGCCGAGGAACTCGCCCAGCGCCCGCATCGTGTCCGCCGGCTCGCGCACCATGTCTTCGTAGTAGAGCTTGAAGACGCGGTCGGCGTCAACCTGCGCGAAGAAATCCAGCAGGTTGCGGTAGCACAACGCCCAGACGACTTCCGTGACCACGTAGGGGTCTACGTCGGGATTGCTGAACAGGCTGGGGGCGAAGAGCCGGTCGAAACGCGCTCTCAACAGCGAGTCCATCACCGCGTAGGGATGGCGGATGAGGAAGATGTACCTGGGCCGGTCGAACATGGCTTCGGCGCGTTTCAGTGCGTCCATGTCCAGCGCGTAAGGCGGGGTCTTGTCTACCAGCAGCCGCCCGCCGGCCAACTCCTGGAGTTGCCCGTAGACGCTCTGCGCCGTGCGGTTCTCGGCGACCAGTTTGTCCAGGTACGCCCAGCCCGCCTGCGTTTCCAATCCCATCAGCTCCACGAAGGCCCAGTGCAATCCCTGCGCCGTCCACTGGAAATCGTGCCCGAACCCCAGATTTTCGCGCCATTCCCGCATGGTGTCGAAGAAGAGCAGGTTCAGCTCCGGCGGGCAGAAGAGCTTCTCGTGCCCGGCGAGCATCACGCGCAGCAGCGTCGAACCGGCGCGCGGGGCGGAGTGCAGGAACACCATGCCGGGGTTTTTGCCGGTCGGCGCTACTGCCGCCCCACGAGTGGATTTACGGTAGGGTTTGAGCGTGTACGCCGCGAGCGGCGTCGTCGTTGCCAGCGCCGCCAGGTTCCCCATCCGCTCTTTCTCGGCCAGGATGAAGCGCGCCAGGTCCGGCAACGATGGCCGCCCGGTGATCTCGTGGGGGTAGAATTGCAGCTTGAGGTCGTTTTTCAGATGCCAGATCAGGTCCACGGCGACCAGTTCCAGGTTGTACGCGCGCAGGTCGCCATCCTGCGGCAGCTCGCTCTCCGCGACCGCCAATCCTTGCGCGACCTTCGTCCGCAGATACGCCTCCAGGACGGACGGGCGTTCGGTGGGGAACGCGGCGCGGATGCGTTCGGCGATGGGCACGTCCGGTTTCGCGGCGGTCTTCTCGATCTCTTTGGCGATCAAACCGGCGATCCCGGCTACCGTGGCGTTGTCGAACAGGGAACGGATCGGCAGGTCTACCTTGAATTTTTCGTAGATCTGATTGCGCAGCTGCGTCGCCAACAGCGAATGCCCCCCCAAATCGAAGAAATCGTCGTTGACGCCGATGTCGGCGATGCCCAGCACCTGCTGCCAGATGCCGGCAATCTGCCGTTCCAGATCGTTGCGCGGCGCAACGTAATCGGAATGCAGTTCGGGGCGGGCGTACGCAGTTTGCGCCGCTGCGAGCACCGGCGCGTCGCGGCGGGCGGAATGGGCGATCCGCGCCTCCAGCTCTCCCGTCGAGACGGCCACGCGCGCGACGGTGCTGACGGCCAGAATGCGGCACAGGGTCGCCATCCCCTCCGTTTCGCTCAGCGCGAATCCGGCCAGGTCGTGGCTGACGGCCAGGACGCCGGCGGCGCCCGCGTCGAAATTCCACGCATCCCATTCCACGCATAACCAGGGGTAGGCGCTGCTCGCGTTTTGTCGTTGCGCGAAGGCGCTCATAAACCGGTTGGCCGCGGCGTAGGCGGCCAGCCCATAGCCGCCCATCACGGACGAAAGCGAGCCGTTGAGCAGGCAGAAATCGAGCGCAATTCCTTGTCCGGCGAGGCTTTGCAGCGCTTCGCGCAGGGCGTAGACCCCGTCAACCTTGGGGTCGAGGTGGCGGCGGCACACTTCGACGCCGGTTTCGGCGATGGGATGGAAGATATCGTCGTCGCCGGCGCTTGCTGCGTACAAAACGCCGTGCAGCGCGCCGAAGCGCTCCGCGACCTGCGTCAGGGCCGCGCGCATCTGTACTGCGTCGCTCCACTCGGCGGGGACGGCGAGCACTCTGTCGGGCAATGTGACGGCGGACAGCGCGCTTTGCGGCGCGATGACCGCCACGCGCCTTTGCAGTCCGGGCAGGAAGCGGGCCAGCGCCAGTCCCAGCCCCTCCGGCGCGCCGACGATGGCGTAGACGCCATCCTCGCGCAGGCGGCGCAACTGCGTCGCCGGTTCCACAAAACGCGCCGGCGCGAACCCCGGCAGCCAGCGCTGCCCGCCCCGGTACGCCGCTTCCGGCGCGTCCGGCGGCGCGGCCAGGTCGTTCAGCAGCAACACCGCCGTCGTGGCCGCATCCGCATCTATACAATGGAAGGTCAGCGCCGGATACTCTTGCGGAATGACCCGCCCCAATCCCGGCGCCAGGCTCTTTTCTGGATCGGGCAGTTCGGAAGCGGTCACGGCGTGCAGATGGTCGGTCACCCAGTCAATGCGCGCCAACCCAACCAGCGTCCGCGCCAGGTAGAGCAGGCTATACAGCCCCAGCTCCAACCGGCGCTGCCCATCCGTTCCCGGCGTTTGCTCCGGCGTGAAGCTCCACAGGTGGACGACGCGCCGAGGCGCGCCGGCGGCGGCCAGCAGCGCCGCGTAGTCCTCGCCGCGGCGCGGGTCGAGGCGGTAAGCGTCCGCGCCGAGCGCGGCGAAGCCATCGCCGGGGACGACGGTCGTCACCTGCCCCCCGATTGCGCGCAGTTGCGCCGCCAGCGCCGCGCCCAGGCCGCTCGCATCGGCGAATATCCACCACGCGCCTTCGAGGGCCGCCGGGTTGTACGGCGGCAGCGGCGGTGCGCTGTGAAGCACGGGCGCGTACAGCCACGTGTCCGGATCGGCCCGCCTGGACAGCGACGGCGCTGCCGCCGCTCCCGCGCCCGGTTCGATCCAGTAGCGCTGGCGCTCGAAGGGATAGGTCGGCAGCGCTACCCGGCGGCGGCGCTCGCCGGCGTGGAACCCGGCCCAGTCCACGCTCGCGCCCGCCAGCCAGAGCTTGCCCAGCGTGGTGAGCAAAAAGCTTTCGTCGGATTGGCTCGCCTGGGGATGGCGCACCGAGGCCAGCGGCAGCGGGGTAGAGGCCCCCGGAGTCTTTTGCGCCGGCGCGATGTGGGGCTGCGCCAGCCGCGTCAGGCTGACGCCGGGCCCGACTTCGAGCAGTTGCCGCAGCGGGTTTTCCAGCAAAGTCTTGATTCCATCGCTGAAGCGAATCGTGCGGCGCAGGTGTTGCGCCCAGTAGGCGGGGTCGGTCGCCTCGTCGTCGCGCAGCCAGGTTCCGGTGAGATTGGAGACGCACGGAATCTGCGGCGGGCGCAGGGCGACTTTGCGCACCTCGGCGGTGAACGCCTCCAGAATGGGATCCATCATTGCCGAATGGAAAGCGTGCGAGGTATGCAGGCGTTGCGCCGTGACGCCGAACTCCGCCAGCGCTATTTCCAGCTTGATCATCGTTTCTTCCGGCCCGGAGGCCACCGTAAGCGCCGGGGCGTTGGCCGCTGCCAGCGCTGCGCCGGGGAGGAGCAGCGGCTCTACCTCCGTTGCGGGCAGGGGGACGGAGAGCATCACGCCGGGGGGCAACGCTTGCATCAGGCGCCCTCGCGCCGCCACCAGGGCCAGCCCATCCTCCAACGAGAACACCCCGGCCAGACACGCCGCGGCGTATTCGCCGATGCTGTGCCCGATCAGGGCTTCGGGGCGCACGCCCCAGGCCATCCATAGCTGCGCCAGGGCAAATTCAACGGCGAACAGAACCGGCTGGGCGATGGCGGTCTGTTGCAGGCGTTGCGCCGCCGTCTCACTGTCGCCTTCCGGCGGATAGATCAGCTCGCGGATGTCCAGCCCCAGATGTGGGCGCAGCAACTCCGCGCAGGCGTCCAGGTGTTGCCGGAAAACCGGCTCGGAGCGGTAGAGCCCTTCGGCCATGCCCACGTATTGCGAGCCCTGCCCGGAAAACATAAATGCCACGGGCCGGTCTTGCACTTGGGTGTGCCCGTTGAAGATACGTTGCGCGTCGCCCGCGTCCAGCGCCGCCAGCGCCTCCTCGCGGCTCTCGGCCACGACGATGCGCCGGCGGGGGAACGGCTGCCGGCCTATCTGGAGCGTGTAGGCGGCGTCGGCCAGGGGTAGGGCGGGGCGCTGGCGCAGATGGGCGGCCAGGTTGGTGGAGGCGGCGTCCAGGGCGGCGGGCGTCCGCGCCGAAAGGATCAGTAGTTGGGCAGGACGTGAATCGCCGGAGGGTTCGCGCGCGGGCGCTTCCTGCAAAATCGCGTGGACGTTGGCGCCGCCCACGCCGAAGGAACTGACCCCGGCGCGGCGCACGCCCTGTCGGGGTTCCCACGCCCGCAATTCCGCGTTGACGAAAAATGGGCTGGCGGCGAAGTCAATGTCGGGGTTGGGCTGCGTGAAGTGCAGGCTGGGCGGAATCTCGCGATGCTCCAGCGCCAGCGCCGCCTTGATCAGGCTGGAAATGCCCGCCGCGCCGGCCAGGTGCCCGATGTTGGTCTTGACCGAGCCGATGGCGCAGAATTGCCGCGCCTGGGTGGTCGCGCGGTAGGCTTTGGTCAGCGCGCGGACTTCGATCGGATCGCCCAGGATGGTGCCGGTGCCGTGCGCTTCGACGTAGCCGATGCTCTCCGCCGGGACGTCCGCCGCCGCCAGCGCCTCGGCGATGACGCGGGCCTGCCCTTCGACGGCGGGCGCGGTGTAGCCGACCTTGAGCGCGCCGTCGTTGTTCATCGCGCTGCCGAGGATGACCGCGCGGATCGGATCGCCATGCTTGAGCGCATCCTCCAGGCGGCGCAGCACAACCATGCCCACGCCGCTGCCGAAGACCGTGCCGTTGGCCTGCGCGTCGAAAGCGCGGCAATGGCCGTCGGGCGAGACGATACCGCCTTCCACGTAGCGGTAGCCCTGCGGGTGCTGCACGTGCGCCGAAACGCCGCCGGCCAGCGCGATGTCGCACATCTCGTCGAGCAAATTCTGGCAGGCGACGTGTAACGCCGCCATCGAGGTCGAGCACGCGGATTGCACGGTGAAGGCGGGGCCGGTGAGGTTGAGCTTGTACGCGATGCGGGTCGCCAGGTGGTCGGCGGCGTTGTTCACGTCAATTTGCACCGGGTCGAGCGTCGCCAGCAGGCGCGGGTTGGACATCAGGTTGAAGAGCAGGTAGGTGTTGGTGGCCGCTCCGGCAAAGACGCCGACGGAGCCTCCGCCGATTGCGTCGGCGCAGGACTGCGGCGCGTACCCGGCGTCTTCCAGCGCCTCCCAGGCGCACTCAAGCAGCAGGCGTTGCTGCGGATCCATCAGCTCGGCTTCGCGCGGCGTGTAGCCGAAGAATCCCGCGTCGAATTCCTGCATGCCCGCCAGCGTCGAGGCGGCCTTGACGTAGCCGGGGTCGCGCAGCAGGCTTTCGTCCACGCCCAGCGCACGCAACTCCGCGTCGTCAGGGAAGCGGATAGATTCCACGCCGGCGCGCAGGTTGCGCCAGAACGTCTCCAGATCGGGTGCGCCGGGAAACCGTCCCGCCATGCCAATGATGGCAATTTCCATACCGGTCAATGTGTTTGTGTTGTCGGACATTCGGGCTCCATTGCGAATCAGCGAATCAGCGAATAGCGAATCAGCGAATTACGAATTACGAATTACGAATTACGAATTACGAATTACGAATTACGAATTATGCTTCATCCTTCTGCCTTCTGCTTTCTGCCTTCATTCTTCGGCGTTCGCCGCGGCTGCGGCTGTCGGCGTAGGCCGGGCCGGACTCCTGGTGTGCGGGTTCGCCGGGAAGCGCGGCGCGCACGACGGGGGCCAGGGCGTGGATGGTGGGGGCCTCGTAGAGGCTCACCGCCGGGATGTGGATCTGCCATTGCTTCTTGAGTTGCGCGATGAGTTCCACGCCCACCAGCGAATTGCCGCCCAGTTCGAAGAAGTTGTCGTAGATGCCCACCTGCTCCAGCCCCAGGGCTTTCTGCCAGACGCGGGCCAGTTTTCGTTCGAGGTCGTCGCGCGGGGCGACGTAGGCGTTCTGTAGATTGGGGCGCGGCGCGCTAACCGTTTGCGCCTCGGCTGCGTCCGGTTTCTCTTCTACCGCAACCGCTGCGGGCAGACGCACCCAACGGTCGAGGCGGGCTTCCAGGTTGCTGGTGGACACGAGGATTTGCGAGGCCGGTCCCGCTCCCAAAATGTAGGCCAGCGCCGCGCCGCCTTCCGCTTCCTCAATCGCCAGCCCGGCGAAGGGGTTGCCGGCGGCGGCGTATTCCTCGGTTGTCGTCTGCCAGGCGTCCCAGTTGATGCTGATCCAGGGCATGGCGCTCGCGCGGTTGCGCCGGTACGCCAGCGCGTCCATCCCGGCGTTGGCGGCGGCGTAGGCGCTCAGGCCCAGCCCGCCCAACACCGTCGAAAGCGACGAGGTCAGCAGACAAAAATCCAGCGGTTCGTCCTTCAAGACCGCTTCGAGCACCATCACGCCGCGCATCTTGGCCTGGAGGTGCGACCGGACGTCGGCGGGGCCGGTGTCGGCGGCGGCGCGGAACGTTGCCCGGCCCACGAGGCCCGCTGCGTGAATCACGCCGGTGATCGGGCCGAAGCGTTCGCGGGTTTGCGCGACGGCGCGCGCCATCTGTGCTGCGTCGGCCACGTCGGCGTTGAGCGGCAGCACTTGCGCGCCGGACGCCTCCAGGGCGCGGATGCGGGCGATGCGGCGGCTGATGTGATTGTCGGCGGGCTGGCCGCTCAGGCAAGCGTCCCAGGCGGCGCGCGCGGGGAGCGCCGTCCGCCCGATCAAGACCAGCCGCTTTGCGCCGTGGCGCACCAGTGCTTGCGCCAGCGCGTAGCCGACGTCGCCCAGGCCGCCGGTGATGACATAGACGCCGTCGGGGCGCAGCCGGAGCGGCGCCGGTTGTATGGACACAGGCGCGAAGCGTTGTATCCAGCGTGATTCGCCGCGATAGGCGACGGACGCGTCCGTCGCCTGCGGCGAAGCGCACTCGGCCAGCAAGTGCGCGGCCAGTTGCGCCAGCCGCCAGCTCCCGGCGGGGGGCAGCGTCACGTCTACGTGTTTGCAGACGAGCGCGGAATATTCCTGCGGTAACACTTTGCACGCCCCGGCTACCGGCGCTTTCTCCGGCGTCAGCGGCTCGTCGCCGGTCGCCGCGTAGACGCCATCCGTGACCACCGTGAGCTTCACCGGCCCGGCGGCGTTCTGCGCATCGAGCGCTTGCGCCAGCGCCAGCAGGCTGTCCACACCGAGCGCCTGGGCCGCGTCGAGCGCGCCATCCCCGGCGGGAAGCTGCGCCAGTCCCCAGAGGTGGACGATGTGCGTCGGCAGCCCGCCGGACTGCGCCATCGCGTCGAGCAGGGCGACGTAGTCCTCGCGGCGCTGCGGGTTGAGGGTGTAGGCGCCGCCGGCGCACGCAAAGGCTGCGCCTGGGCGGGCCGTGACCACCGCGCGCCCGGTTGCGGACAGCGCGCTCAGCAAGCGTGCGGGCAGCTGGTCGCGGGAGGAATCTGGTTCACTTCCCGCCGCCGGGAGTAGAATCAGCCAGCGCTCGGCGCCGGAACTGTCCGGCGTGGTCGGCGGCGCAGTCTGTTGCCACGCCGGGTGATAGAACCAGCGCTCGACGGGCAACTTGCGGTCGGCAGAGGCGGCGCTTGCGACTTTGCCGTGGGCGAGCGGCTCTTTGGGTTCCACCCAGCAGCGCTGGCGCTCGAAGGGATAGGCGGGCAGCGGGACGCGCCGCCGCTCTTCCCCGGCGTAAAACGCCTCCCAGTCGGGCTCGACGCCGGCCAGCCACAGGCGTCCCAGCGCGTTCAAGACCGTGGCGACGTCGTGTTGCTGTACGCGCGGGTGGCGCAGCGAGGCGACGACGACCGCCGGGGTTTCACGGTTCAGGTGAGCGCGGGCGAGCGTCTCCAGCGTATTGCCCGGCCCCACTTCCAACAAAATCGCCTCGGAGTTTTGCAGCAGCGCGCGCGCGCCGTCCGAGAAGCGCACGGCGCTGCGCAGATGCAGGCACCAGTAGTCGGGGTCGGTCGCCTGTTCCGGCGTCACCCACGTCCCGGTGAGGTTGGAGATGTAGGGGATGGCCGGGGGGCGGCGGCGCACCCGCTGCACCTGCGCGCGGAACGGCGCGATGACCGGCTCCATCATCGCCGAATGGAAGGCGTGCGAGGTATGCAGCCGGCGGCAGGCGATTTCGTCCGCGTCCAGGCGGGCCTGGAGCGCGTCCACGGCAGCGTGCGGGCCGGAAATCACGCAGTTGCCGGGCGAGTTGAGCGCTGCCACCGCGAGGTCGGCGTCCAGGTAGGGCTGCACCGCTTCTTCGGAGAGCGACACCGCCAGCATGGAACCCGGCGGCATCTGCTGCATCAGCCGCCCGCGCGCCGCGACCAGCGCCAGCGCGTCCTCAAGGAGGAAAACGTCCGCCAGACAGGCCGCGACGTACTCGCCGCTGCTGTGGCCGATCATCGCCTGCGGCGCGATTCCCCAGTGCCGCCACAGTTTGGCCAGCGCATACTCAATCGTGAAAAGCGCCGGCTGCGTCAGCGCGGTCTGGGCGAGCTGCCCGGCGGCCCACTCCTCGCGCCCGGCGGCGGGATAAAGCACGTCGCGCAAGTCGAGGCCGAGGTGCGGCTTGAGCGCTTCGGAACAGGCGTCCACCTGCTCGCGGAAGACGGGTTCGTGCACGTATAAATCGCGCGCCATGCCCACGTATTGCGAGCCCTGCCCGGAGAACATAAACATCACCGGGCGGCTCTTTGGCTCCTGGAAATTGGAGAACAGCCGTTCGGGGTCGCCGGCGCTGAGCGCCGTCAGCGCGTCATCGAGGTCGCGGCAGACCAGCATCCGGCGTTGGTTGAGCCGCTTGCGCCCGATGTGCAGCGTGTAGGCGACGTCGGCCAACGCTTCGTCGGAGTGTTCGCACAGGTGGGCCACCAGATTGTCGGTTAGCGTGTCCAGCGCCGTGGGGGTGCGCGCCGACAACAACAGCAACTGCGCCGGGCGTGAAGGGCCGGACGGCGCGCGCTCCGGCGCCTCCTGAAGGATCGCGTGCGCGTTGGTGCCGCCCATCCCGAAAGAGCTGACGCCGGCGATGCGCGGTTTGTCCGGCGACTGCCATTCGGTCAGTTCGGCGACGACCGAGAACGGGCTGTTGGCGAAGTCAATGTTGGGATTGGGCGTCTTGAAATGCAGCGTCGGGGGGAGGCGCTTGTGGTGCAGCGCCAACGCCGCCTTGATCAGCCCGGTGACGCCGGCGGCAACGTCCAGATGGCCGATGTTCGGTTTGACCGAACCGAGCCGGCAGAAGCCGCACTTGTCCGTGCCGGCGCGGAACGCCTGCGTGAGCGCCGTCACTTCGATGGGATCGCCGACGAGCGTACCGGTGCCGTGGCCCTCGATGTAGCCGACGTCCTCAGGCGTCACGCCGGCGAGCGTCTGCGCAATTGCGATGACCTCGGCCTGGCCGTTGACCGTGGGCGCCATGTAGCTCACGCGCAGGGCGCCGTCGTTGTTTACCGCCGTGGCGCGGATGACGGCGTAGATGAAATCGCGGTCGCGCAGGGCCTCCTCCAGCCGTTTGAGCGCCACCACGCCGACGCCGTTGCCGGCGACGAACCCTTTCCCTTCTGCATCGTAGGCGCGGGTGTGCCCGTCGGGTGAGTGCGTGCCGCCTTCGTGGTAGACGTAGCCGGCCTTTTCGGGGAAATGAATCGTGGCGCCGCCGGCCAACGCCACGTCGGTCTCGTAGTTGAGCAAGCTCTGGCAGGCGTAGTGGATGGCCACCAGGGAGGTGGACGACGAAGACTGGATGGTGACGGCGGGGCCGGTGAAATTCATCCGGTAGGCCACCTCGGTGGTCAGGCTGTCCTTGTCGTTGCCGATGGAGGCTTGCAGGCTTTCGACCGAGGCCACGTGCGCGACGTGCGAATAGACATTGGTCAGCATGTAGGTGTTCATGCTCTGTCCGGCGAACACCCCAAAGCGCGCGCGGCTGAAATCGGGCGAGTACCCGGCGTTCTCAAGCGCCTGCCAGGCGCACTCCAGGAACACGCGGTGCTGCGGGTCCATCAGCGCCGCCTCGCGGGGATGGGCGCCGAAGAATGCGGGCTCGAACATATCCGCATCGCCCAGAATGCCCCCGGCTTTGACGTAGGTGGGGCTGCGCACCAGCTCCGGGTCGGCGCCGGCGGCCAGCAATTCCTCGTCGCTGAAAACCGTGATGGATTCCACCCCGGCGCAGAGATTTTTCCAAAAAATGTCCACATTCGGAGCGCCGGGGAATTTCCCGGCCATTCCGATGATGGCGATGCCTTCGAGATCGTTTCCGTTCATGCGCACTCCAGAAAAGTTGAAAGTTTCAAGTTGCGAGTTGAAAGTTGAAGAGCGGGTCAGCGGGTGAGCGAGTCAGCGAATCAGCGAATAGTATTTCACGTTTCACGTTTTCTTCACCCTGTCTACCGTCTGTTGTCTACTGTCCTCTTCGCTGCTTCAGTAGCTCGCGGCGACGGTCGCGGGCTGCTTTGTGTTGCGCGGTTTCTTGTTTGACTTGCGTCAGACTGCCGCTGTCTTTGCCGCGCCGGTTGAACGCCAGGGTGTGAATGGTGGGGTATTTGAACATGTCCACCAGCGAAAGCTCCAGTTTTAGTTCGTCGCGCAGGCGTTGGTGAACCTGGGCGATCAACAACGAATTCCCGCCCAGTTCGAAGAAGTTGTCGTGAATGCCTACGGTTTCGATGTGCAAGACGGCCTGCCAGATGGCGGCGATGGCGCGTTCCAGATCGCTCTGCGGCGCGACGTACTCCGCGCCCAGGGCCGGGCGCATGGCTCCTGGATCGGGCAGCGCGTGGACGTCAATTTTCCCGTTGGGGGTCAACGGCAGGGTCTCCAGGACGATGATGTGAGACGGCGCCATGTACGGCGGCAAACGATCCACGAGCCAGCTGTACAAGACTTCCTGGCTCACTTCCGTTGCGCCGTGCGAAACGTAGGCTATCAGTCGCCGGGCGTCGCCGCCGTTCCGATGGGCCAACACGACGGCGTCCAGTACGTCCGGGTAGCTCTTGAGCGCCGCTTCGATCTCGCCCAATTCGATGCGGAACCCGCGAATTTTCACCTGATTGTCAACCCGTTGCAGATATTCAAGCGCGCCGTCGGGCAGACGGCGCGCCAGATCGCCGGTGCGATACATCCGCGCGCCGGGGCTGTAGGGATTGGGCACAAAGCGCTGCGCCGTCAGGGCCGGATTGTCGAGGTAGCCGCGCGCCAGTCCGGGGCCGGCGATGTAGAGCTCGCCGGGGCAGTTGACGGGGAGATGGTTGAGATTTTCGTCCAGGACGTAGGCGTCGGTGTTGATGATGGGATGGCCGATGGGCACTCCCGACCCGCCGTTGGTGCTTTCCGGCGACAGGGAATGGTACGTCGAGCAGACCGTGGTCTCGGTCACGCCATAGCTATTGATGACGGCGACGGATTGCAGCAGGTAGTTGATGTCGTTGGCCGTCAGAGCTTCGCCGCCGCTGAGCAGCAGGCGCAGTTGCGAAAGATTGGCCTTCCGGGCGTTGAGTCCGGTGATGAATGAGGGGACGGTGCTGACAATCGTCACCTGTTGCCGGGCGAGCAGGTCGAAGAATGCCTCCATGTCCAGGAATTCCGTTTCAGGCGCCAATACCAGCGCACCGCCGGCGCAGAGCAACGGCAGGATTTCGCCGACGAAGCTGGCCGAAGCCACCGAAGTGAGCGGCAGGATGCGGTCCTGGGGGGTGGGGGCGTAGGATTGGATGAACGAGAGAATCAGGTTCACGATGCTGGTATTTTCGAGCAGCACGCCTTTCGGTTGGCCGGTGGACCCGGAGGTGTAGATCACGCAGGCGAGATTGTGCAGGGCGCCGGCGGCGCGCAGCGGCCCGGCGCGTCCGGCCTTCGCTTCGATTTCCGGCCATTCCGTATCGAGGCAGATGGTCTGCGCGAAGGCGGGGGCGGTCTCTCGCATCGAGTCCAGCGTGATCAGCGCCGAGGCGCCGGCGTTGGCGAGCATGAATTCCAATCGCTCCTGGGGGTAGGTCGGATCCAACGGCAGATAGGCGCCGCCGGTTTTGAGCACGGCAATGACACTGAGAATCATCTCCACGGAGCGTTCCAGATAGATACCCACGATGCGCTCCGGCCCGACCCCGCGCTCCCTCAAATACGACGCCAGTTGCGCGGCGCGTTGATTCAACTGGTGGTAGGTCAACTGTTGCTCGCCGGCGATCACGGCGACGGCTTCGGGGGTGCGGGCCACCTGCGCTTCAAAGAGCGATTGGACGGTGGCGTTGAACGGGAGGTGCTGCTGCGGGCCGTTCCACAGGCTCAGATAGTGAACCTGCTCGGCGTAGGTCAACAACGGCAACTCGGCCACTTGCTGGTCGGGATTGGCGGCGACGCCGTTGAGCAGCATTTCGAGGTGCCCTGCCATCCGCGCGATCGTCTGCGGCGCGAATAAATCCGAATTGTACTCGAAGGCCGCGATCATGCGCCCGTCGGCCTCGCCCATAGTCAGCGTCAGGTCGAATTGTGAGACGTGGCGCTGCAACGGCAATGATTCGAGATGCAGCCCTGCCAGTTCCATCGTCGCGCCGGGGATATCCAACGCAAAGGGCGTCATCCCCAGATCGTCCAGGCGGTAGGCTTTCTGATAGACAAACATCACCTGGAACAGCGGCGAGCGGCTATAATCGCGCACCGGCTGGAGTTGATCCACCAGCGCATCGAACGGGTAGTCCTGATGCTCGAAGGCGTTCAGTACCGTTGCGCGCACGTGTTCCAGAATCTCGGTGAAGGTCCGGCCCGGCGACACAGTCGCGCGCAGCACCAAAGGATTGACGAAATAGCCCATCACGTCGGTGAGTTGGGCGTGTGAGCGTCCGGCGGCCAGCGTGCCCACCAGCAAATCGCGCTGGCCGGTGTAACGATAGAGCAGCGTCGTAAAGGCGGCCAGCAGAGTCATGTAGAGCGTTGCGCCGTGATCGCGGGCCAACGTTTTGAGTTTGTCGCACAACTCCGCGCGCAACTGGACGACGTGCACGTCGCCGTTGTAGGTCTGGACGGGCGGGCGGGGGTGATCGAGGGGGAGTTGCAGCACGGGCAGTTCGCCGGCCAGTTGTTTGAGCCAGTAATCGCGCAGCCGCGCGCCCTCCGGGCCGGCGAGCATCTCCCCCTGACGGCGCGCGTAGTCGCTGTAGGTCAGCGCGAGCGCCGGCAACTTGAGGGTCTGCCCGCGGCTCACTGCCGGGTAAAGGCGGCGCAGCTCGTCTACCAACAGCGCCAGCGACCAGAAATCGGTGATGATGTGGTGCATGACCACCATGAAGACCTGCTCCTGGGGCGATTTGCGAAAGAGTCGCACGCGCAGCAGCGGGCCGCGCTCCAGATCGAAGGCGCGGTTGGCGTATTCGATCAGTGAATCGCGCAGGATCGTTTCGGGCCAACCGGCGGCGTCCAGCATCTCAAAGTCGAGCGGAAAATCGGCGTGAACCCGCTGGACGGGGCCGTTTTCGGAGGCGGCGAACGTGGTGCGCAACGTGGCGTGACGCGCCACCAGCGTCTCAAGGCAAGCGCGCAGCGCCTCCACATTCACCTCGGAATGGATGTGAACGGTCGCCGGGACGTTGTAGGCGGCGCTGTCCGGCGCGAGCTGGTACATAAACCAGAGCGAGCGTTGGCCGTGGGAGAGCGGGTAGTCGGCGACTGCGGCGGGTTGCGTCGCGACGGATTGTGTCCCGGCAGGCTGCGCCGGGGCGGGCTGCGGGGCCGCGACTATGCGCGCCAGGACATCCCGGACGAGGGCGGTGATGCCCGGACTTTCCAAAAACTCGGTCATTGTCAATTCTACGCCGAAGTTGATCTCAATGGCGTGTTTCAGATCAATGACCATCAACGAATCCAGGCCCAGCGCGCCCAACGGCTGCTCGACGTCAATTTCGGAGGGGGCCACGCGCAAGGCTTTGGCGGCCCGCGCCTGCAAATAGGTCGTCAACAACGCCTGGCGGGAGTCCGGGGCAGCTTGCAATAACTCGTTGGCGGTCAGCGCCATGTCGGAGGGTTCGCTCCGGTCTTTGCCGGGCGTCTGAGCCAGCACATCGCTCGCCACGACTTCCAGCGCGTCTGTCAGGAACCGCTCGCGGCAGACGTGTCGCTGGATTTTGCCGCTGGAGGTGGTGGGGATGCTCCAGGGGCGGATCAGGACGACCGCATAAACTTGAAGCTCGTGAGCCTCCGAAACCGCCAGGCGCACGGCGGCGGCCACCTCGGCGATGACGTCGTCCTGGCGGAAGTGGCGGTTGATTTCCTGGACGACCACCAGGCGCTCCTCGCCTGCGACATCCACGGAGAACGCGGCGCAGCGGCCCGATTGCACCGCGGGGTGGCAGCGCTCGACGGTCAGTTCGATGTCCTGGGGGTAGTGGTTGCGCCCACGGATGATGATGAGGTCCTTGATTCTGCCGGCGACAAACAATTCGCCGTCTCGCATGAATCCCAGGTCGCCGGTGCGCAGGAATTGGGCATCGGCGGAACCGGCCAGTCGCGTGTGGAACGTCTCTTCCGTCAACTCCGGGTGGTTCCAGTATCCCTGTGCGACGCTGGGCCCGCTCACCCAAATCTCGCCGATCTGGTTGGGCGCGCAGGGCGTGAACGTCTCCGAATTGGCGATGACGATCTTCTGCCCCGGCAACGTGGCGCCGCAGCCGACCATCCGCTGCCCGTCGGGATCGTCCGGGGCGGCGTCCAGGACGCGGCCCTGTCCCAATGCGGCGGATTTGAAACTTTTGACGATGGGAAGAGTTGTGTTCAAGCCGCCGGAAACAATGAGTGAAGCTTCGGCCAGGCCATAGCAGGGATAGAACGCCTCGCGGCGAAACCCGCAGGGCTCGAAAACTTCCACGAAACGATCCAGCGTGTCGGCGCGCACCGGTTCGGCGCCGCTAAACGCGACCTGCCAACAGCTCAGGTCCAACGTGGCGCGTTCTTCGGGCGTGGTTTTCTCGATGCATTGCGTGTAGGCGAAGTCCGGCCCCCCGTTGATGGTAGACCGGTAATGCGAAATAGCGCGCAGCCAGTTGTAAGGCCGCTGCAGGAAAGCCATCGGCGAAAGCAGCGTCGTCGGGACGCCGCTGTACAGCGGTTCCAGGATGCCGCCGATCAGGCCCATGTCGTGATAGGGCGGCAGCCAGCTCACGCCGCTGCTTTCTTTTGAGGTGCCAAAGCCGTAGTGGATCAGCGCCAGGTTGTACAATAGATTGGCGTGGGTCAACATCACGCCTTTGGGCGCCGAGGTGGAGCCGGACGTGTATTGGAGGAAAGCCAGCGAATCGCGGGTCACGTCCGGTTTCTGCCAGCGTTCGGCCTCGCCGGTGGGAATATCTTCGGTGACCAGCCAGCGCAGGGATTCCAATTCCGGCGAATATTGAAAGCGGCGTTCGATGTTGGCCAGGAGCGCCGGGGTCGTCAGCGCCACTGCGGCCTGGGCGTCCACCACGATCGCGCTGAGGCGCGGGGTGGGGCGATTGGGTCGCGGCGGGTAGGCGGGAACGGCGACGGCGCCGGCATACAGGCAACCGAAGAAGCCGGCGATGTAATCGAGCCCGGGAGGATACAACAGCAGGACGCGCTTCCCGACCATTTCCCGCTTTTGCAGCACTGCCGCAATGGCGCGGGCGCGTTGATCCAACTGCCGGTAGGTGATGGTTGCTTCTTCCTGTTCGCCATCAACCAGGAAGATGTAAGCAATCTTGTCTGGATAGTGATCGGCTTGCTGCTGGAGCAAGGCGACCAGCGTTTCAAAAGGGGGCAACTCGAAAGCGCCCGATTCACGCTCTGACGATAAACTTTTCATACTGCACCGATACTTTCGCTTTGAAAGGGCCAGGAGCATGGCCCCGGATGGTCAGAGAATCAGGGGGTGTCGCCGCCCAGGGCATCTTGGGCGACAAAGCGCAACAGAAGCTCCTGGGCGCTTTGAATGAAGAAATGGTCGCCGGGAAGCATGCGCACAACAAAATCGTTGGCGGTCTGCTCGTTCCAGGCGGTGAGTTTTTCCCGCGCTATGTCCGTGTCGCGCAGGCCGCCGAAAGCGGAGATCGCGCAGGGGAGCGGGGGGCCGGGTTGGAAGCTATACGTCTCGTAGACGGCGAAGTCCGCCCGCAGCGTGGGGATCAGCATTTCCAGCAGCTCGTGATTCTGCAGGACAGCCTCGGGAAGGCCGTTCAGGCGTTGCAAGGCGGCAATGAATTCGGCGTCGGGCATGGTGTGGAGGGCCTTCCCGGCGCGCGCGATTTGAGGGGCGGGGCAGGCCGAAACCAACAGCCGCCGGGGAACCATGCTGTGGCGTTCGCAAAGCGCGCGCGCCAGCTCAAAACTTACCAGCGCGCCGAGGCTGTGGCCAAAAAAGGCGAAGGGGCCGTTGAGATAGGGCAGAATTGTGGGGAGCAGCGCGTCAATGAGTGCTGTCATACGGACAAACGGCGCTTCCTTGATCCGGTTTTCACGGCCGGGGAGCCTGAGCGCGAAAACTTCAAGGGCTGGGGGCAATGCTGTTGCCCAGGGCCGGAAAACAGAGGCGCCGCCGCCGGCATAAGCGAAACAGAATAAGCGTAAACGCCGGTCCAACGAGGCGCCGGAATGCGCGACCCACGGGCTTGCAACTGCGATGTCGTTCATTTTACGATGGGTTGGCGAGTTCTTCCATCTTCTTGCGCAAACTCAGAGGGCGCATGTCGGTCCAGACTTCTTCGATATATTTGAGGCATTCATCTTTGGGGCCGACTTTGCCGGCGTCCCGCCATCCCAGCGGATTTTCGCGGTCTGCCGGCCAGATGGAGTACTGTTCTTCGTGGTTGACGACGACTTTGTATACAATTTCGGTTTCTTCGCTCATAGGGTCCTCCAAAATAATTCGATCACTGACATGGCGGGTTCTTTCCCATGCAAAAATGGTTATGGATGGGGAGCTGTGGCATCCCTTGAGTTTCGCGCTTCATTGTGGGTTGTGTTCTACACTGGGCCGGCGGGGGGACTCTTGCCGGGCGATAGTAGCTTTTGTGAACCTAATGGTCTTCCCTTTTCTACAGTGAAGCAGTTTTTGTTTATAAGTGTATGAAAATGACAGGTTTGGGTTAGAGTGTGGTTCGTGGGTGGAATTTCAATTCCTTATCTCTAACCAAAGTGTGGCAGCATTATACACTTATTCACGTCTATGGCAACATCCCGCAGAAGTGGGGTGCATTTCGAGGTGGGGGAAAATCCGTATTCTCGTAGAGACGCAGAATTTTGCGTCTTCTTCTGCGCGGAGAAAGACGCAAAATTTTGCGTCTCTACGTTCTTCTTTGCCCCGAAATCAGAATGCACCCCCAGAAGTGTGGGTAAGCTTCCATCATAAGATTGTTCGGATGATTATGGCAGTTCGTGGAATAGTATAGCGCCGTTCTGTCACTGAACGGCGCTATACTTCACTCAAGGTTGTCACTTGTTAGTGATGAAAGATTTTTAAACGCGAACGCTGCGGGTACCCCGGTTTTTTTACTGCATTGCCTCCAAAACCTGTTCGACGGCCTCGCGGGTGTCGCCGACCAGGATGGTAACGTTTTTCCCGTCCTGAGTGGTGTAGACGCATTCGGCGTCCGCGAGCCACCAATACTCGCTCATCTCGCCGACCAGGACGGGGACGTCCTGGCGATAGTCCTTCTGGTGCGCCATCGTCGTGCGGTAGAGCTTGAAGAACTCGACGGCCTCATCTTCGTCGTCCCACAGCGTTTTCAGGATGAGAACGTGTTCCTCGCCCGTTTGCAGCAGCGTATAGCGATCGCCGCCCCAGCCCTCGCTCGCCTGAGCGGCGGCGACCGGCCCGACGTGCGTTGCCAGGGTCAGACGCAGGCCCAGCTCGCCCATGACGTCGCTGTCGAGTTCTTTCCAGGTTCCGCCCAGGTCGTCCGCCAGATTGCCCAACGTGACCGGTTTTGGCGCGTCTTCATCCCAGTAGCGTTCCGGGTGCAGGATTTGCTCGGTGGATTGCGGGGGCGCCGCGTAAGCGGCGTTGACGCTTTCCCAACCATCCCGGTCGTAGAGCGCTTTCACGAATCCTAACCCGGCGTCGTAGGGGAAGAGCAGCGTCTCTTGAATCACCATCGGGCTGGAATCCATGGCTTCGCTTTCGATGCCGCCGGCGCTCTCCACCAGGCTGAGCAGGTCAATCGCCGGAACGTATTCGTTGGCGTAAAGGACGGTGGACAGGGTGGCGTCGCCTTCCAGCAATGCGCGGAACGCCAACCGCCGGTCGTCGTCGGATGCGTCGTCGGTCAGCGCGGCGAGGTCGAAGTGTTGATCTTGCAGCGCGTGGACGTATTCGTGGGCGATGACCGTCTGATCCGCCGAACTCTGCTCTTCGGTCTCCAGCACGTAGAATTTATCGTCGTCCGGCGTGTAGAACCCCGCCGTCTGTTCGGTTTGCACCTCCAGCAGGACTTTTTCCAGGTCTTGGGAGGAATCAATGAGGCCGAGCAGTGCGAGCATGGCGGCGTCGTTCTTGATTGCCTCACGGTCTTCCTGGTCAATGCCCTCAGCAAAGTGCTCGCGCAGTTCGTCCTTGCTCATCACTTCTGAGGGGACGGCGGTTGTGAAGTCCAGCTCGCGGATTTCGGCGATCTGCCGTTCGACGTTGCGCAGCGGCGTTTGAGGGCCTGACGCCAATATCTGGGTGAATTCCAGCGTGCTGACGAAACTGTCCCCGCCAAACCAGCCGTAGAAGAAGCGTTGCAAATTATCCAGCGTGACCCGCACGGTGAACTGGGGCTTGCCGGAGCGTTCGTAAACCATAAGCGCGCCGCCGGCGAGGGGCGGATCAATCTGCGGGACGCGGAGCCCGGCGACGGCGGCCACCATGCCGATTTTGCTATACAGCGGCGTCAAATCTTCCGCGTTGACGTCTTCGGCGGACAGCGGCACCGTGATGGTGATCATGCGGGGTCCTTCGCCCGTTTCGCCGACGACGATGTCCGCTTTGACTTCGGTGAGTTCTTCGAAGATTTTCAGCATCTCCGCGACGGCCTTGTCCTCCGACAGCGTGAAGCCTTTGTCCAGAACGGCGAGGAGATTCTCGAATATCCAGTTTTCCTCGACGCCGCTCAGGGTTTGGAAAGTCTTCAGCTCTTTCTTCGCGTCCTGATACTCGCCCATCTGGCAGTAGGCGATCCCCAGGATGTAATGCGCATAGGCATCTTCCGGGTCTTCCTCAAGCACGCGCTCGACGACGCCGGCGCCGGCTTCGTAATCGCCCTGGATCACCATCAGGGTGCCCAACATCCGTTGCGCCTCCATATCGTGCTCGTCGAGCGCGACCGCATCTTGAATGACGGTAAGGGCGCGGGCTTCTTGATTTTCGCTCAACAAGGTCTGCGCCAAGCCCACCAGCGCGTCTTGAGAATAGGGGTTCAGGTCTGCGGCGAGTTGATATTCGACCTCTGCCTCTTCCAGCATCTCCTGGCCCAGGTACCATTGTCCCAGGAAATTGTGGATGGACGCCGGCGCAGGGCTCAGGCGGATGGCTTCCACATACGCCTCGCCGGACTCCTCCCACCGCTCCTGGAGGCTGTACGCGCTTCCCAGGCCCTGGTGCCCCCAGCTGCTGTAGGGTTCGAGTTCGACGGCTTTGCGGAAATACGAGAGGGCTTTGCTGACGTCGCTGTCGCACAGTTTGGCGAATCCCAGGCCGATCTGACCGATGGCGACGCGCGGACGTTGCTCGATGAGACCTTGAAATTCTCGTTCTGCGCGGCTGCATTCCATTTTGCTCAGGTAGACGAAGCCGATGGCCGTTTGGATGGTATAGTTGTCGGGTTCCAGCTCCGCCGCCTGGTCCAATTGTTCTAGCGCGTCGTCATAGTCTTCTTGCAACCGGTAGAGCGCGCTGCGTTGGAGGTAAACGGCCGCTTTCTCCAATTCTAGCGCCTCGGCCTTATCCAGCCAGCTTGCGGCGGTTTTGTAATCGTGGCGTTCGCTGTAGAGGCGCGACAGGCCGATCATCGCATCCAGGTTGTCGGGCAGCAGTTCGATGGAGCGGTTGAACGCCGCCTCGGCTTCGTCGTACCGTTCCTGTTCCAGCTTGAACCAGCCCAGACTCTGATAGGCGTTGAAAAACTCCGGCTTGAGCGCGGCGATTTGTTCGTAGGCCGCCAGCGCGCGGGGGAAGTCGGCGGTTTCCCGGTAGACCTTGCCCAGCGCCAGCAGGACGTAAACCGATTCGGGGTCGAGCGCGTAGGCTTTTTCGATGGCTTCCTGCGCTTGGTCGTACCGGCGGTCCGCCAGATAGGCCCTGGTCAGAACGGCCTGAACGTAGGCGTTTTCGGCCTCAAGCGTCGCTGCTTCCTCGGCGGATTCCAGCGCTTTGTCCGCGTCGTCTTGTAAAGCATAGATGTAAGCGAGCGTGGCGTGCGCCATGGCGTTCTCCGGGTCGGACTCGACGGCTTTCTGGGCGTACTCCAGCGCTTCTTGGTAACTGAGGGTCGAGCGCCACAGCTTGACCTGGCTGAGCCCGATGTAGGCAGGGGCATAGTCCGGCTGCATGTCCAACGCCTGCTGATAGAGTTCGGCGGCGCCGTCGAGGTCGCTTTGCCAGACCTTCTCGTCCGCCTTCTCGATGAAACCTGCCGGATCGGGCGTGGCCGTCGGTGTGGGCGACGCTGCCGGCGTCGCCGTCGCCGTCGGTTCCGGCGCGGCGGTAGGGGTGGCCGGCGTTCCGGTGCATGCCGGGAGAGCGAGAAGCAGCGCCCCGCCGATGATGAGGCCGGCCCACAACTGTTTCTTGTAAGTGTTCACACTGTCCTCCATTCGTGATGTTGAATTGACCCCGTGGGGCAAGTTTCTATTATAACATGCATCGTTTCACGCACGCGGCTCATCGTCGCCCCAATCCATCCTGAAACCAATCAGTACGACTATAATCAAGTTTGGCTCTCTTTTCGTTTGACAAAAACACGCTAAACTCAAAATTATCAATCCTATGCCCGTCGCTTTCTTGCCTCAGGCCCTCAGCGGAGAAATTGGAACCGCGAAATGCACGCGATAAATGTGGATAAAAGGGGTGAAACTTGCGCTTTTTTGAATGGATGACAATCGTGTTCTTGTTTTTGACCTGGTTCAGTCGCTTGCTCCCGGCAAGCCGGCGTTTCCCCTGGCGGCTGCTCTTGCCTGTTTTTGCGTTGTTAGCCGTGCTGGCGCAGTTTCTCGTCGAGCATTACCGCTGGCAAATGCTCCCGGCTTATGGCCTTGTGGTTTTGTCTTGCCTGTTCGAGGGGGTGGCTTACCGCCGGCGTCCGTCCGATACGCCTCCGGCCCGCTCGCGATCCGGTGTCTTCCGTATTTTGGCCGGGATCGTTCTGAGCTTCCTGGGCCTGGCCGTCGTTGCCGCGCTTCCGGTGTTGCTCCCGGTTCCCCGTCTACCTGAACCGACCGGGCCTCATGCCGTCGGGGTGACGCTCTTCGAGTGGGTGGACGAATCTCGTTCCGAATCCTACTCGCCCGACCCAGACGATCATCGCGACCTACTCGTGCAGGTCTGGTACCCCTCCGATGACGTCGCCGGAGCCGCGCGTCTGTCGCCGTGGGGCGCGATCAGGGAGCCGGGGCCGGCTCATTCTCGTTTCTTGGGCTTTGCGCTGCCCGGCTTTTTCTTCGAGCACCTGGCTTTGGTGAAAACTCACAGCTATTGGGACGCGCCGCTGTCCCCGGCCCAGGCGACTTACCCCGTGTTGGTTTTCTCACACGGCTACGGAGTGACGCTGGACCAGAACCTCGTGCAGATGGAGGAGCTGGCCAGCCACGGCTACGTCGTTTTCAGCATCGCGCATCCTTACGATTCCCTTGAAGTGATCTATCCCGACGGGCGCAGGGTCGCTATGCGTCCGGAGATCTGGGACCCGCCCGATCCGGCGGCTTCCCAGGCGGTCAAAGCGCTCTGGTCTCAATTTATGGCCGAGACGGACCCGGTCAAAAAAGAGGCGCTGCTCAACGACTACTACGTCCGCAGCGGCGACCGCGAGACGTTGGCGCTGTGGGTGGCCGACACCCGCTTCGTGATGGACAAAGTCGAGCAGTTGCAGCGCGGCGAGATTCCCGGCGCCCTTGCCGGGCGACTCAACCTGGAGCAGTTGGGCGTCTTCGGGCACTCGTTCGGCGGCATCACCGCCGGCGAAACCTGCTCGTTCGACGACCGTTGCAAGGCCGCCGTCAACCTGGATGGCCCGCAATTTGGCCATCTGCAGAAACATCCGCTTACCCAGCCGTTCATGGTGATGTATTCCCAGGATTACGTCGGCTGCTGCGATTTCATCTACGATCGCGGGCAGAATCCGCGTTACCGGGTTTTCGTCGCCGGCTCCTTGCACATGCATTACACCGATCTCGCCTACTTTTCCCCCGCTTTCTTCCGCTCCGCCGGTCCCGCCCGCATGGAAGCCATCATCAACCGCTACCTTCTGGCTTTCTTCGACCAATACCTGAAAGGACTCGACACCCCGTTGCTCGACCCTGCGCTGCACGAGTATCCGGGAGTGGACTATCAGATACGTTGAGAAAGATAGGGAACGTGTTTTTTCGAGCGGGTACCCCCGCTCGA
>DAOUFX010000027.1:0-18816 GCA_034429675.1 Anaerolineae bacterium | reverse complement strand
GGAGTCTTGCGGAGGGCCAACGTCCTACGGCGCGGGGCGAACAGAAACGCGAGCCCCGAGCCCCGCGCCGTTTGGCCCGCTCGCTAGTCGTTCTTCTGAGGGGCAAGGCGGAAGGCATGGTGTAGTCTGGGGAAAGGTCGCCGTGCAGGAAGCCGCCGCGCGCCCCATTGCTGTGTGTGCAAGGTAGCGCGGCGGCGTGGTGTTGTTCCAGAGTAGTATGGGCGGGGTGATGGCTTTGACTCAGACCGTTTTTACTCGAAAGCCATCAAAACGAAAAAGCCCCGCGCTGTGTGTTGGTCACAGGGCGGGGCATGATGGGAAGCAACGTAAAAATGTGTGTTAATGACGCGCTATTTTTTCAGGGAAACAGTTTTATCACTTTCCAAAACACATCATCAACCAGTTTCCCCGGAGAGTCATAGTCTTGCCACGTCGTTGGAGGTTCTACCTTGGGTATATAGAGCTGGTCCAGTTCATTGACCTTATCATCGCGAACTTCAATCGAACGGCTCGTCCTTCCCCAAAGCTCAATCGTCCATGTGCCGCCGCCACCTGTGCCGCCTGCGTGAAAGGCCATGGTACCGCCTATCAACTTGACAAAGTTACGTAACTCCCGATACGCACGGAATCCAGTTGGAGTGATCATTGCTTTTATCCCTCTTATCAAGTTTGACGAGGACGTTTAGTCCTCACTTTCACGAAGATATAATGGCGGTATGAGTGTGGTTGCGCTATCCAGTAAACCCTTCACTGCAAACGATGTAGGACAGCGCTTCGTTTTCTTCACCGTGTTGGCGTTCTTGACGCAGTAGCGCTTCCATTCCGTGGATGTGATAGAGTTGTGTCAATGTTTCCAATAGCGCGCGGCCGGTCAGCTTCTCGTGGTGGATCTTGTTCAGGGCGGTGCGAATTGCCGGGCGGGCAATGGGTTGTTGGAAAACCTCGTCAAGTATGGCGATCTGTTGGCGCAGTTTTTCGTCGCTTTCAGCATACAGGATGCGCAGTTCAGTCTGGGCATAGCGTTGCGCTTTGGTCAGAGATAAAGTGTGTTGTTGCTCCGCCTGCCGGGCCTGGTTTTCATGGTCGAAGGCGCGCTTGATTTTCATGACGCTGGTGTTGTGGCCGGCAGGGATCGGCGTGGCAGGCGTATCTGGCGCGCATTTCATCGCGCTCAGAATGCGCGGGGCATCCCGTGTGATGATGTTGTCATGCTCATCTAACAGGTAGAGCTGCCGGTAGCGTCCGGCCTGGCAGAAGACGACGGTGCGCGCCCGCTCGCCCGCGCGTTCGCCGGCGTAGCCGCAGCGTATGCCATCCCGCAATTCGGTGATGCGGCGATAGAGGTCAGGATCATCTTCCCGCAACTGGCGGATAATTTCCAGCGCCTCATTCATATCCACAAACTCTTCCCCTTCCTCTTCTTCGTAGCGATACAGATCGCCGTGATCGGCATCGCCGCGTGCGTAGATGGTGTACAAAGCTTCTTCATTGAGACGCTCGTCGGGGGCAAGGATGGCGGCATCTTCGCCGATGGTATCGTGGATTTCCTGGATGCGCTGCGCCAACCGTTCTTGTAATCCCAGGTTCTTCTCAAGGGACTTCTCTGGCAAGAAGTTGTAGGCATAGATGGTATCGTGCTCGGAACCAATACGGTCAATGCGTCCAAAGCGTTGGATCAGGCGAACGGGATTCCAATGCAGATCATAGTTGATGACGTTGTCGCAATCCTGGAGGTTGAGACCTTCGGAGAGGACGTCGGTGGCGATCAGGGTGTCAATTTCGCGCAACCCGGTGAGGGGGAGTTGTGGATTCGCTTTCGGGGCGAAGCGGGCGACGATCTGCGCTTTGCTTTTATCGCGGCTGTAGATAACTTCTATCTCACCCTTGGTCCCTTCCTGCGCTGCGCTCAGGACAGGCTTCTTGAGAGGAAAGGGGTTGGAGGTGAGGTGATCGTAAAGGTATTGGGCGGTGTCGGCGTATTGGGTGAAGATGAGCACCTTGCCGCTGCTAAGCGGCGCTTTGGCGAGCATAGCACGCAAGGTTTGGAGTTTGGCGTCCTGTTCCGGCGTGATGGGTTCCACAAGAGTGAGCATTTTGCGGAGGATGCTGATGTCGTGGGCGATGTCAGCGCGCAGAGCTTCCAGGTTGAAATCGCCGGGAATGTAGCGTCCGGTGATCGCGGCCAGGGCGTCGAAGAGGGCTTGCTCCTCGTCCTGATCGGATTCGTAGAGCATTTGTTGCGCTTCTTCACCGGCAGCGATGATGCCTTTGTCCAGCGCTTGCAGGAAAAGCTCGTGAATTCGCAGTATCCGGCGCACGGTCTCACGGAAAGCGTGGACGCTGGATTCCAGGCGTTTGAAGAGCATCACGCGCAAGAGCCCGCGCAGGTTGGCGCCGGCGCGTTTGAGATCGGCGTAAGGGGCTTTGTCCTGTTTGGCGCGTTTGACATAGCGCCACAGGCCGTAACGGGCGAAGGTTAATACCTCACCCCCTGCCCCCTCTCCATCAGAATGGAGAGGGGAAGGTGAGGCCAAATATCCACGCAATTCGTCGTAGAAGCCGCCATACGCGGCTTCGATGCTGTAAGTCACCGTATCCAGTTTGCGTCTGGGGAAGAATTGTTGCCGCCCGGCGACTTTAACGTAAGCCCGGCGCTCGCCGCTCTTGTAGGGCGCGAAGCTATCGGCGTCCACGCGATGCCCGGTCTCGGCGTCGTAGCCGTACCAGCGCAGGATTTGCGTGCGCGTCCGGCGAATGAGGAGATGAGCCAACAGTTCGGGCAGGCGCTTCTGGCCATCTTCCACCGCTTTGAAGTAAGAGCGCAGATTCGGCGGATCTATGGGCAGTTCGGTCAGGTCAGTGGGATGGAACAACTTGAGTTGGTGGTAGATGTCCCACACGGATTTGTTGCGCGGGGTGGCGGTGAGAAAAACGACGCGCCGCTCTCCGGTCGCCAGGTAGCTTTGCAAGACGCGGTAGCGTTGGCTGCCGGCGTTGCGGAAGTTGTGGCTTTCGTCCACCAGGACGAAATCCCGGTGACGATAGAGCTCGTCGTACAGCATCCACTCCGGACCGTGCTGCTCATCCTCGTGCAACATCCCCAATGAGAGTACCCGTGCGTTGAGTTGGTAGACTTCGTTGTAGCGTTCCCACATTTCGACCAGCGGCGCCGGGCACAGGATGAGCGTGCGCGCGCGGTCGTGGCGCTCGAAGTGTTTGACGATGGCCGCGCCGATGTAGGATTTCCCCAGGCCAACCACATCGGCCACGAAACAACCGCCGTAACGCCGGATCATCTGCACAGCCTGGCGCACGGCGCGCTCCTGGAATTCGGTCAGGATCGCGGCGATGTCGTCCTGCCACAGGAATTCGGCAGGATCGGCGCCTTCCAGTTGGTCGCGGACCAGTTCGTAGAGGGTTTTCAGGTAGACTTGGTAGGGTGTCACTTCGGCCATAGGCCACGCCTGGCGCAATTCCTGCATCAACTGCGCATCGAAGTCTTGCGCCTCGGCCCACAGGTCTTCAAACCAACGGGTCAGTTCGGCGTGATTGGCGTCGCCGGGGACTTTAACGTTAAGCTCGGTGTTGGTTGTGACGCCGGAAAGCGTGAAATTGCTCGATCCGACAATCGCCGTACCGTTGCCGTAAGGACTGTTGGGGGGATAGTCAAAGATGTAGGCTTTGGCGTGGAGACGGCCCTGGGTGTAGACGCGCACCTTGAGTCGCCCGGACTCGATCAATGAGGCCAGGGTATTGATCAACTGCGCGGCTGCATCGGTTTGATCCATGCGGGCGGCGGTCTGACCGATGGCCTGGGCGGTGGCGCCCGCGGCGGCCGTCATCGCGACGCGCTTGGGGAAGTGGAGCGCCTCGGCGGCGTTCTGCACCTGCTCCAGGCGGCGGTAGCCCTCGGCGATCTGCTCGATGGTCTCGCGGTTGGAGGTGTTGCCGATGAGCAAGCGCAGTTCGTGGACGTTGTGCAACTGATCGGCCACGGCTTCCATGCCGGAGAGGAAAAAATAGCCTACGGCGAACTTGGCCGATTGACTGCCCGGCAAGATGCGGCGGATATGGTCGGATAGCTTTTCGGTGCGATTGTCTATGATGTCGTGGGGCAAAGGTCTCCTCCAAGAGAAAGTGAATTCGACGTGGCTATTGTGTCACACTATGTTATAATTTCAATCATCGCAACTAAAATCACTGGTGGAGGTGCAAAATGACGGTTTCACCAACAATATTGAATTTGTCGTTGCTTCCCCAACAGGCGCAACAGGAGTTGCTCGATTTTTATGAGTTTCTGGCGCAGAAATACCAGGTGACCACCGAGACTTCGGCCACACCTGCCTTCACGTCTTTCTTGCAATCGCCCATCAAAATCCCTGCCTGGATTCCCTACACGCGCGAGGAACTGCATGAGCGTTAAGCGTGTTTTTGTGGACACGAATATCCTCGTCTATGCCAAACTGCAGACTCCGGAAACGTTGGATAAACATCAACGCGCCATGCAATTTTTGGGCGGGTTGTCCGACCTGGTTATCGTAAGCACACAAGTTCTGAACGAGTTTTCGAGTGTGTTGCTCAAACACAAGATTGACGACGCCGTGGTTTGGGAAGCAGTGCGAGCGATTGCGCAAAACAGCGTGGTCACGCCGCTTACCTGGATGACCATTGAGCGCGCCTGGGAACTAAGAAAACGTTACCAGTTGGCCTACTGGGATAGTTTGATCGTAAGCTCTGCCCTGGAAGCCGAATGCGAGGCGCTTTTTTCGGAAGATTTACAGCACCGGCAAGTGATTGAGAGTACATTACATATCATCAATCCCTTTCTGCAATAAACATCACAAAATCACTCCTTTGCACGCGAAAGTCGGCCTGGTAATGCCGTGCATCCGGTATACGGATCTAGCTGCAAAGGGGTGGTTTTTGTGTCCATCCGTTCTTCTCATTGTCCCTCCACAATCTTAATCTCCTCCGCCGTCAGCCCGTAAACCTGGTAGACGAGCGCGTTCAGTTCCGCTTCCCACGCGGCGACCTGCGGCCCCTGCCCCCGCGCGTCGAGGATGCGACGGACGAGGGTTTCGATGGCCGCGCGTTGGTCGGGGGTGGGTTCAGGGACAGGGAATTGACCAACGTAGGAACTCTGCATTGCATAGGCCCCTCCTTGTAATTTGGAAACGGCATTTCCGAGAAAAAACCAGCCTACCTTCGAGTTCAAAATTGCCAACAAGTAAAGTTCAGTAGTTGGGATAAAAAAGCACTTGTTGTTCGTAAAAATTGCCTCTTCTACAAATGCAAAAGCTTGGTACGTTGCTATTTCTTGGTAAATAATCTTTGGTCGTTCAAACTGTGGAAAAATACCCATTTGAGGTTGCTGTAATTCATACCAGGTATGATTTGAACTAGTGGCACGTCTCTCTAACAACTCACGGAAAGGCTCTAAATAAGTTTCTATGGCAGGGTAATGCTCAATGTTTATTCCATGGTAAGTGAAAATGACGTACAAGTTTTCCCAGTTGACACACCATCTTTCTATATCGCGACCTCGTAACCACGGCTTAATGATCTCTGCACTGCGGGGATCATGGTCTATCAACTGGCGACGAGTTTCTGAAGAAATAACAAAAGCCTCATTAAGACCCGTTACAACTCCTCGGTAGATCTGTTGTTCTACATATTCTCTTAAAGGCTTACCGCTTTGTCGTAACTTTCGCATTAAACCAACAATTGCCGGTTTTACCAACGTCCAACCCTCAACACGCAGGCTCGCGCGGGGCTGCTGCCATGCCTGTTCTCGCACCTCCTCGTCCAGCCGCTCAACCATGCTCAGATCATCCACAACCAGGGCGCGCACTTCGTGATCATGGGGCGGTTTCTGCTTGCAAAAGACGGTGATCTGCGGGTAGGCAATCGCACCGAAGACGGGCAGGTCGCCAAAGTCAATCAAGGTGATGACGGCGGCTTGGGTATTGAGGTATTGTCGGAGTTTTTGGCCGTAGCCAGCGCGCAGCCATTTGTTGGAACTGATGAAGACGCCCGTTCCACTCGTGCGCAGCAGTTGCAAGGCGCGGGCGTAGAAGTAGACGTAGAGATCGGCGCGCCCTTCATAGACTTCAGGGAAGCGTGTTTTGAGCAGCGGTTTGAGTTCCTTGATCAACTCCATTCGCACGTAGGGTGGGTTCGCCACAATGATGTCAAAGCCTGGCGCAGCAGTTGGGGTCAACTGCATCTGGCCCGGCGCGGCGTTGAGCACATCCGCCATCCCGCCGAGCAGCGTGGCAGCGTCCGTCTGCGGAGTAAAGACCTCGGCGAAGTCCACGGCCCAGTCGAAGGCGTCCGCGCCGCTCTCGACGCTGGCCCACGCGGCGATGGACGTTTTGAGCCGGTCAATCTGCGTCTTGAGGGTTTTCTTCTCCGGGCCGTGGGCGGTCATAAACTGTCCCTTGAGCGCGAAGAATTCCTGCACGTCACGCCAGCGGAACATGTCGGCTTGCAATGGGGCAGGCGCGGGCGCGGTGAGGCTGTCGCCGGCTTCGATCTTGAATTCCAGGTTGGGCAGCGGCGGCGGGTCGTCGCCGGCGTAGTCCACGATCAGCGAGAGCCAGAGGCGCAGCCGGGCGATGTTGACGGCGAAGGGATCGAGGTCCACGCCGTAAAGGTTGTTCTGGATGATCTCCAGCTTGCGGTCGTAGGTCGAGCGCGCATCCAGGCGACGCGAGACGAAGAGCGCCTGGCGCAGTTCCAGCAACTCGTGCAGCATCCCCAGGAGGTAGGCGCCGCTGCCGCAGGCGAGGTCGCACACCTTGACCCGGCGCAGGGCGGTCAGAATCGCCTCGGGCTGTTGAATGTCGCGGGCGTCGCGCTCTTCGACGAAGGCGGCGATGGCAGCCAGGGACTCGCGCGGGCAGATGTTGTGCAGGTAGCCCTTGAGCGCCTCGCGGCACATGAAAGCGACGACAGGTTTGGGGGTGTAGTAACTGCCGGATTCGTGGCGGCCCGTCACCAGCTCCTCGAAGATTTTGCCGAGCATTTCAGGGTCAACCGCGACTTCGACATCGAGGGGGGTGCTCTCGGTGACGGTGAAGTTGTAGTGGTAGAGCAGGTCATCGAAAAGCGGCCCGAAGACGGCGTTGGGGACGACAATGTCCTCGCGCTCGTCCAACGCTTCTTTCTCGAAAAGGCCGCCGTTGAGATACGGCACGCGCCCGATCAGCGCCGCCAGCGGGCCATCCGCCTTGATGCCGGCGATATCCACACTACCGGGGTTGTTCAGCCCGGAAAAAAACAGCAATTTGAGACGATCGCGGTAAAAATTGGAATTCTCGCTTTGCTCAGAATGACGATGCGCTTCCCATAGCGCGCCCAGGTAACCATCGGCAAGAACGGAAGCGCCTGAACCGTCCGGGTTCGGCGGAATGAGCCAGCCTTTACGCTCGAGAAACACGATAAACAGCAGACGGTTGAACAACCGTTGCGTGAAGATGCGCAAATCCGCCGCGTCTTTCAGGCCGGCGATCCGGGCTTCGACGGCCTCGAAATGCTCGCGGTAGGTGGTGAAAAAGGCTTTGGTGACGGCTTCGACATCGAAGGCGTCGTCGTGCCGCTGCTGGATGGCGATCGGTGAGAGTCCAAAAAGATCAGGGCTGAGGGCCGTCAGATCGAGCATCGCGATACGCTCGGAAGCCGTGCGCAGGCGTTCGTGGGGACCGATGGCAATACGCCGCAAAACACGCCGGGCAGAGCGCGCGGCGCTTTCCTCGTCGGTGAGGGCCTTTCCGCGTTGGTATTTCACATTGACCAGGTGCCAATATTTCCCGGCAGTGTCGCTAAAGAGGAAGAGCGCGTAAGGATGGTCGGGTAGCAGTTGCGCGATCACAGCGCGCTCAGCGCCGAGCGACAGGGGAAAGTCGCGCCCGGTGTATTCCGATGAGAGCGGGATATAGATAACATCGAAGTTGCCTGAAGCGGAGGTTTGCTGCGCAAGCAGTGTGGGGGCTGCGGCAAGCAGCCCCCGTGTACTCTCAGGCCAATCGCGGGAGGAAAGGGGAACGGTTGCGTGCTCGTAGTTAAGTTCAGTCCAAAAGAGGCTCTTAGCCGCATTCAGGCCTTCGGTGGGCATTTTTTGAAGGAGATCATAGACTCGTTGCTGGTTCGTACTCGCCATAGCGTTTACCTTTCAGTCGTGCGCTGCAACTTCATTCTTCAATAGCAACGCCCCCGGCGTCGGTTTATGAACCGTTTGCGCGCGGGGGCGGAATGTGTGTTATACTACTTCCACCACGGCGCGCTTTCGCCGATGGCCATTGCCCCGGATGATCTGAACATCGCGGGGCAATTTGTTTTCTTGTGACGGTTTCAGTATAAATCCGGTTGGCGCAAAGCGCAACTATCCTTGACGAAAAAGAGTTGGGAAGTCAGTTAGTCGTTAATCAGGCAATCAAATCAACAAATTTGGGAGGCAGGCTTATGGCTTAGTGGAACAGGTTGGCTGAATACTGTTGACAATTTCTTCAGCCTCGATATTCAATGTCTCGCTGTTGCCTTTATAAATGAATACCATTATGTCACTACTATCGCCGTTGCTGCCTATTGCAAGTATGTCAATCGTTTGAAATACGTCCGCACTTCGATCTCCCATTTGATTGCTGGCTGAATCTTCCGGCAACAATATGGTTGATATCTTGATTGTAGCTTTGGTGACTTCAATGTCTCCGGTTTTAACTTTGAGCGGCTCTTGAACGACTGTCACCGAGTCTAAATGGTACAAATCGCGTATTCTGTCTATGTTGGCCTCTATCGCTTCTTCTGGCGAATTATTGGACAAAGCATTACCACAATCAGCCGTTCCATAGATTTCAATACGAGCGGAATCCTTATTCTGAGTCCCACTCTCGGCCTCCAAAGAGATAAGGCCACTTCGTTCAACGAATTCCAAATGCCAGTTCCCAGGCTTTTCCAGGCTTATATTGGATTCATGATTCTCATAGAGTTGCTTGGATGGTGTTGAGACACAGCCTGACACCATGCAAACCATTAGAATGATGATAATGTGCCGAAAACCATATTCGAGCCATGTGTTAGAAATAGACATTTTTTTTCTCCATAGCAAATAGTACTTGCGGAAAGGTGTAAACTGAGGCTACGCACGGGACTCAGTATAGGTCAGGTCCACGCAAAATCAACCCAGTTCCCCTCAATTCATTGACAATTAGAACAAGTGTGCTACCCTGCATATAGTGGTCACATCAACGAAAAATAGCATATCTAGTACTCTGTATCACTGCGCTTTCCGTTTTGTCAGGGGGGTGACGCTTGACCGAGAAGTTGCTTTGCGGGGCGACGACGCGCGCGGGGAAGCCGTGCCGGGCTGTGGCGCTGCCCGGATCGAATCCGCCGCGCTGTGCGGCTCACGGTGGGACGGAGAAGAAGCCTGGCGCGCCGGCGCGCAATCAGAACGCGCGTAAGCACGGATTCTACGCCTCTTACGAGGGGGCGGGGATCACGATTGACGACGTGCTGGGCGATCTGGCGGCCAAGCAGGCGGCGCTTTCGGATTACATTGACCAGCACCTCACGGCGGACAATGCCGACCTTTCGGCCCTCACACACCTCTTTGAACTCCACGCACAGACGGCATCACGCCTGGGACGCTTGCTGCGCGACAAGCGCGCGCTTACCGGTGAGGCTGCAGATGGCATCGCCGGGGCGATTGCGCAAGCTCTGGATGAGTTGGCTACCGAATTACAGGCGGATATCTGAGCGGTAGACGGTAGACGGTAGACAAGGGCGGAGGGAAGAGGGCAACGATGGGCGTGGGTGAAGAAAGGCTGAAGTCAGTCGTAAAGGCAATTCTGCGGCGGAAGCGAACAACGCCGCGACCACAAGGATTGCCGGCCGATTTGTATCGAAGGCTGGAAGAAGCGTTGTTGGTCTGCGGGCCGACGTGCAACCAGTCGCAGACGCGGGCGCTGTTTGTGGATGAGCGGCTGCATCCCTGGTACAGCCAGGTCCCCGAGGCGGATAACCCTGCCGACCGGACGCACTCCTTGATTGACGCGCTGTACGACCGCCAGGCGACGCAAGGGCGCAGCGCGTTGGAATTGCTCCTGTATGTGCTGCAAGAAAGGACGGACCCGGGCGACGCTTGTTACGGGCAGTTGGGCAGCCTCGTCGAGGAGCTGCGACACAATGTGGCATGAGTCAGTTGGCCGCTGCACTCCGGTATTGGCTTTCCGACATCAGCCATTTTTCGCGTCTGGTCTTGGGGCGGCCGCTGCGGCAATACCAGCTCGAACCGGCTCAGGCGATCCTGGACAGCGTGCTGCACGGGCGCGGCGAGACGTTCGCGGTGATGATGTCGCGCCAATCCGGGAAGAACGAGCTGAGCGGGCAACTCGAAGCCTACCTGGTGAACCTCTACCAACGGCGCGGCGGGCAGATCGTGAAAGCCTCCCCCACCTTCAAACCCCAGACCATCAACTCGATTTTGCGGCTCACCGACCGGCTGAACAATCCCTGGAATGCGAATCAATGGCGCCGGCGCGAGGGGTATATGGTCGAATTGCATAACGCTCGCGCCTTATTCTTCTCGGCCGAGCCGAACGCGAACGTGGTGGGGGCGACGGCCAGCTTGCTGCTGGAGGGCGACGAGGCGCAGGACATTGCCCCGTTCAAGTGGAGCAAGGACTTCAAGCCGATGGGCGCCTCGACCAACGTGACCACGGTGCTGTGGGGCACGGCCTGGACCAGCAATACCTTGCTGGCGCAGACGATCGCGATGTTGCATGCAAAAACCGCGAAAGACGGCATCAAGCGGGTATTTCTGGCGGATGCAGACAAAGTGGCGCGGGAAGTGCCCAACTACGGGCTGTACGTCGCCTCCGAGGTGGCGCGGCTGGGGCGGGATCATCCCCTGATCCGCACGCAGTATTTCCTCGAAACGATTGACGCCGAAGGCAAGCTGCTTGACTCCGATATGTTGGCTTTGCTCCGCGGCGACCATGCCCGTCGGACGGAGCCGGAGCCGGGCAAGCGCTACGCCTTCCTCCTCGACGTGGCCGGCGAAGATGAGCAGGAAGGGACGGCCATCGAGCGGGCTTTGCTCGAAAACCCCAAACGCGATGCCACGGCGTTGACCATCGTCGAATATGAATTGCGCGCCGGCGCGCTCCCCATTTACCGCACAGCGACGCGCTATCTGTGGATCGGGACGCCGCACGCGGCGCTGCACGACCGGCTGCTGGCGCTCTACCAGCAGTGGCGCCCCAGCCATTTCATCGTGGATGCGACCGGCGTGGGCGCGGGCCTGGCGTCGTTTTTGCGGCGCAGTATTGACCGGAGCGAGACGATCGCGTACCAGGCCGGGCAGATCGTGATCCCGGTGGAATTCAGCGCCGCCGTGAAAAGCGACCTCGGTTGGGGACTACTTGGCATCATCGGCACGGGGCGGCTGCGGGAGTACATCAACGATCATGCCGCCGACACGCGGCAGTTCTGGTACGAAGCGGAGATGGCCGACAAAGAGATTCGCCCCGGTCCGGGAAAGTTACTCAAATGGGGCGTGTGGGAAAGCCCGGCTTACGATGGCCTGGTGGCGCGCGGCCACGACGATCTGTTGGTGGCCTTGTCGCTTTTGACCGTACTGGAAAAACACCTGCCCACCTGGAGCAACACCGAGAGCTTCAGCGTGACGACGCCCGACCCGATGGAGGCGATTGACCATGCCGCTTGGTGAGACCCTGGCGAAAGTTTTCTTCCCTAACCTGGTGCGCCGGCTCGGCGAAGCCAATGCCAAGCTCGCGAGCATCTCGGCGCGGGTGGACGACGACCCCGGATGGGGAAACCTCAACGCAGCTCCCGGCGACCGGCCCTACTCTGAGTTCTACGCCGACCTCGAAGACGCGCTGGAAGCCTGGCGCAAGAATTTCCTGGTGCGGCGCATCGTGAACCTGACCCGCTCTTACGTGGTGGGCAAGGGCATCGCATTCGGCAGTCGCGATACGGAGATTTCCACGTTCGTTACCGCCTTCTGGACGCATCCCAAGAATCAGATGGCGCGACGGTTAGGCCCGATTTGCGATCAACTGACGCGCGACGGGGAGCTGTTCCCGATTCTGTTCACTAATCACCTCGATGGCATGAGCTACGTGCGCTTCCGCACGGCGCGGCAGATCCGCGAGATCGAGACGCTGAGCAATGATTGGGAAGATGAGCGGGTGTACATCGAAACCACGCCCCTGGGGGCGGCGAAACGCTGGTACAGCGTGACCAACCCCGCTTCACAACGGCTTCTGGTCAACCATCATCTGAATCCGGTGATGCTGCATTGGGCGATCAATCGCCCATTGGATGCAACTCGCGGCGAGTCCGATCTGACGCCGGTGCTGCCCTGGGCCAGGCGTTACCAGGAATGGCTGACGGACCGGGTGAGACTGAACCGGCAGCGCACACGCCAGGCGATGATGGATGTGGAGATCAGCGACGATACCCAGGTGGAGACCAAGCGCCAGCAATTGCGCCATTCCAATCCGGTCGAGGCAGGGATTTATGTCCACGGACCGGGGGAAAAGGTGACCTACCCTTCGCTCAAGATCGAGGCCGGCCAGGCCGAGGACGACGGCAAGGCGCTACGCCTGGCGGTGGCCACCGGCGCGAACATTGGAATGCATTATCTGGGTGAGGGTCAGGGGACGAATTACGCGACGGCCAGGGAGATGGGCGAACCCACAGCGCGCTTTTACACCGACCGGCAGCAGGAGTTGATCTGGATGTTGAGCGACCTGGTGACGCTGGCCTATCGCCGCTATTGCCTGGTGAAGGCGTTGCCGGCAACGGCTGACCTTCTCCTGCAGGCGAGTGTGGCCGAGGTGGCGCGCGAGGACAATGCGAATCTGGCTGTCGCGGCGCGGGACATCGCGACGGCGCTGGCGACGATCGCGACGCAGGGCTGGATTGACGACGAGACGGCGCTGACGCTGCTGTTGAAGTTCGCCGGCGAGGCGTATAGCCGGGAGGATGTGTTGAAGATTCTGGCGACGGCGAAGGTGGAGAGGAAAGCGGCGGAAGCGAAAGAAGCGGAAAAAGCGGGAAGAGCGGAAGAAGCGGTAGATGAGGATGGGTCGCGATGAATTATCGTTGGGCGAATGCGAATCCGAACCCGGACACGATTTGTGCGGCGTGCCTGGAGTTGATCGGGACAGTGTGGGAGGTGGATGCGGCGCCGTTGCCTCCGGTGCATCCGGGGTGTTTTTGTCTGGTCGTGCCGACGTCGGAGCCGGTGAGCCATCCGGGGGATGTGAGCGAGCTTTCAGAGGACGCGCAAAAGCATTGGTTGTATCACGTGGTGTATTTGCTGCGACAGGGCTATCCGGTGCCGGTGTTTCTTTTGCCGTTGCGGGAGGCCGCAGAAAAGTACATTCAGGATCATCTGCAGGAGGGGCTTATGCCTGAAACGAACGAGGAACGAGTCAGTCTGACCGGCAGTGTGACACCTTTACCGGGGAAACGGTACGAGGTGACGTTCATCGAGGCCGGGAGGAACAAGAACGGGTGGGTGATGCCCGTGGAGGTGTTGGGGCAACGGCTGGCGCTGTTCGAGGGCGTGCCGTGTTTGCTCAATCACGCTGACAGGTGGATCGGCCCGGACGTGGAAAAGTGGGCGGCCACGCATCAGGACGCGGTGTTGGCGGATAACGCAGTGAAGACCACGTTGCGGATCGCCGACACGCCGGCCGGGCGGGTGTTGGAGAGCATCTTCGACGCCTGGTTGGCGGACCGCGAAGCGGGGCTAAGCGTGGCGCCGGTGGGGATCAGCGCGGATTTGTCGGTGCAGTGGGCGGAGCGCAACAATCCGGACGATCCGCGCGTGTGCGCCGACATTCTGAAGGTTTGGTCGGGGGATACCGTTCTGTTCCCGGCTGCCGGGGGCAAGGTGGAACGGGTGCTCAATTCATTGGTAGGAGGAACCATGACGAAGAAGTTTGAAGAAACAGCGCCGGCGGCTGAGGCTGCCGCGCCAACAATGACCCCGGTGGAACAAGTTCCGTTGGGGAATACCCCACAGGGTAATGACACCGTCTTGGCGCAGCTTTCTGCGCAGATCGGCGCGCTGACGGCTGAGGTGCAGCAATTGCGCCAGGCGCAGACCGATGCCGTCGCCAACGCGGTGATTGACAACCCGCCGGCGGCCGGCATCCACGGGATGCGCAGCTCCCTGGATCAGGTCGAGGTCGCGTTGACCGCACTGCTTTCGGGGACGCGGCCTCCGGCCGACGTGCATCCGCTGACCGGCATCCGCGAGGCGTATGTCTTGCTCTCCGGCGACTACGAGATGACGGGGATGTTCCACGCCGACCGGGTAACGCTGGCGGCCGTCTCGGCGGCCACGATGCCCAACCTGGTGGCGAACGTGCTCAACAAGGTGGTGGTCAACCGCTTCAACACCTATCCGCGCTGGTGGGAATCGGCGGTCACCGAGCAGGATTTCGGCAGTTTGCAGCAGATCCGCTGGATCACGTTGGGCGGGGTCGGGGAGCTCCCCACCGTCCCAGCAGGACAGGCCTACGCCGAACTGACCTGGGGCGATCTGGCGCAGCGGGCGGACTTCGTGAAGAAGGGCGGCTACCTGGGGATCACGCTGGAAGCGATTGACAAGGACGACACTCAACAAGTCGTTGCCGCTCCCGGCGCCCTGGCGCAGGCGGCCTGGCTGACGCTGGGCAAGGCCATCGCCGGGATCGCGACCGCCAACAGCGGCGTGGGGCCGAACATCTACTACGATGCCTCGAATCAACGCGCGCTCTTCCACGCTCTCAACGGCAACCTGGGGACCAGCGCTCTGAGCCTGGCGAGCTGGCGTAGCACCAAGATCGCCATGATGAAGTTGGGCGAGACGAATTCCGGGGAGCGATTGGGTGCGGTGTTGCGGCCACGATTGTTGTGGGTGCCGATTGACCTGGAAGACCTGGGCCTGGAGACGCTGGCCTCGGAGGGCAAGCCGGGGACCGACTACAACGACGTGAATGTGGATGCGGAGGGCGAGACGCGCGAGACGCGGCTGCGCAATGCGCGCAACCGGCTGGTGGTGTGCCCGTTCTGGACGAACACGGCCAACTGGATGGCGCAGGCCGACCCGGCGTTGTATCCGAGCATCGGGATCGGGTATCGCTACGGGCGCACGCCGGAGATATTCTCGGTGGCCAGCCCCACGGCCGGGCTGATGTTCACCAACGACGTGCTGCCGGTGAAGGTGCGCTTCTTCTTCGCAACAGGGCCAATGGACTACCGGGGGCTCTTTAAGCACAACGTGTAAGAAAGATTTTCACCACAGAGCACACAGAGGACACAGAGAGTTTTTTAGTTAGGAAAGAGAGAGACAGGAGGAAAGTTGTGGATCAGATTGCGATGACGTTTACGATTCCGGGGACGCTGGCGGCGAATCATACGTTCACGTTCAAGGCGCAGCGACCGCTGCAGATTTTGGGGGTGAGCGCGGTGAATACGACGGCGAACGCCGGCACGATTGCGGTGGGAACTGCGGCAGACGCTGACGGGTTCCTGGCGGCGAAGGGGTTTGGGGTGAGCGGCGCGCCGGCGGAGTACGAGAAGAAGCAGTTCGACGGGGCGCTCTTAGCGAATCCCGGCAACGAGTATCCCGCCGTTGAGGATGGAGATGTGGTCAGTGTCACGATCACCGATCACGCCAGCCACATGGCGAATGTGTGCGTGGTCTTGTTCTGCGCGGCCTGACGATGGACACGTTGCCGCGCAACTTTGACCTGGCCCTGGCCGAGTTGGGCTTGAGCGGGCCGGTTTACCGCGTAGAAGAGGCAGGGGATGGCGGGCTGACGCTGCATCTCCCTGCCGGTACGTTTGAGTGGCGGCCAGGGGGAAAGGAAGAAGGCAGAGGGAAGAAGGCGGAAGGCGGAAAGAAGAAGAGAGTCCCTCAGCCGGAGGAGGATGACTTCACGGCGATTCCGTATGTGGGGCCGGAGATCGCGCGGGCGCTGCACGCGGCGGGCTTTGCGACGTGCGCGGACCTGGTGAAGGCGACGGATGAAGCGCTACTGAACGTGGCGAGCGTCAGCGAGTTCACGTTGGGGAAGATTCGGAAGTACCTGCGGGAGCATTACATTGCGGAGGGTTGAAAGTCGCAAGTTGGCAAGTTGAAAGTTGCGGAAGGTTAAATTTGAGTACGCGCGTACTCAAGAAAGGGGAGTGAAACCATGCGTTTGAGTTTGAAGCCGGAAGACATTGCGCGGTTAAAAACCGCTTTGATTGGGTTGATTTTGGTGTGTCTTTCCATCGCGGGGAGTGTGGCGATGGATTTTGTGTCGGGGATCGGGGAGCAGGGGATTAGCCCGCTGCCTACCCCGGAGTTGTTCAACGCAGAGGCGCTGAGGCGCGGAGACGCAGAGGGGGAGCCGGGAATGATCGAAAGGGTAGAGATCGAGGCAATTTGCACGGGGGCCGATGGGAGTGCGGGGGCGACGGCGTTCAGCGCGCCGGTGGCCGGCGAGGTGCTGGCGGTGAACGTGAGTTACGTTGGCGACGATCCGGCCACGACTGACGTGACGCTGATGGACGAAAGCGATCCGGCCGGCGAGGCGATTGTGAACCGGGCGAATGTGGCCGCCGATGCCAAGTTGTATCCCCGGCGCGCGCTCAATGACAACGTGGGCGGCGCCTTGACGGTTTACGGGGAATACGTGGTGCACGGACGGCTGAAGCTGGTGGCGGCGCAGGCGAACGCCGGCGACAAGATCAAAGCGGTGGTATGGCTGCGACGCTAACCGATCTGCGTGACCGCGTGGAGCAGGTGTTGGAAGACGCCGGTAACACGCATTGGACTACCGGCGCGCTCGATGAGGCGATCCGGCTGGCGCTGGACGAGTTTTCGCAGGTGCAGCCGCACCGCGCGGTGGGGGCGGTGACGCTGGCGAGCGCCGGGCGCGAGGTCAGTCTGGCGGCGCTGCCCCCGCTTTTACACGTAGAGCGGGTGTGGTGGGAATATGTGGCGACGGATTACCCTCCGGCCTGGCGCAAGTTCGAGGAGTGGCCCGGCAAAGTCTTGTGGATTGACGATGGCCTCGATCCTCAGGCCGGCGACGTGGTGCGGGTCTTCTACACGGCGCGGCACACGTTGAATGGGTTGGACGCGGCGACGGAAACGACATTGCCCGACGACCAGGCGAGTCTGATTGTGGTCGGAGCCACAGGCCACGCGGCGCGCAGCCGGGCTTTGAGCGTGGCGGACCGGGTGAACGTGGACGGCTGGACTTCGCAGCGCATGAACGAGTGGGGCGAACAGCAATTGCGTGACTTTCGGAACGGCCTGGCGCGGCTTTCGCGCCAGGCGGCGGCGCGCGCTTCCGGCATCGCCGGCGCGCCGCTGCTCGATCGCTGGGAGGATGGAGGCTGGTAAGCCAATGGCCGTCAAAGTCTGTGAATTTGTCCAAACGACCTTCAAGAACGCCGGCGTGACGCATTACGACCACGACGGCGACTACTACTCCTCCGAAAATCTCTACCTCGATCAGACCAAGACGCGCCTACGTCTGGCTCCTGCCTGGTCCGACCAGATTCTACTGCCGCAGGACTGGCTCTACAAGCACGCGGCGGTCTTCATAAGCACGGGATACTTTGGCGTTTACGCCTTCATCGGGCAGAACTACAACACCAACAGCGTGCAGGTTTTCTACATCACCAGCTTGCTCGAAGATGACTTTTATGTGAAGACCACCAACGTGACCGGGAACGTGGCCGGGAAGGCGAAACGCAATGCGGTTTACTACAACGGCAGAATCTACCTGATCAGCACCAGCGGCGTGTGGGCCGGGGCGCACACGGCCACAACCTACAGCCAGCTCTACGCCGGCAACGACGCCAGGATTTTAGCGGTGGTTGAGAACGAGGTCTATCTGCTCCGCGCCAACGGCGCGGTGATGCGGCTGAATGCGGCTGAAACAGCTTTCGAAGCCTACTACACGCCGGCGCATCCGCTCGATCCGCAATTCCTGACCCACTTTCGCGGCTACATCCTCTATGCCGCCAGCCGTCCTGACGGCAGCCTCGACATCTACCGCTTGAATTCGGCGGGCATCTCCGAGATCGCCAGCGTGGCGGGATCGGGGCGTTACCTGGCGTATGGCTCGTTGTTCGCGGTGCACGACGACAACTTCTACTTTTCGCCGGGCATCCAGCGCGCCAGCGAGCTGGTCTGGGGCGGCAGCAACGCCGACTCGCTGATGCTCTATGAGTTCAACGGGAGCCAGATCGAGCTGATCGCCGAGACCCCCAGCGTCAGCTTGGCGCAGGAATACCAAAACTTCGGCATCCTCAACTGGCGCGCCCATCTGCTCTACTACGACCTGCGCAGCCAGTATTCCTACAATCCGGCGCCCCAATACGTGGACATGTTGCGGCCCAACAAAACCTTCAGCACTTTTATGCCGCTCACGATGGTCGCTCACGCGGGCACGCTGCACGTCCCGGTGCTGCACAATCTGGGCGGCGAACTGCTGCTCATCGGCAGCGGCACTTACACGGACGAGAACCCGCTATGAGCAACCAACTCGGCTTACACCACACCAGCACCTACAAGCGCGCCGCGACGGCCGCGCTGACGACCGCCTGGCTTTCGATGGACTCGGTGCACCGGCTGAAGATGCTGCACGCCATTGGCATCTTTCTGGACACCCACGACGCCAACATCAGCGTGAAGATCGAGTATCGGGTGCAGGGGCAGACGAATTGGACGACCGTCCTGGCGGCGGGAACCGGCCAGCGCATCATCGTGCAGGATCTCGCGATTGAATTCTA